>JBFGKW010000063.1:0-16980 GCA_041576495.1 Aridibacter sp. | reverse complement strand
TTCAAAATCCGCAGACCGTCATACGATTTACGGAGAACTTGCCCCACAGATAAGAGCGTTGGTTGAAGCGGAATCCGATCTCATTGCCAATCTGGCCAATGTTGCAGCCGTTCTAAAGGAAGCATTTGATTTTCTTTGGGTGGGTTTTTATCTAGTAAAAGAGAATCAACTCGTTCTCGGGCCGTTTCAGGGCCCGCTCGCATGCACGAGAATCGATTTTGGGAACGGTGTATGCGGTCATTGTTACCAAATCGGGGAAACGGTGATCGTTCCGAATGTGGATGAATTTCCGGGACACATCGTTTGCAGTTCGGCGGCAAAATCAGAAATCGTGGTTCCCGTTTTTGACCGCACGGGTGAGATTTTCGGGGTGCTGGATGCCGACAGCCAACGCCTCAATGATTTTTCTGAGATCGACGCTGCGGGATTAGAAGAAGTTGCGAAGATAATTTCCCGAAAGACGTAACCGAATTATATTTTTTCCAATCTCTCTTGAGCCTTAAATTTAGAGGCTTCATTATCATTTTTATGGATCAGACTCGCTTTGCCACTTCAACCGGGACCGCTCATTTTAAAGATCGTTTCGATGATCTTGCTGAAGGACATTTTCGCAACGCACTTGGACTTCAGCTTTCTTCAATTGGAATCGGGACATATCTCGGTAACTGGGATGACGCTACCGACGAAAAATATAAAAATGCGATCCTACGGTACATCGAAGCAGGCGGCAACGTAATCGATACTGCATCGAATTATCGATTCCAGCGTAGCGAACGAAGTATAGGAAGGGCGTTGGCGGAGATGGAAGAGATCGGCAGAGAGGAACTATTTATTTGCACCAAAGGCGGGTTTTTACCATTCGACGGCGAGCCCCCTTCCGATGTCGGAGAGTATTTCGAGAAAAACTTTGTAGCCAAGGGTATCGCCGGAAGTGAAGATCTGGTGGGCGGAAGCCATTGTATGACTCCCGCGTATCTCGAGTCGCAGATCAGCCAGTCGCTGGCTAATATTGGGATTGCCGCACTTGATTTGTTTTACATACATAATCCCGAATCGCAGCTCGGGGAGATAGACAAGCCCAATTTTGAGGCACGGATCGCAAAGGCATTTGAGAAAATGGAAGAAGTGAAACAGAACGGGAAGTTGAATTATTACGGCGTTGCGACCTGGAACGGTTTTCGTCTCACACCTGACCAGAGAGGTTACCATTCGCTTGAACGATTTGTTCAGATCGCCAGGCAGGTCGGCGGCGACGACCACGGGTTTAAATTTATTCAACTGCCACACAATTTGGCGATGCCGGAGGCTTATCTGGTGCCCAATCAGTCGGCCAATGGGAACGCGGTCTCGACCATTCAGGCGGCAAGTGATCTGGGTGTCTCGGTTATGATCAGCGGGAGTATTCTACAGGGCCAGCTAGCTCAAAACGTTCCAATTTACATCCGGGAAACGCTTGGTAAATTGACCACCGACGCCCAAACGAGTTTGCAGTTTGTCCGTTCGACCCCCGGCGTTCTAACGGCATTGGTCGGAATGAGCTCCGAAGAACACGTGCTAGAAAATATGGCGCTTGCCAAGGTAGAGCCTGTTTCCGGTGAGGTGTTCGGGCGGCTTTTTGCGCAGGAAAATGAAAACCTTGAGTAAATACTCAAGTTTCGAAGCGGATTGACCCGCAATATTTTGTTGCAATCCTTTTAAGACTGCCGCTGCCCCCAAATACATAACTATTACAATAGCTTCCAAAGATATCTGATATCCTCTATAGGTCTCGAACTAACTTTAACAAGAAATTATCAATGCAAATACCAGAAAATCCTGCGGGCGCCGTTGAGCGTATCAATTGGCGTGATCTCGCTATAATCTCGTCTTTCCATATTCTCTTGATTCCGGCACTTTTTATGTTTTCGTGGACCAATCTCGCGATCATGCTTGTGGGAAACTGGATCGTCGGGAGCCTTGGAGTCGGACTCGGTTATCATCGACTGCTGACACATCGGAGTTTTAAGTCACCGAAGTGGCTGGAATATTTTCTGACCGTACTTGGAACGATGTCGCTTCAAAGCGAGCCGTTTAAGTGGGTTGCCACCCATCGGATTCACCACCAATATACTGAGACCGCACGGGATCCGCATTCAACAGCACCCGGATTCTGGTGGGCCCATATGATCTGGATCATTCGAGGAACGGCGCAAGATCACGATCAAGCGACTTCTGATCGGTACGTTCCGGATCTACTAAAAGACCCCGGACACCAATTGATCGCCAAGTATTTTTATGCGCCGATTATTCTTTCGGCGATCGTGCTGTTTGCAGTCGGCGGGTGGGGAGCAGTTTTGTGGGGCGTCGTTGTCCGGGTGATATTCGGATGGCATACCACCTGGTTTGTGAATTCATTGGCGCACCTTTTTGGGACGCGCCGCTATGAGACCAATGATAATTCCAGAAACAACTGGTTTGTAGCCATTTTGACGTTTGGTGAAGGGTGGCATAATAATCATCACGCATTACCATCTTCCGCCCGGCACGGCATCAAATGGTATGAGTTTGACCTGAACTGGATCACGATCCGTATCTTTGAAAAACTCGGATGGGCGAAAAACATAAGAATGTACGATAAGGAAAAAACCCGCGCTCAATTGAAACCTGAAGCGGTAAGTCTTAAGATCTAGTGAATGAACTAGATAGGTTTCAAATAGTTTTTGTCTTTGCCGGAGCCGAAAAAAATGAAAGACAATCAGCAGCGAATAACCGAATACTCTGAGTTTTGGGACCACTATGTTTCGGAACACAGCCGTCCGATGACCCGGTATCTGCATTTCTTCGGCACCGGACTCGGAATCGGCCTGCTTATCTGGTTTTTGTGGATCGGCGCTTACTTTTATATCCCGCTTTCTTTTGTTGTCGGTTATGCATTCGCTTGGTTTTCGCATTTCGTTATTGAAAAGAATAAGCCGGCGAGTTTTAAGTATCCTTTTTGGTCATTTATTTCTGATTATAAAATGATGTTTTATATGGTGGCGGGGAAAATGAATGCTGAGGTTGGACGCATAAAGAGTGCAGCCCGTTCAACTGGCACGTGATTCTCCTGTTTACAATTTTTTATTATTCCGTTAAGCCCGCTATTTCTTCCCCTGCTTGTCCTGCAGCGCTTTTACTGCATTCAATTTGTCCTTTAGTTTCTTGAGCAGCTTGCACATTTTGTCAACTTTGTTTTCGGCTTCGTTACTTGTATAGTTTCGGCCCGTCTTGGGGTTGATCAATTTGACAACATCCTGCAGCGCAATCCGTGGGGCGCCAAGCGGCGAACACGGATCCAGTCGTTTAGCAAATATTTGATACAATCCGCCGATCGCCTGAATCGAGGAAATCGGTATCGGGTTGTTGGCCGTGTATTCCGCGGCGCCGGTAACCATCTCATTGACTACCGCTTCGGCCGTTTTACCCAAGATATCGGGGATAATCTTGTCGATCAATGCATCAAATGCGCCCGGCACATCCTTAAACGGGGCGGAGTCGATCAGGCCGAGCCGTTTGATGTTGTCGAGCAGATATGCGTCTTCTGCTGCGATGGCAATTCGCCGCTGCTCTTCCTGCCTGAGGCGTTCTTCTTCCTGCCTCTTTTTCGCGGCGGCGGCCTCCGCCTCCGCTGCCGCTTTTATTTCTTTCTCTTTTCTCTCCTGTTCGGCCCTGGCGATGGCGGCCATCTTTTTCCGGCATTCTTCCTCAAGTTTTTCGATACATTTCTGATAATTGCCAATAGCTTTGTCGGCCTCCTTCTTTGCCTTATCGGCATCCGCCTGTGCCCTGTCGGCTTCCTTTTTTGCTCTATCGGCTTCGGATCTTGCCTTATCTGCGGCGTTCTTCGCCTTTTCCGCTGCCTCTTTGAGTTTCGCTTCTTTTGCCAGCCGCTCTTCTCTCGCTTTTTTTGCCGTTAGTTCCTTAGCCCGCCGCTGGTGTTCTTCGACCGTGATTGTTCCGGCCGCCAGCGCGGAGTTATTTTCACCCCTCAAAACTTCGAGATAGGCGACATCAGCCGAAGAGTATTCCTGTCCGTTAACATTCGCCTTATAATCTGACTTAGCGGGATCCGCGGCGTCAGCGGCGTTTTTTGCCGCTTTTTCGGCATCTTTGGCTTTTTGTTCTGCCGCGTCGGCGGGTTTTTTCGCTTCGTCAGCCTTCGCCTGGGCATCTGTAGCCTCGGATTCTTTGCGGGCCGCAGCTTCCCTCAACCGTTTACATTTTTCTTCGAGCTCCGGACACGGGTTTTTTTTAAATCCCGTGTATATCGAATTGACCAGCGGAATACTTGAAACGGGAATATTGCCCCAGATATCGTTTGTGGCGGAAGTATCGGAATCCAGGTTCGCAGCCTCGTTATTTTGGGGATTGTCCGAATCCGGATTATTAACTTGACCGGAAGCGCCGGTTACATTCAGGTTGACCAGAAGACGTTCCTTATCCTGAGTGCAGGTCGGCTCACGCGGGCACGTGACGCAGACCACAATAACGGCGCCTTGGTGAAGACCCGGATCCAATTCGTTGGTATCAAATCTGACGGGAACCGCATTATTCTTTCCGCCTTCAACACTTACCCTGGTTTGGCTGATCAGAAGAAACGGCACATTTTCAAGGTCAATCTGAAACTCATGGGTTCCCGAGCATCGGTTTCGAACGGTCAATGTACTTACGGCAGTAGTACCCTGTTCCATCGATACATCCCAGGCCGGAGTTTGATCCTGTTGAGAAAACGCAGCGGAACCGATGCTTACGATAAATAAGCAGCAAACAAAAAAGTTTTTCACTATTATTCCTCCCGTGAGGATGATAACCCTGAAAAAAATTGAAGCGGTGCGCTTAAACCTGAATCACCTTTGGTGTAGTTCTATCGGAAAGGACGAAATTAGTCAAGATTTTCACAATAAACGTCTCTTTGGACCCAAATTCGAGTTGCGTTAACCAAAATCGATGTGTTTCGAGATTAACTCCAGCGAACGGTTATTCCGATAGTTGATGTTGAAATGACCGTCATCGAATTCTTCGTGAATATGGGGGATGCCGTACCTTTTAAGACGATCTACCAGTACCCGGGCCCCAAGGTCGAGCGCAAATTCATCACGGGTTCCGGCATCGATGAAGAGAAGCCTCATCGATTTCAGATTCACGGCCGATTCTTCCACTAGATGCACCGGATCCTGTTCGAGCCAGCGCTGCCATACATCGCCCCTGAGTTCCCCGGTTTGAAGATCAAACGGCAAGTCGAAGCCCAGGTCAGATTCCGGGTTTGGCGAAAAACAAGCACTCATTCCGATTATATTAAGGCCATCAAAGTCATGTTTTCCTTTCGACGCTTCTTCATCCCAGAATTTTTTCAACAATTTCCGCGGGTCGCCGTTGATACCGCGAAATGCCTTCGCGAAATCCGTGCGGTAACATAATTCGAAATAGCAATCACCGCTGATCGTGCATGCCAAACCAAACTTATCCGCATGCCGCAGGGCCATCACGAGGGCACCATACCCGCCTGACGATTTTCCCATCACGGCCCGGGAATTCCGGTGGCTGATCGTCCGAAAATCCGTGTCGATTGCCGTTACAATCTCATCGGTTAAGTAATCTTCGTAATTACCTGTAGCAGTTGAGTTTATATATTGCGAACCGCCAAAATACGTAAAACAATCGGGCATTACGGCGATCATCGGCTCGATGGTTTGATTTTCGATCAACGAATCCATCCGCTCTGCCATATTTGGGGAAAACGCTGAGTCATTCAGCATCATCTTACCCCGTCCGGTAAATCCGGCAAGACAATAAACTACAGGAAATCTTTTGTCTGTAGTTTCATAGCCTGGCGGCAGGTAAACATACAGGTCACGCACAAAAGGATCATCGAGGGGATTGTTCTTTAAAACATTGCTTTCGTGGCTTATAACTTTTATAGTTCCTCTGTTTTTCATCATTGTTTTTTTTTGCGCATTTATCAGTCTCGACCTACTTAATATTTGATATGTTGATTATTATATTGCAAAACCTCGCGGGCACTAGTCCCGGTCCGTTATCGAATACGCTCGCATTCCTGACCGCAATGATTACGCCGGCTCTGCTGATTTCAGCAAGCGGTACACTTGTCCTTTCCACATCGACAAGACTTGGAAGGGTAATCGACCGCGCCCGCTTGCTTGAGGCGCGTTTAACCGAATTGATAACAGCTGACGATAAAAGTACGATCACAAAATACAGCAGGCGGATCGAAGTGGTTTTCGAATTGCTCGACAAAGTGACGACCCGCTCGCGTATGCTTCAAAAAGCGTTATTCGTATTTTATTGCAGCGTCGCGATTTTTGTATTGACAAGCCTTGTCATCGGGTTGGTCGGACTGCTTGGTCAATACGTATGGATTCCGATTCCGATCGGTTTGGTGGGAATCCTCTTTGTTTTCTACGGAAGTATCCTGATGATGCTCGAATCGAGAATGGCGACCGAAACCACAAACGCGGAGATGGATATTACTTGGGAATTGGCCACCGAGATTGCCCCTCCCGACATCGTCGCAAAATATAATTATGACCAATTCGGCAAGCATCGGCTGAGATCAAGGAAAGCCGGATTTCGCAAAAAGAGTTCTTAACCGAAGAAGGGCTGCATTATTGTCTTCTGAAATGCAAATGTCATATCAAGGCCCTGGTTTACCGTATGCTTGTTTGTCAGATTCCTAATGAAGAATGAACACCGAGAATTTATGCGGGTCGCGATCCGGTTGGCGCAAAACGGAATTGATTCCGATTCCGGCGGACCCTTCGGAGCAGTCGTAGCCAGAAACGGTGAAATTATTGCGGAAGGCTGGAATCAGGTGACCTCGTCAAACGACCCGACCGCCCACGCAGAGATTGTTGCGATCAGAAATGCCTGCCGGGTGTTGGGAACCTTCCAACTTGACGGATGCGTTTTGTACACTACGTGTGAGCCTTGTCCGATGTGCCTGGGCGCGATTTACTGGGCGCGTCCGGAAAAGCTGTATTTTGCCTGTACCCGCGAAGACGCAGCCCGGGCGGGATTTGACGATAAGTTTATTTACGAAGAAATCGACCGGAATTTTGATCAGCGGCGTATAGAAACGGTTAATTTTATGCGCGAGGATGCACTTCCGGTTTTTGAGCTTTGGGAGGCTAAGGAAGATAAAATAGAGTATTGAACTTGGACCCGGAGTTGGCCGACTTGTAAGCAGTTGTGATTTTCGCGTATGTCGTCTTTTTTTAACAACTACATTTTTATTCTTCTCGCGATACTGGCGGGGATAATGATGCCGACCCAGGCGGGGATCAATCACAAGCTGTCGGGATATGTCGAGAGCCCGGTTTTGGCTGCGTTTATTTCTTTTGTCGTTGGAACTATTGCACTCTTTATTTATATTCTTGCGACCGGTGTCCCGCTGGGAAATCTCGCTTCGCTCAAGAATGCTTCATTAATTTCGTGGACCGGCGGGATTCTCGGGGCGTTTTTTGTTGCCTCGGCGGTAATTCTTGTTCCAAAACTCGGAGTCGCTCTGACATTCAGCCTGATCGTCGCCGGGCAGATGATGGTGACGCTGATTCTGGATCATTATGGATTTCTCGGCTTGCCGGTCAAGGAAATAAATATTCAACGGGTAATGGGCGTCACGCTGATCGTGCTGGGTGTCGTTTTGGTAAGAAAGTTTTAATAGGTTTAGTCGCGCACTAGCGGGGCAATTTTCAGTTAATGCTTAGATTCATACTCAATAATCAAGACATCGAAACCGAACTCCCGCCGGGAATGACGGTGCTCGATTTCGTGCGCTACAAAAAAAACCTGACGGGGACCAAGATCGGCTGCCGCGAGGGCGATTGCGGCGCCTGCACGGTCCTGGTCGGCGAACTGAACGATGGCTCATTGGAATATCGATCGATGACTTCCTGCCTGATGCCGCTAGCAAACGCAGACGGCAAACATATTGTTACCGTCGAAGGAATTAACCGTAGTGACGGCGGTCTGACCCCGGTTCAGCAGGCGTTAGTCGATGAATCCGGAACGCAATGCGGGTTTTGTACGGTCGGATTCGTAATGTCGATGACCGGATTTTGTATTGACGGCAATGAAAAAACGTGTGAAATGGCAGTGTCGGCCATCGATGGAAACATTTGCCGTTGCACGGGTTATAAATCGATCGAGCGGGCAGCGGGGAGCATCAGCAAGGGACTGGCGTTGAGGGCTAACGAAAATAAAAACCGCGTCGAACTTGCAGTCCGGGAAAAGATCGTGCCCGATTATTTCACGGGTATAAGGAAACAATTGGGAGTTCTGAAAACGGCCTCTTCTCAGGCCGCAGTCGGCGACCCAAAATTTATCGTCGGAGGGGGTACGGATTTATATGTCCAAAAACATGACGAAATTGCCGAATCGGATGCCCGCCACGTATTCTACGACGATGATCTGCGCGGGATAACGGAATCCGCCGGATATGTCAGGGTTGGGGCGTCCGCAACCGTTACCGATATGATGATCTCGCCGATTATGAAGAGCATTTTCCCCGATATGCAGAGACATCTGAAGCTCGTTTCCTCGACGCCGATTCGAAATATGGCGACGATCGGCGGAAATTTTGTCAATGCATCGCCGATCGGCGATATGACAATCTGGTTTTTGGCGCTCGATGCAGAAATCGTTTTGTCCGAACCGGATTCGCGAGCGGATAAGATTGGGGAGCGGACGTTGCCCTTGAAAGATTTTTTTAGGGGATATAAAGAGCTTGATATGAATCGAAGGGAGACGGTCCGGTCAATCCGGTTTAAGAAACCGTCCGCTGGATTTCGATTTAATTTTGAAAAAGTTTGTAAAAGAACCTATCTTGATATCGCCACGGTAAATACCGCTATTTCACTTCAGGTCAGCGGTTCTGATGAGAGTCCGCAGGTTGACCTCCGAGACGGAGGCACCCGGCCCGCAAAATTAAATTTTATCATCGAAGCCCATATGGCTGCCGGGGGTGTTGCCCCGATACCGCTTTATCTTAGGGAAACATCATCCTTCCTTAAGGGAAAGAAAATCAACGCCAAAACGGTAACTGAAGCATCCGAAATAATTCAGGATGAAATCAAGCCCATTTCTGATGTTCGCGGCTCAGAATCGTATAAGCGACTTTTACTAAAGCGGCTTTTTGAGGCGCACTTTTTCGAGCTCTTCGGATTCGAACCAAGACTCGACCGACTAATTCAAGATGCAAATATCTAGCGTCGCAAATCAATATTTCATAGAGTTTTTTATACCGGTTGCAAAATATGTTTAGTGGTTTTACGAACTTCCGAAAAGTGGTCATCACTGGGTTTGGCTGCGTGACCCCGATCGGAATTGGAAAGGAATCATTTTGGCAGGGCCTGCAGACGGGGAAAAGCGGTGTGTCGAAAATAGAGAGTTTCGATGTGTCGGACTTACCGGTCCAGATCGCCGCGGAAGTAAAAGACTTTGACGCCGACGCCGAAATTTCCGTAAAAGACCGCCGTCATGTTCCGCGAACGGTTCCACTCGCCTTGCGCTCGGCCCGGGAAGCCATCAGAGACGCGGGAATTGAAACTGAAGATTTAACACTCGACGAACGCCGCAAATTCGGCGTGATATTGGGGACCGGCGGCGGCGGACTCAGCTTTACAGAGAAACAATACGAAAATTGGTACTTAAATAAAGGCGAAAAGGCCAGCGTTTATACAATTCCAAGTTCGACTCACGGCGGACTCTCGTCTGAGCTCTCGATGGCTTTTGGCTTCCACGGTATGTCACACATCGTTTCTACCGGATGTACAAGCTCAACCGATGCGATAAGTTATGCCGCGCAAAATATCTCGCTTGGCAAGGCGGATCGGATGCTCGCCGGCGGAGTTGACGCACCGCTGGCACGAGGCATTCTTGAAGGATTCCGTTTAATGACGGTTCTTACAAACCGTTGGAATGATGAACCGGAGCGCGCCTCACGTCCATTTTCAAAAGACCGGTCCGGAATCGTTTTGGGTGAAGGGGCCTGGATTTTTGTGCTCGAAACGTTGGACAGCGCCCGCGACCGCGGAGCGAAAATATATGCGGAAATCGAGGGATATGGTTCGAGCTGTGACGCGTATCATCGGGTCCGGTTGGAAGAAAACGGAGTCGAACCGGCGCGTGCGATGTCGAATGCATTGAATGACGCGGGTGTCTCACCGGCGGATATCGATTACATCAATCTTCATGGGACCGCGACCGAAATAAACGACCGGATAGAAACAAAGGCGATCAAGCACGCGTTTGGGGACCACGCCTATCGGATTTCCTGCTCGGCGACAAAATCTCAGATAGGCCATCCCCAGGGGGCATCCGGCGCGGCGGGAGTAGCGGCGGCTTTGCTGGCGATTGAGGAAGACATAATCGCTCCAACGATTAATCTCGAAATACCGGATGCTGAATGTGATCTGGACTACACGCCAATTACGGCCAAACAACGAGAGGTAAGATATGCCCTTTGTAACTGTATCGGGTTCGGTTCGAAGAATTCCGCGGTGCTGCTGGGCAGGGTTGAATGTTAGCGAGTTTTAAACAACGGAGCCGGCAGCTGGAGCGGATCGATACCGGAACATATACGCCGGAAGAGTACGAACAATTTCTAATCGATATTCGGCTGGTCAACCGTTTTGCCGGTGACAACCGCGCATTGGCAAGATCGCTGTTCCGAGATATCAAACGTGAAAATCAACCGAGATTTTCGGTTCTCGACGTCGGAGCCGGATCTGGCGAACTGCTCCGGGCATGCGCCCGGTTTGCTCGCAATACGGGGCGCGAGTCAAAACTCGTCGGACTCGAACTCAACCGCCGTTCATCGGTTGCGACGCTTGAGGAATCCGAAAGGTTCAAAGAGGTTTCTTCGGTTCAGGGTGATGCTTTAAGCCTCCCGTTCGGGGAAGGAGCTTTTGATTACGTCATATGTTCATTGTTTACGCACCATTTTGACGAGAAAGAAATTGACTCGATACTTAAGAATATGGCGAGGGTCGCAAAGAAAAAAATCTTTGTAATTGATTTGGAGCGACATCCCGGCGCCTATCTTCTGTATAAAATATTTTGCCTTTTTTTTGTCAAAGGATCGCTCGTAAAATCAGACGGAGCTCTATCGATCCTCCGGGGATTCAGACCCTCTGAACTGGAAAAAATCGCATCCGATGCGGAATTGGGAAGTCCCGTGGTCAGACGACACTTCCCCTTTCGGCTGGTTCTGGAAGCAAGCGGGTTAAAAAATTGAAAATCATCACCGACAAAAAACGGGTCCACGTATTAATAGTCGGCGGCGGCGTGGCCGGAGCTAGTCTTGCGATCCGCCTCGCCCGGTTTGGTCTTGCGGTGCTCGTAGCGGAGAAAGAGAGATTTCCGCGGCACAAACTCTGTGGGGAGTTTGTCTCGCCGGAGTGTTTGTCGCATTTCCGGAAGTTGGGAATACTCGAATCGATCAACGGGATTGAAGGAGATTTGATTCGCGAAACACGTTTTTATTCGACCAGCGGAAATTCAGTCAGAGTGCCCAGCAAGTGGTTTACAAACGGTCAATCGGGAGCTCTTGGGATCAGCCGTGCCGAAATGGATTTTCTAATGCTCGATGCTGCACGCAACTCAGGAGCCGAAATCTATGAGGAACACGCCGCCTGCCGATTAGACGTTCAAAATAAACGGGTTACCGGCGTTACGTTAAAAGATAAAGCTGGCGGAATAACAAAAATCGAAGCGGATCTGATTGTCGACGCGACCGGCCGGGCAAGGGTGCTGGGAAAACTTCTCGATCGCAAGCTGGGAACGTCACCGCCAAAATCGAAGATTGGGCATGTTGCTTTTAAAGCCCACTTTGAAAATGTCCGGCTTGAAAACGGGGTATGTGAGATCTACTTTTTCCGCGGTGGCTACGGTGGCTTGAACTATGTCGAAAATGGAGCCGCCAATAACTGTTTTTTAATAGATTCCGGCGTAGTGAGGGAATTTAGGGGAAATGCGGACAGGATCCTCAGGGAGGTTGTTTTTAAAAACAAGCGCGCTTATCAGGCATTGCGACATTCACGAAGGAAGTTCGATTGGCTCGCGGTCCCCGTGCCGCGGTTTGGAAAACAGGCGTCAAATGAAGTTGAAAACCTGACATCGATAGGCGATTCGGGTGCATTTATCGATCCGTTTACCGGAAGCGGGATGCTGATGGCACTTGAATCGAGCGAGGTACTGGCCGAAGCGATAAGATCCAATCTGCCAGCGCTTGAATCGAAAAGACCCGAGCTGATCAAGTATGCTTATGAGTCCCGGCAAGGTAAAATCGTTAAGCGGCGGCTCCGCGTCTGTTCAATCCTTCACAGGTTTTCGTTCTCGCCCAATCTTGCCAATCTCCTGATCCTCGCCGCCGGACTCAATAACCGTTTTCTCGAGCGATTCACTTCACTCACCCGACCCGCATAAAACGCCGCAGCTTTCCTTTCTCAGGAATCACGGTTTTGATAAGCTTCTCTAATCCGGGGCTTTGAGGAAGCCGCGGGACGCGGCGCAGTCGGAAATAAAAAATGCGTGAATATCGGTAGTGTATTGAAAGATCAAAAATGAGAAACGTTGATTCAAATTCTCATGTTCGCGGCGAATCAGTCTATCTAGATGATATCCCGGTCGTCCGGGACACGCTTTTTGCCTGTGTCTTTGACTCGCCGGCCGCCCACGGCATCTTGCGGAGCACTGATGTATCAAGAGCCGCCGCCAGTCCGGGAGTTTTCCGGATAATTCTGGCTGAGGATTTGATCGGGGAGAATCAAATCGGCGGGATTATTCCCGATGAACCGCTGCTGGCGGAAACAAAGGTCAATTTTGCCGGCATGCCGATCGCGATTGTTCTTGCTGAAACCGAAGAACTTGCGCGCAAGGCTGCCAAAAAAATCACAGTCGATATCGAACCGCTGGAACCCGTTACGGATGCGCGGGCGGCATATTTAAAGGATGAGTTGATCGGCGAACCAAAGCGTTTTAATTTGGGAAACGCCGAGAAGGAATTTTCAGAATGTGAATACATTTATAGGGGCCGCGCCGATATCAATGGACAGGAACATCTTTATATCGAAACGCAGGGAGCTTATACTCTTCCGACCGAAAACGGAGGAATTCGCGCGTTCTCCTCAACCCAGGGCCCGACGGCCGTACAGCGTGCCATTTCCAAGGTAACCGGCCTCGCGATGCACAAGATCGAGGTTGATGTGACCAGGCTCGGCGGGGGCTTCGGCGGCAAAGAGGATCAGGCAAACGCCTGGGCGTCGATCTGTGCGGTTGCGACACAGCTGACAAAGCGGCCGGTGAAATACGCGCTTCACCGTATGGAAGACATGCGCATGACCGGAAAACGGCATCCCTATTCCGCAGATTACAAAATCGGTTTGGATAAAGATTTAAGAATCATTGCTTATGAAGTCACGTTTTATCAGAATGCGGGCGCGGCGGCTGATCTTTCACTTCCCGTATTGGAACGTACTCTTTTTCATCTGACTAACTCATATTTTGTTCCGAATGTTTCCGCGACGGCATATTCTTGCCGGACAAATCTCCCGCCCAACACTGCATTTCGCGGATTCGGCGGACCGCAGGGAATGTTTGTTATCGAATCGGCGATCGCTCACGCCGCTGATGAATTGGATATTCCGGCAAGCAAAATACAGCGGGCGAATTTGATCGAGACCGGTGATCAATTTCCGTACGGTCAGATCGCTGAAAGCGAGGCAGTCACGTCCTGGACACAGGCGGATCGCGAATTTGACTTCACGAAGTTAAGCCATGATGCCGCTAAATTTAACCGGCAAAGCAAAATATTCAAAAAGGGCGTCGCGATTATGCCGGTTTGTTTCGGCATTTCGTTTACCAAGACACCGATGAACCAGGCGCGATCCTTGGTCCACGTTTATACCGACGGCAGCGTGGCGATATCGACGGGTGCGGTTGAGATGGGTCAGGGAGTCAATACAAAGATCGCCCAGGTCGCCGAGAAGACTTTTTCGCTTCCGATTTCCAGCATAAGAATCCAGACGACCAACACACTGCGGATAGCCAATACCGCTCCAACCGCCGCTTCAGCAGCCGCTGACTTAAACGGAAAAGCCACGCTGAAGGCCTGCGAAGTAATCCTTGAGCGTTTGAAGGAAGTGGCCAAAGAGCTGGTTGAAGCGGAGACCACGGCGGAAGTTTCCGTCAGGGACGGTTTTGTGTACCGCGGGAGTCAAAAAACGGACCTCGATTGGGTTACGCTTGTTAACGAGGCGTATTTGAGGCGCATAAGTTTAAGTGAACATGCACATTATGCCACTCCGGGAATTAATTTTGACTGGTCGGTCGCGAAAGGGCATCCCTTTGCATATCACGTTTACGGAACAGCTGTCGTCGGGGTCACCGTCGATTGCCTGCGGGGCACCTATGTAGTCGATTATGTAAAGAATTGCCACGATTTCGGAAAGTCGATGAACACCGCAGTTGACTACGGTCAGATCGAAGGTGGGATAGTTCAGGGAATCGGTTGGATGACACTCGAAGAGATTGTTTACGACGACACCGGAAAACTTCGATCCAACGCACTTTCAACATACAAAGTGCCTGATATTTACTCGGTGCCCAAATCTATCGAGACCGTGCCGCTCGAAACCGAACGAAATAGTCTGGCCATCTTTTCTTCTAAGGCCGTCGGTGAACCCCCCCTGATGTACGGCATCGCGGCATACTTCGCGATCCGAAACGCCGTCAAGGCTTTCAGCGGAACTTGGCCGCCATTTGATGCTCCTTTTACGCCGGAGAAGGTACTAACCAACCTGTTTCAGGAAGAGCTAGGCAGCATATCGGCAGGCTGCGGATAGAGCGGCCGTCATTATAGCTTCAACCCTTTCTTTCCGGCGGATATTCATTTTATTGCACAAACTCACGGAAAATGTCTAAAGATACTGAATTATGGCGGTTTATCATCTCTCGGCTGAAACAAAAGTGTGAAGCAGTGCTACTTGTCGTCGCCGCGAGTTCAGGTAGCAGCCCGGGCCGGCAGGGATTTAAGATGGCCGTTGCGGAAGACGAATTCTGCGGCAGTATCGGGGGAGGTGTGATGGAGATCTCGCTCGTCGAACGGGCAAAAGAGCACTTGAAAACGCGAAGCAACCTGGTCACACCTTCTCAGCAGTCAGAGGTGGTCAAACAGGTTCACAGGACCGATTCTTCGGATTCGAGCGGTATGATTTGTTCGGGGGAACAGTCGGTAATCCTTTATATGCTTTCAGACCGGGACCTTAAAACGGCCGAAATGATTAATTCGGCAATCGAGAATGATGAACCAAGAATCCTGGAGATTTCGAACCGGCGATTTCAGATTTCAGATATTGAGGAACCTTCGGATTCGCGAATTTCGTTTGAGCGGGAGAAAAAAGAAGCATTTCGCTACCGGGAACAGCTCTCTTGCCCGAATAAATTGTTTATAGTCGGCGGCGGACACTGCGCACTGGCCCTTTCTGAAGTGATGTCGAAGATGGATTTTCAGATCTCGCTTTTTGATGATCGTCACGACCTGAACACACTCGACAAGAATAAATATGCCGACGAAATAAGTTTGCTCGATTCATATCAGGAAATCGGCCGATACGTTTCGTCTGGGATGGACCATTACGTCGTCGTGATGACCATCGGCTACCTTTTTGACAAGGTGGTCATCAAAGAGCTTTTGGAAAAAGACTTTAGGTATTTCGGTGTACTTGGCAGCAAAGCAAAAATGAAAGTCCTTTTAAGGGAGATCGAAAACGAAGGTTTTTCCCGTTCACGCCTAGACCGGATCCATACGCCGATCGGCCTCGATATCAACAGCCAAACACCGTTTGAAATCGCGATTAGCATCGCCGCCGAGATCGTTGCGGTGAAGAATGCAAAAGGTTAGACTTTTTATTATGAAATCCGGAGACCGGGCACCTGACTTTACATTAAAAGACGACAAAGGCAATGATTGGACCCTGGCAGATCATGCCGGGAAGATCGTGACGCTCCTTTTTTATCCGGGTGACAACACCCCGGTTTGCACTAAACAACTATGCTCGGTTCGGGACGACTGGGTGGATTACAAACAAACCGGTTCGGTTGTGGTAGGAATTTCTACCGATTCGGTTGAGTCGCACGAAGGGTTTGCGGCGAAGCTTGACCTTCCTTTTCCCTTACTTTCGGACGAAAATGGTGACGTTGTAAAAAAATACGGTGTAGAGTCGTGGATTCCGGGGAAATCGGCCCGGGCGGTCGTCGTGATCGATGAGGCCGGTAACATCAAGTATCATCAAGTGCAGTCGCTAAGCATTTTTCGCCCCTCAAACAGTGAGGTTCTGAAGGCTATAGGGGCAAAGAAAAAGTAAACAGTAAAAAGTAAACAGTAAAAAGTAAAAAGGGAAAATTAAAAAGGAAAAGTAAAAAGGTAAAATTCAGAAGTTAGAAATAGTAAGTAAAAAGTTAGAAACAAGAAGTAAAAAGGTAAGGGGTTTCAGCCGAAAGGCTAAGCACGAACAGGCGGGATCGCAACTCGCGAAACAGCGAATAACCGGAGAAATAAATATGGCACTTTTTTCCAAAGATCAATTTAAATGTGAAAGATGCGGCGAGAAAAACGAACCGCTTGGCTATGCCCCGGTCCCAACCGAACTCGGGGAACGTATCGGAACGACAACCTGCGGAGATTGCTGGCAGGAATGGCTGAAAAAACAAAATCAATTGATCAATCATTTCGGACTCGATGTGTCCCAACCCGATACCCACGAATATCTTTTTGACCAGATGAAACTGTTTTTCTTTAATGAAGGTGAAAACGCGGCTGAAATAGACACTTCGAAAGAGGGCAGTGTTTCCTGGTGAAATATTTAATATTAGTTGTGAAATTGAAATACCGGCTGGCTTTAGTTCTTTTGGCCTTATTCAGCAGCGGAGCAACTCCGTTATTTT
>JBFGKW010000062.1:0-17144 GCA_041576495.1 Aridibacter sp. | reverse complement strand
GACCCTAAAAATGTGAAGACGCTGAGTAATTCCGGTAACGGAATTATGTCGCCGGAAGATCTCGTGTTGGACCCGGATGGCAATATCTTTTTTACGGATGATGACGCCGGCGGCGTTTGGAAAATCGACCGGGAGGGTAAGACCGCTTTGCTGGCTGGAAAAGAGCGGGGTTTGGTCTCAACAGAGGGGATAGCACTCGCGCCATCGGGCGAAATCCTGGTCGGCGACGGAAAACAGCATAAGATATTCAGCGTGCGGCAAAACGGTGAAGTCAGCGTATTTCTCGATGCGGGCATTACCAAGCCCGAAAGCATGGTGTTCGATGAGCAGGGTAACCTCTATATCGGCGACAATGTTGATCAGGTCGTTTACCGTTTGTCCCCGGACAAGAAACTGACGCGGGTAATTCAAAACCGCCAGGACTTTTCACCCGAATCCATGTGGTATTCCGGCGGAGTCCTTTACATAACCGATAGTGATTACGGGAAGCTGTTGCGATACGATCCAAAAAACGGAGTGAAAATAATTGCTTCCTTCGGCGGAGCCTTCCGTAAAGTATGCGGTGTCACTACCGATGATCGGGAAAACATCTATCTTTCAATTCAGACCCACATCGATAATAAGATCGGCTATATTATCCGGCTCGAACGAAATTAATCACCTTGTATTCGCAAAACCGGGGCGCGAAATGTCTGTTTTTCTAAATCCCTAAATCACGCGAACTTTAAAATAACAATATCAACAAGCCCGTGGATTCTGCGGTCGGTCGATGCCGCAGTTCTCACCGGAAGTCTTGACAGATATATGAACATCTGTTCATATATTCATAGATTGGAGGCGCAAATGATATCAACGGAATCGCTGAACAAACTCGAAACAGAATTTAAGCGAACGAATTGTGAAGAGAATTTTATCCATGAGGATAAGGTTCGTGAATCGGAAAAGGCCCTGATTGACGGTCTCAATGCAACTAAATTGGCCCGGACGTTTCAGGCGCTTGCCGATCCGACGCGGGTCAGAATAATTTCGGCACTTATCAACACCGAACTCTGCGTCTGCGATATTGCCGCGCTGCTTGGCGTAACGCAAAGCGCGATTTCTCATCAGCTTCGCCAGATGAAGGATCTGCGGCTGGTCAAATCGAGGAAAGAGGGGCGAATCGTCTTTTACACGCTTGATGACGAACATATTTGCGATCTTTTTAAGCGAGGGGTCGAACACCTCGAGCACGGTTAGGGAATTAATTTGAAGAAGAAAAACATCGATAACATTGCCCGGAACGATAATACCCGGGGTTTATGGGGTGACAAGAAATTTTTGTGGCTTATTTTTAGCGTCGCGATCGTCGCGACCTTTGAAATCCTGGCCCTTTTGGGCTGGAGCCTGCCGCCCGTCATCGCCTTTCCGCTGTTTGCTGCGATCATCGCGGCGATCGGATGGAAAGTTCTGATAAAAGGGACCGTCGCTTTATCCAAACTCAATTTTCAAAGCATCAACCTGCTGATGCTGATCGCAGTCGTCGGAGCATTTTATCTGGAGGAGTTCGAAGAGGCCGCTGTCGTGATCGTGCTCTTCGCCTTGGGCGAAAGGCTGGAACTCTACGGAATCGAAACCAGCAAGTCATCCCTTCGCGCGTTGGTCGACCGGACACCAAAAACCGCGGCGGTAAGACGGGCGGGCGACGTCGTGCAGGTTGTGTTAGAAGAAATCAAGCCCGGCGAAGTTCTGGTTATCAAGCCATCGGATATGATCGCGATGGACGGATTGGTACTGGCCGGGTCATCTTCGGTTGATGAATCGACGATTACCGGCGAACCGATCCCGCAGGACAAACACGAGGGAGATCAGATTTTTGCGGGAACACTCAATATGCAGGGTTATATGGAGGCGACGGTTACCAAGGCGGCGAAGGATTCGACACTTGCAAGGATTATCGCATCGACCTTCGAGGCAACTAAAACCAAAGCGAAAACCCAGAAGTTTATCGAGACGTTTTCGGGATATTATACGCCGTCAATAATTCTAATAGCGATTTTGATCGCCGCGGTGCCAACGCTGATTCTTGGCAAACCTTTTGAACCCTGGTTTCTTGAAGCCCTGACCCTATTGGTAATTGCCTGTCCCTGTGCGCTCGTGATATCGACGCCGATCTCAATCTATGGCGCGGTCGGAAACGCTTCCAAACTCGGAGTTTTGATTAAGGGAGGGAAGTATATTGAAGCATTAGGTCAAATCAAAGCGCTGGCGATGGATAAGACGCGGACACTGACTTATGGGAATCCGAAAGTTACGGATGTGATTCCGTTTGGAAATAACACCCGTGAACACCTGCTGGCGTGCGCCGGCGGTATTGAAACTTATTCAGAACACCCGTTTGCGCAAGCGATTACCGAGGCGGCACGAGCGGAAAGGCTTGATCTTCATCAGGCGGAAAATTTCCGTTCGGTGCTTGGAAAAGGAGTTACGGCAGATTGCGTTGTTTGCTACGACACTCATCACTGCATCGGAAAATTGCAGTTTATAACCGAAGAGCATTTCGTCAGGGACGAGATCGTCAAGCAGGTTGAACGCCTTCAACTGGAGGGCAAAACATCCATCGTGACCAGCAGTAATACCGAGGTCGAAGGCATAATTGCACTGGCAGATGAACTTAAAGCAGAAAGCGCCGATACGATCAAAAACCTAAAGAAGCTGGGTATTACACCGGTTATGCTGACCGGGGACAATCACGCGCCGGCAGAAAAGATTGCCCGGGAACTGGATATTAAAAGAGTCAGATCAGAAATGCTGCCGGAGGATAAGGCCGATGCGATTAAAGAGCTGATGCTCGAATTCGGACCGGTCGGGATGGTAGGTGACGGCGTCAATGACGCGCCGGCGCTGGCAACTTCGACCGTCGGGATATCGATGGGAGCCGCAGGCAGCGATACGGCGATCGAGGCATCCGACGTGGCAATTCTTAATGACCGTTTGGAGCTGATTCCGTATCTCGTGGCATTGGGGCGGAGAACCATATCGACGATCCGTTTTAATACGATTCTCGCGGTAAGCGTCAAACTCGTTTTTGTCGTCCTGGCGGTTCTGGGTATGAGCAGTCTCGCTTTGGCGATCCTGGCCGATGTTGGCGTGACAGTCTTGGTGATTCTGATCAGCCTGAGGCTGCTTAATTTTAAATGGGACGGTAAGGGTTTATAGTTCCTGGGGTTTGGAAAGAGCAGCGGATTAGAATCATCGCAGATTACTTGCCGCGGGTAATCTAGTTTTCAGACCGGTCTTGATAAAACGGCACGCGGCGGTAACCGACGATGCGTTTTGACCAGTATCCCTTGAAAGTGGAGTATGTAACTCCCTTACTCGAGGAGGCGTGATAAAAACCATTTTTGTCCGCGACAATACCCACGTGGCCCAATCGGTTAAAAAATACGAGCGTCCCGAATTGGAACCTGTCGTCACCAAAAACCGGCTCGAATGTGTTCCAGAATTCTCTGGCGCTTGTTCGCATGATCGGAATCCCCGATTCTTCAAACACTTTCCAGACGAATCCGGAACAGTCATAGGTATTGGGGCCTTCTGTCGAGTAACGGTAAGGAATCCCCATTTTTGCTCTTATCGATTGCGTCATCATCGACCGGGTTGTCGCTGCATATGAAAACGCCGATGTTGTTGCCGCTTCATTTATCGCGCGGCTTGACGACGTCTTTCTGACCAGGGGTTCTCTTTCTGCTCTGTTTGTTACGATTACGATTTGATTTGTAAGGCCGGGTGATCGTGTTTCTCTGGACCGGGTGAGTCCGGTAGTCGGACGTACCGCTTGGTTATTGTCTTCATTTGCCGCCGTCTGGGGTGATTGTCTGACCACCCGTTCTCGGTCCTGAGCGAAGGATTCGCTCCCGGCGGAAATGACGACTGCAAATGACAAACAAACGAACAAAAAGCTTTTTGGGGATATGGATAAATTCATAAAATACTGGAATTGATGTGGGATTTGGTAGTCCGGCGCGGATTTTGCCGACTATTTAAAAAAACGACCAAAGACCTGTGTCTTCCAAAATCTCTTTTGGCAAAAGATGATTAATTCTTATTTAATTTTTTCTGTTTAGATGGTTACGTCAATAAAGACAAGGAAAATTTTCGCTCAAAAATTTGCAGAATGCAAATTAAAAGGTCATTTTTATTCACGTCGGCGTCGCAGGACTTAATTTGAAAGCCTAATCTAACGCCACAAAAAGCGCCATTCTTCATTAATGAAAAATGGCGATTTTTGCCTTCCCGCCTGTTCTCCGCCTTCCGTGCGTTCCCGTTAAGTTGTCCTTTGGATATTTAAAGGACAGTCGTAATCAAACGGAAGTTCCGTAAACGGGTGATTTAAAGTGAAAATTCAGGGACAAACTCGTTTTGTCCCTGAATTTCCAGCAAATTATTTAGTTGGCTAGGCCGAAAAAGACTCGCCGCATCCGCATCCGCCGGTTGCATTAGGATTCTCAAACGTAAATCCCGATCCCATCATATTCGATGTGTAATCGATCGTAATACCGTTGAGATACTGACCCGAAAACATATCGACAAACAGTCTGACGCCTTCCTGTTCGAATATCGTATCGCCTTGTTTTGATTCTTCTTCTATATTTAGGCTGTATTGAAATCCCGAGCATCCGCCGGGAACAACCCGGACCCGGAGTCCGGCTGTATCAGGCAGGTCTTCTTCGCCTGCCATAAATTTCTTGATCTCCGTTGCCGCTGTCGGCGAAACGGTAAGCTCGATTGTTGGTGGTGCCACTGCTGCCATAATCTATTTATAATCTCCTCAAATATGATTTCAAGTTTAAAAGATTCAATAACCGAATCTTTACATTATTACAAATTTTATAACGAACCGGCCAAAATCTCAACCGAAATCAGGAAACCCAAAGTGCGTCGCGACGGAATGCAGCGCTTATAACAGCCTCTGCAGGTGAACCCGTTCTCCCGGGCATTACTCTTTTATCCGGTGCCGATGTGTAGTATATGATAATTAAGTTCTAATCGGATTTGGCCATATCTTTATTCGGAGGACGATCAATATGGACGAAAGAGCAGAACCGGTCGTGGCAGAACAGAGTTATAACGCTTCCAGGGATTTGGTCTGGAAGGCAATTACGGAGCCTGATCAAATGCGGCGGTGGTTTTTTGAGCAGATTGAGGATTTTCAACCCGAACCGGGTTTTGAAACCGAGTTTAATATCCACCATCAGGGGAAGGATTACCATCACCAGTGGAAAATAATCGAAGTGGTTCCGCTTGAGAAGATCGTATACGACTGGAGATACAAGGGAATTCCAGGCGATGGAATGGTCATCTGGGAACTATCGGAAACCCCGGAGGGTACACGATTGAAACTCACTTCACAGGGACTTGAGACGTTCCCTGACGATGACCCGGCATTTACGAGGAAAGCCGGCCAGGAAGGATGGGATTATTTTATTCGTAACCGCCTGCGGGAATTTCTCGAGCGAAATGCTTAGCAGGGATCAGCGCGCCGTGGCCCGCAGTCAGTCGGATAGGCGACCTTATGACGGGCGTACGGACTTTAAGAATGGCGACGAATAGGTCGTTCCGATGCCGGGAAACAAAACACGTTTATTTAGGCTTTAGTCCCACCGCTACTTGAAAACGACTGAGTACTGAAAACACTCCCGCCTTTACCGTCGCAAATACTGCAAAAAACGTAGCCGGCCGAAGCATTTCCAGGGCTGCGTTCCAATATCCCGCTGCCATTACATCGATAACATTGCCTTGCGGCTGGCAAGTTATAACCGCCAATCGGGCGTACCTGCAAGTTCTGACTAAGCGTATACCCGGTATGAATGCCAAACCGGATATTTTCGAACCGGCCGTCCTCGTTTGCCTTACCGAGCCAAATTACGGCGGTCCCGGGTTGCAAGCGAATTACTCCGTTTTGCAGTTCTCTCAAATTTGGAGTTTTTAGCAATTTGGTATCCTTGCTGCAAATATAAAGAGTTCCGCCAATTTTAACGTTTGCCATAATTTCCGCTCCTTACCTAATTATTCTTACTTATACAACCGAGAATTAATCTTGCAGCCTCGCGCGACCGCCTAGACTATGAACTTCTTCCAATTAGAACTTGCTTCAAAATCGAGAAAGGCTATTTCATCTTGAAAAGATGGAGTTCTTCGATACTTCCGCGATACATGTGAAGTATCCTGCCCCCTTTTACGGCTTCAAATTGGATCGCAAATGTGTCCGTCGCCCCCTTGAACCGATTTGTCAATTTCATTTCCCAATTCGTGACGGTGAATTTCCCGGTAAAGGTCTCGCCGTGATAACGGTTTCCGCCGCCCGATTGAGTGTTGTCAACGCCCTTGTAGACACTCTTATAGGTCCCGTTTGATTGAAATCCGATCTCGGTGTTTGAAGATGAAAACGCCATCCCTGCGCTGTTGCCGGTGTAGACGTTGTAATACTGGATGTTGGAACCGCTGGCGGAATACCAGTTTCCGACGAGGTCCTCAGCGGCGACGGCAAATTTATTGTAATTGCCCATCACCGAAAGCTTGTTCCAGTCGGTGCCGTCCTGGGCGTATACAGGCGAGAACTGTGTTTGAAAAGCAGCCTTATCAGGCGAAATGAATTCGATCCACCTTCCGTTGGTCCCGTCTTTAAATAGTGCAACATGAACTTTCTTGCCGGTCGCGTTATCGATGACGTCAGCCTCGCCAAAGTATTTAGCGTTCATGAAATCACCGTCTGCATACCAGCTTCTCCGCATCCATATATTGGAAGCATTTTTGTATCTGGGTGCGACCAGCGTGTTCCAGACGTGCGCGGTGGATTCATCAAGATTGTTGAAGCGTCGTATGTCCGGGACCGAATAATGTATCAGCACGACAGTGTTTCCCTTGGTTACCTTGACCCAGTCGGCTTCTTCGGCAGCTTTCCATCCGTCGTCAAAATTTGTAATGGTGAATTTATAGCTGCCGAGCCTCGGATTTCGGGACGGTTCTGTTTGTCGGTCGGCAGACGACGTCGTTTCGAAAGGAGCAATCTTCGGAAGGCTGATCGACGCCAGAAATTCCGTAACGATCTGTTGGTACGCGTCGGTGTTGGTAAAAGTGAGTATATTTACCATATCGCTGCCGCCGGTCAAAGTCAGGAGCATTACCAGGCCCTTCCGTCCGTCGCTTTCATATCCGGCAAACCCGCTTTCGACTGTCCATCCGTTTTCATTGGCGGAGGGCTGCATCCGGGGCTTGCCTGAAACCGTCACGATTTCGCTGACCATCTTTTGCCAAGCCGTATCAAAATTGATTCTCGGGTCGGCGCTGGCAGGTACCGATCTGAAGAGCGTTATCAAGGCCTGTCTGTCGTTTGCCCGATCGTCAATTCCGAATTGAACCGCATCTTTGTTCAATTCTTTTTGCCAGCCTTTCGGCGGATTGTACGAAATTATGTCAAACGTTTCGGTGGATTGGGTAAAACCCTGAGGCGCCGTGCTTAATACTAGAAAGAGTAGGAAAGCGATGGTTTTCAATTCTTTGATCCTCCTTGGAATATAATCCTCGTCATTTCCGATCGGGTTGCAATGTCTGCTAAGAGATCAAAACCTCAACGCATACTTGCAACCTCTGCCGGGTAATCCGATCGTCCAAAATCAGCCTACAAATTCATAACGGACTATTTGGCAGCGGCGGGATTACTCCAGTTTCCTCAATAACCCGCCTATGATTTTATCGATGGCTGGTTTTCTCATCTCCCGCTGTGTGAAGATTTGCAGCCTTGACGTCAAAAAAGCCTTGAGGGAATCTCGTCAAATTTTGGAAATGCGCCTTTCGACAACCCGTTTTGCCATTTACTGATAACCAGTTTTTCCTCATCTGAAAAGAATTCGAGCGGCTTAAATAGAGCGAGATATTCCAAAACCATTTTCCGTCCAACAGCTACCAATAATTCTTCGAGAAACTCGTTGTCGACGCTAATCGAATAAATCGCATTCTTGTTCAGAGATCTGACCGAATTCAGAAGATACTGTCCGGCACTGGCGATGTTTCCATCAGCCAGTGCAACCCTCCCGACTATCGACATTCCAATTTGAAAGTACCTGACGTCATTTTGACCCGGAAAGTCGACAATTGCTTCCGGTTCGCCAACTGCCGCGAGTAACAATTGAGCCGTCATTTTTGCGTTGTTATTCTCGTCGAGTTTAAAATATGCCCGGGCGATTTCCGCCAGCAGCCTTTTCCTTACAGTGACGTCGTCGTCTCGAGCGGCCGATCGTTTATCAATTATCGAAAGGGCTTTTTTCGCTTCCGCCAACAATTTACGCATGACCAGATTCTTGTTGACAGCAAATGCCTCTTCTTCATTCTCGTCGGATGGCATTACCTCCAATACCTGATATTCTTGGTTATAGCTATTAATCAGCACTTCGGAAAAATACACTTCGTCCGGATCGTCATTCTGACCATCCTTAATAATTTTTTCGGCCAGGCCCGGTTCTGGATAGTAAAAAAAGTAAAACCCATTCAAACGAACCGTTCGATTCGATCGCTTGACCGCTAATTGCTTCAACCATTCGTTTTTAAGGGCAATGTAGTCGGGATTCTTTATGTCATCTACTGTCCAATTTCCCGTCAAAGGAAACGCCCATGTTTCCTCGTCCGGGTTGTTGCTGATATAGGCCAGTCGGTGGCGCTGAAGCGCAGCCTTTTCGGCAGCCGATTTTCCTTCTTCATAATGGCGGATAAGCTGCGTCCTGGATGTCAAATCCTTCGGGGATTTCCTGACTGTTTCTTCCAGTTTCGCAACCCGCGCTGCTGAAAGGGGAATATCCTGCGCATTCAACGAAATAACCAAAATCACCAATAATAAAAAGACAGTTGAGAAAGTTTTCATCTTGTCGATTAATTACGCGGTCAAAACCAATTTGCAGGTAAAATAGTCACATTCAGTTAACCTGCGGAAACTAAAAATCCGGATGACCCTAAATGGAAACAAAATCGTGAAAAAAAAACGGCGTTTTCGTTTTGGAAAATGGTATAATTACACCATCAAAAAAATCCTTTAAAACTTCAGAAAAATATCGGAAAGAATTCGGAAAATGCGGGAACTTGAGGGAAACAATACCGTTTACGTATTTGGAGAATTCTCACTTTATGTAAGTGAAAGATGCCTTGTCCGCGGCGGTCAACGGACTGATTTGACCCCAAGAAATTTTCAGCTTCTTTTAAAACTGGTTCAGGACGCCGGTCACCTGATTGAGAAAGAGACGCTGCTCAACGAGGTTTGGAAAGACGCCAACGTCGAAGAGGGTAATCTGGCCCGGACCGTGTCAAATCTGCGAAAGATCCTGGGCGATCCTAAGGAAAAGAGTATTTACATTCAAACCGTTCCGCGTGTGGGTTATCGTTTTATTGCCGAGGTGACAGAAAAACTTGCCGAGAGAGCGGAAGGGGCCGAAAAAAGTTTAAAGAACCGAAGCCGGGAAAAATATCTCACGGCAAAAACGATGCTGGCCATCGCAATCCTACTTATGTTTATTGCGAGTGTTTTCGCCGTCGTAAACTGGCAAAACCGATCACGTAATAATACCGCTGAATCATTCAGCCGGGTCGAAGCACATCGTTTGACAAATACTGCGCCCGACGAGCAAATCGTAGGGTGGACAAATGACGGAAGGCTGCGGTTTGTCCGTCGAATATCAAATAACGTGGCCCAATCATTGGTGATGAACGCCGACGGTTCGAACCAGATTAAGGAGGGATTCGCGAATCTGCAGTTCGGAGTCTGGTCGCCAAAAGGAGACCGCGTTGTTTATTCAAAAGCCGGCGATCCTTCGAACGACTTTTACTATTTGGCACGCGGGGACGGATCGGATGAAATACGACTGCCGTTAAAAGCAGAAAACGCGATGTGGTCTTCAGACGGCGAAAAAATAATTTTTCAATCGGATTCCGCCGGCTCTAATCCGACGGAAAATTACGAGATCTATATCTACGAAATCAGATCACGCCGCCTTCATCTAATAACCAACAGCCCTGGATTCGACGGTGATCCCGCATTTTCTCCTGACGGCAGTGAGATCGTATTCGTCAGTAACCGAACCGGCAGTTACGAAATTTACTTGATGAATATAGACGGAGGGAATCTGAGGCGTTTGACCACCAATTCGGCACACGATTCGTTTCCGAGATTTACGCCTGATGGTACCGGAATCACCTTTTCGTCAAATCTGAACGGCGAAAGCACGGACATTTATTTTGTCAACGCGAACGGCGGAAATCCCGTTCGCCTGACGTCTTGGAACAGCAACGAGTTGTCACGCGCGAGTTGTTCGCCCGACGGCACGAAAATCGCATTCAATTCAGATATTAACGGGAATGACGAAATCTATGTTATGGATCTCGAGCCCGATAGAGTTAAGCAGTTGTTGTCTGATAGTTCCGTCTCGCTCCAAACGCCGTCGTTTTCAGCCGACGGTAAACAGCTGGTATATTCCGCTGAACTCGCAGATAAGACGGGCGAATTGCGAATTCTCGGCACCGACGGAAGCCGGGGAAAAACAATACTGAATACGACCAGCGGTTCGACTTATCCTCGCTTTTCTCCGGACGGCCAAAGGATCGCCTTTCATCAGGAAGCAGAGGGCAGATGGGATATATTCACAGTAAATTCAGATGGGTCGGAACTTAAGAATCTAACTCAAAACACCGCGAGCGACAGTATTCCGAACTGGATGCGCAATGGACAACGGCTGATCTTCAGGACAAACCGGGAAGGCGGGTCGTTGGAAAGTGAATTCTACTCGATGGCTTGGGACGGAAAAAATCAGCTGCCGCTTGAAACGGCTGCGGGTTCCGTAGGGTGGCCCTCCGTCAGTCCGGATGGCGAAAAGCTTATTTTCAGTTGTGACCGGGAAAATGACAAAATCAAATTACTTGATATTTGCATTGCCAGTATCGACGGCAGTAATGAAACGGTATTTTTATCGAAAGCGGACAACGATATGCAGCCGGTTTTTTCGCCTGATGGCAAACGGATAGCCTTTGTTGCCACGAGCGACGGAAATCCAGAAATCTACTTGATAAATATAGACGGAACGGGACTTTATCGTTTAACCCGAAACGCGGCTAAAGATTTAAATCCCGTATTTTCACCGGATGGAAGGGCGATCGTTTTCAGCAGCGACAGGAATGGAAAACCGGCCCTCTACCAAATTGATCTGTCAGACAGATAGTTCAGTATCAACACCGATAAAACTACGCTATAGTCCAGTAACTCAATGCATCGATAGTGTTTTGAAGCTCCCGCGGCCTATTTTCCCTTGGTAAGTATAACCAGTTCGGGTTTCATCGCCTCGATCGAAATTTGCCGCGCAACTTCCTCCGAAGTCTTTCGGAACGCTTCTGACTGAGGCGATTCGGGGTGGGAAATCACGACCGGTACGCCGTTGTCCCCTCCTTCGCGTACCTCTAGACCGATCGGCACTTCGCCCAAGAATGCAATGCCGTGCTCTTCTGCAAACTTTCGTCCGCCGCCTTCACCGAATATGTTATACCGTTTATCGGGCATATCAGGCGGTACAAAATACGACATATTTTCGATAACGCCCAAAACCGGGATCGATACCTGCTCAAACATCTTAAACGCACGGGTCACATCCGAGAGCGAAACCTTTTGAGGGGTTGTAACAAGTACAGCTCCCTGAACCGGAACCAATTGGGCGAGTGAAAGCTGAACGTCCCCCGTTCCGGGCGGCATATCCACGATCAGATAATCAAGTTCGCCCCAATCGACATCGCTCAAGAACTGCCTGACCACGCCGTGCAGCATCGGTCCCCGGAGAACCATCGGCTTATCGGCCGGAACCAGTACAGCCATCGAAATCAATTTGATCCCGTGCGCTTCGATCGGCAGGAGCTTGTTGCCGTCAGCGATCTCGGGCTGCCGGTTTCCGGCACCAAGCATCATCGGAACATTCGGCCCGTAGACATCGGCATCCATCAAGCCGACCCGGGAACCGTTATTTGAAAGAGCAACAGCTAGATTTACCGCGACGGTTGATTTGCCGACACCGCCTTTGCCCGATGACACGGCGATAATATTCTTGACACCCGGAACCGAGATGTTATTGGCAATACCGCGGCCTTTCGGGACATCGGCGTCCATAGTCACCTTCACGGTCTCAACTCCCTCAATCGAGCCGACCAACCTCCTGGCATCGGTTTCGAATACTTCCTTGACCGGGCACGACGGTGTTGTCAGGACGATTCGAAATGAGACATCACCGCCCTCGATCTTCAAATCCTTAATGAAATCAAGCGTTACAATGTCTTTTCGAAGATCCGGGTCTTCAATATTTTTAAGTTGTTCGAGAACCTGCTCTTCGGTAATTTGACTCATAATAAAATATTGTTAAGTTTTAGTTTGTTATCATTTTCACAATACACGAGCAGAATAATGAGTTCAACCAAACAAAAACTATTCCTGCGGCTGGCGAATGAAACCAGTAATTGTGTGATTTGTCCTGATTTAGCGGATAAAAATGCGGTGCTGAGCAATCAAAACGGCAATATTAATCCAAGGGTGCTTTTTGTTGCTGAAGCTCCGGGAAGACAGGGTGCCGACCGGACGCGAAGGCCGTTTTGGGGAGACAAATCCGGCGAAAACTTCCAGGTTCTGCTCGATTCCATAAATCTCAGCCGGGAAGATATTTTCATTACCAATGCAGTTCTTTGCAGCCCGCGAAAGCCAAGCGGAGTAAACCGGAAACCGAAAAAAAGCGAAGTCAATAACTGTTCGAATTTTTTGCGCCGAACGATCGAATTGATTGTCCCGCGAATCGTTGTTCCGCTGGGAATTGTTGCACTTGATGCGCTTAACTCGATCGAATATCACGGACTTATTTTAAAGGATAGTGTTGCGCAACCCTCCGACTGGTATGGTGCGACGTTGATTCCGCTGTATCATCCGAGTCCGCAGGTATTCGCATCAAACCGGCGGTTGGAGCAGCAGCTGGCGGATTATCAAACGCTCGGAAAAGCGCTGGATGCCGTAAAACAGTAAATACCGTTATAGCGGGTGTGTTCATCTTCCGGCAAACGGCCCGAAAGTGTTTTGTTTCGTTTTAAGCTTTTGATGATAAAATTCTCATTCGGTTGTTAAGCCGTATTTGAATCGGCAACGACTGTAAAGGCCCGTGTGCAGGAATTTACTTATTTTTTCGGGCATATGAGTGAATGGAGGTAAAACTAATGAAAGCGGTTACTAGAAATTATTCGGGAAACGGCGCAAAAGAGTTAATAGACCTGATCGAAGCGAACGCGGCGGAAGTCGAAGGAATCTTGCGCGGGGTTGACGGCTTCATCGGATACACCTGCGCCCGAACGGAAAACGGCGGGTTTACTCTCACCGTTTGCCGGGATCAGGCGGGGATTGACGAGAGCGTTCGTCTGGCGAAGAAGTGGGTGGCAGAAAATGCTGCGGCTACCGGTGTTGGTGCGCCGGCAATAGCCGTCGGCGACGTCGTCATTCATCTATAAGCGGGATTGGGCCGACAGGTAATCAGATTGAGGCTCTTAAAAATGCACGGATTTGTAAAAACGGCATCGCAGCACGAAATGACGTTCGGTTTTGTAATATTTCGAATCATCTTGAGGCGTTCGCATTATGTTAAAAGTAAGATTGTACGGTCTTCCTCATTGTACGACTTGTAAAAAGGCGCTCGCCTTTTTGGAAGCGGCGGGCGTCAGAATCGAAGAATTTCACGATTTGAAAGAAGACCGGCTTTCCCGTCAGGAAGTTGCACAACTTGCCGCGTTGGCGGGGGGCGCCGATAAGCTTTTTTCAAAACGGGCGCGTAAGTACCGGTCGATGGGTTTAAGCGAAAAAGCGCTTTCGGATGACGAAATGATTGAATTGATGAGCGAAGAATATACATTTATTCGACGGCCGGTTTTAGTGGCAGGCAAAAAAGCGTTCGCCGGATTTTCGAAAACAAGGTATCAAGAATTGACAGGATGACGGATTTTCAATCGGATTACGAGAAGATTCGCGGCGGCGGATGCGGATTTTACAAACAGCCGTGCGGAGTTTTCGAAGTTTACGGCAGCGAGGCTGCTCAGTTTTTAAATGGCCTTATCACCAATGATGTCGCAAAACTCAAAGACGGTGAGAAGATGAACGCTGCCTTTCCAACGGTTAAGGGGCGGATGTTTGCGGTTGTACGAGTGTTACGGCGGGGCGAAAAATTTCTCATTGAAACCGCGGCCGTGACCCGGCAAAAGGTTTTTGAGAATCTTTTTCGGTTTACATTTGCCGGCGACTTTCACCTTGAAGACCAATCAGATCGATTCATCTGCTTTTCGGTTTTTGGACCGTGCGAGGGCATTGAGGCGGATCGGCAAGGTGTGATCAATTTCGAAAATGATTTTCTTGTACCGGTCGAGGCGGCCGAAGAGTTTGCGGAATCGTTCTTGTCCCCCGTCGAGATTTCCGATGACCTGTACGAAACCTTAAGAATCGAAAATGGGATTCCGAAATACGGAATCGATATGGATGAGGAAACCGTCGTCCCTGAAGTAGGTATTGAGGATCTGATAAGTTACCAGAAGGGTTGTTACATTGGCCAGGAGGTGATCGCCCGGATACATTTTCGGGGAAAACCGGCAAAGCAATTGACGGGTTTGATTTTTGACGGCGATTCTCCGGAAATAAAACCGGGCATCGAACTTTTGTCCGCCGACGGAAAGAACGCGGGAACCGTAACTTCCGCAGTTTTTTCTCCAAAGTTAGGAAAAACAATCGCACTCGGTTATGTTCGTAACGCATTTCTTGAAGTCGGGACCAAACTCGCGGCGGGGGAAAACGCCGCAAGCGTCAGCCGATTGCCGTTTTTTGCGTAACCCCCACCCCAAAAAAAAGATTATGAATAAACCGGATCTTGAGGTTTCAAACGCCAAGTTGGCCTACACGATAGTTCAATCACTTCTTCACGCGAACGAATCGGTGAATGATTTACTGGTAGTGATGTCGCATGCGCTTGATGAAGACACGATAAAAGCACTGACCAACACAAATGAATGGGAGAATTATATGGCTTCCAAGCGTGAACTTGAAAATACGAAAATTCAGATTGAGAAATTCACGGCACAGCTAAAGAAAATGGAAGAAGACGAAGAATAGATTGCCCGCAAATCTCCACCCGAGCCGTTTTATGGTATTTTTGGTATCGAATCGGCGTTGGTAAAGCCGCGGAATCGAGAAATTGGCTCGTTTCCGTTTTTAATTTGAAATTTATGTTTGATCTGATAATTATCGGAGCCGGCCCGGCGGGGATATCGGCGGGTTTTGAAGCGAAAAAGCACGGGCTGAATTATCTTATTCTGGAAAAGGGACTCATTGCGAACACCGTATATAACTATCCCGTCGGATTAACCGTTTTCTCGACTACGGATGAACTTGAATTTCGCAAAGGCGATATCAAACCGGCCCGTGAGAAGCCGACCCGGGAAGAACTGCTATCGTATTATGTCCGGTTCGTGCTGGACAGCGACCTCAATATTCATACTGAAGAGAAAGTAAATAGTGTAAAAAAGACCGGCAAGGCTCAATTCAGCGTGGTTTCTGAAAAAGGAGTTTATGAATCGCGACATGTGCTTTTTGCGATCGGTGCAATGGACTACCCGAGAAAATTGGGGGTTAAGGGTGAGGACTTGCCAAAGGTACATGATCATTTCCGGGAGACCTATCCATGGGTGCGAAAAAATGCCTTGATCGTCGGCGGCGGCAATTCGGCAGGAGAAGCAGCGTTATTCCTCGCAGAAGAAGGGGCGGAGACTACCCTTGCTATTTTCCGTAGTGACTGGGAGGAAACCGATCCAAAACACGGTTGTATCAAATACTGGGTAAAGAATCCGCTTGAAGAACAACTCAAGAAACGCTGCCTGAATCTATTTTTCCTGGGAGAAATCCTGGAAATCCGGGAAAAAGATGTCGTATTGAAAGACGAATCGGGAAAAAGCCATATCCTGGAAAACGACGTTGTATTCGTTTTAGTCGGTTCAGATGCAGATTTAACGCTCCTCAAAGATCTCGGCATAAAAACGGAAAAGGGGAAATACGGTGAAATGCCGGTTTATGACGAAGAATCATTTGAAACGAATATCGAGGGCGCCTTTGTAGCCGGCCATTTTACAAACTCAAGACACATAAAAGCCGCAATCGAGATACCGAGAAAAATTATCCCCCAAATCGAGGGAAAATAAACCAACCGGAGTGCGATCATTTAGTTGAAAGATCAACGCCTTCGAATCTAATCGGTCAAACCCTGTAAAATTACCCTGGGCTCGACGGAAATCATAAAAATGGGCCCGAAGCTGCGGTTTCAGCTTGGGGCCGGATCAAATCGCCGCATAAAAAGGACTTTTTTCCGCATCTGCCTCTTAAAAATTGACCGGCATCAGAGTTAATGTGACCGATCTACGATTTCGATTTTTTTTCGATCTTCATTTTTAGGTTTTCCTCGTCCTTAAACTTGTCATCGATGTTGGACGGGTTGACGCTAAAGCTCGCGATTACGATTTCGTTATGTTGTTTGCCTCCGATTTGGTGGCTCCATCTATGCGGCATCAGGAGCTTGCCGCTTCTGCGGAAATCCGAAAACTTGATCTGATGTTCGATAACCGGCTGATCCTTGTCGCTCTTATGACGCACTCTTTTAACTAGCTCGACATCTTTGTTTGACCTATCCGTCATTTTTTCCCGGCGGACCATCATCATCTTTTCACCGTGCGAAAGATAGCTGATCATTTGCGGCAGATGCGTTGATGCGTCCAGGAAAAGCTTGAATGAAGATTCGCTCGCTGCGACCTCGATAATATTGCTCGGTTTGCCGTCAACGCTCCCGCTCCCGAGGTATTTGTAGCCGATGTCCATACCCTTTGGCGGTGTCATCAATAGCGCTAACATGGTCTGCAAAAACTCGTTTTGACCGTGCGCAGCGCCGTGAACAAAGTGCGCGCCGCCGTCGCCGTCCATATCAATGACAAATTTGTTTCCGTCTTCGGCGGTCCATTTACCATCTCCGCCCGTGCCCTTGCGAATGACGATCCTTCTTTTCCCGTCAGAGGTTATATCGTCAGTGAGTATT
>JBFGKW010000061.1:0-17369 GCA_041576495.1 Aridibacter sp. | reverse complement strand
GATGCCCGCTTCGATCAGACGGGCCGAGATCGATATTCGAAACGGAAGTTTGATTCGTGAATTAACGGATGAAGAAGCCAATTCGATAACTGCGCAAAAGGAAGTAATTGCCGAAATTGCGGAAAAGGAATCGGAAACCGGCGAATTGACCCTGAATGAATCGCAACTTCCAATGATACCGCCCGAATTTCGAAGAGTCGAATTATTTGTATCCGGGACCGTCCCGATACCTTCCTTGTTGCCGCTCGTCGACACGGAATCTGATTTGGACAAAATAAAACCCGAGCCGACGCCGTTTACTACCTGGCAGGAAGCCCAGACTGATCAGAACAAAGAAAACCCGAAACCAAAAGAAAACTCAAAAACCGACGCCGGAGTTTCAGTGATGATTTGCCCGGTCACAGGGCTGCGGGCGATTTCGAATTGTCCGGACCCTGAAACCAGAACGTTCAGGCGGGAAAACGCGCCCAAGGAATTTTGTGCATACCACCTTAAGTCTCCGGGTAATCCTTAAAGCGGATACAACTCAAACAAGTCAAACCGCTGTGGTTCTCCACAGGGGATTGATGTGTTGTGCCCGCTGATAAGACTTTCGAAGATGATGTCTAATCAACATAGCTTGAGGAGGCAAAAACACAAATGAACGAAAAAAACAAAACTTATTTATTCAACATCGGTTTTATGTTAGCCGCTGGCCTGGTGGCTTCGTCGATAATTCTGGCGTGGGCATATACAAACAAGAAAAACGGGGATGAGGCGGTTACGGTAACCGGATCTGCAAAAAAGCGAATTAAATCTAATCTGGTAGTCTGGAGCGCAAGCGTTTCGTATCGCTCTGCCGATCTTTCTTCGGCCTATCGAAGCCTAACCGAAAACGTGCCGAAAATTAAAAAGTATCTTATTGAAAAGGGCGTTGAGGAAGATCAGATCACAATTTCGGCAATCTCTTCCCAAACGCTTCACGGCCGGGATGAAAACGGGAATTCGACATCAGAAGTTACCGGCTATTCGCTGGGCCAGGAAGTTGAGGTCAGATCGGGTAAAGTCGACCTGATATCCAAAATCGCGCGTGAGGCGACCGAGCTTATAAATCAGGGGATTCTAATCGAATCGAGTCCGCCGCGGTATTACTATACCGAACTTGGCGACCTCAAGATTGAAATGCTCGGCGAAGCCGCCAAAGACGCAAAAATACGGGCTGAGCAAATAGCAGCAAGTACGGGGAACAAGGTTGGAGCGATCAGGTCGGCGCGGATGGGAGTGATGCAAATCACCGCCGCGGATTCTACCGAAGTATCCGATTACGGTATCAATGATACTTCGACGATAGACAAGGATCTGACAGCTGTCGTGAATATAAATTTCGCGGTCAATTGAAAAAAAATGACCTTGAAAATATCTAGAAATCGGCGCTGATTGCGATGGTGGATGAAACGGTTAGGATTTGTGTTTTTTGTTTTTAACCGGAAACAAAACCAGAGTTGCTGTCAGCGTCGATCATATTTTGTCTTTCGATAATGCAGATTACCCCTGCGGATCACATTTTGTTCTGATGGATCAAACTCTGCGAAAGCTCCGTTCGATTTCTTCCTAAACCGGATCCACGCCGGCGTAGCGAATGCCGGTCATTTTGTGGATATCAAGATCCAATGTGCTCAGGTCATCAATCTCAAACTTTGTAACATCATCGTGCCCGCATGCCCTCGCAATAACTTTTATCAGTTCATTTGTTGCTTCAAAGAAATTAGCCAGTTGGTTGGCCGAGTCATCAACAATCAAACGACTCCTGAGAGATTCCTTCTGGGTCGCGATGCCGACCGGGCAGTTATTCGTGTTACAGGCACGCATACCCAAACAGCCGATTGCCTGGATTGCCGAATTGGCAACCGCTATTGCATCGGCTCCGAGCATCATTGCCTTTGCAAAGTCTTCGGCCACCCGAAGCCCCCCCGTAATCACCAAATCCACGTCTGCGCCGCATTTATCGAGGTGCCTTCTCGCCCTCGCCAGGGCAGGAATTGTCGGAACATTGATATTATTTCTGAGTATACTCGGCGCCGCGCCGGTCCCGCCTCCGCGGCCATCCAAAATAATATAATCGACGCCGACAGCCAGCGCGAAATCGATATCGTCTTCAATCCGGCTGGCTGCGATTTTGAAACCCACGGGAATTCCTCCTGTACGCTGACGAACTTCCTCAGCGACGCTTTTAAAATCATTACCGGTTTTTAGATCCGGAAACGCCGCCGGTGAAATCGCCGGCTGGCCGGCCGTTAGACCGCGTACGGCTGCAATTTCTTCAGATACTTTTTCTGCCGGCAAATGTCCTCCGGTTCCCGTTTTTGCACCCTGCCCGCCTTTAAAATGAAATGCCTGCGCCCGTTTTACTTTTTCCCAGGAAAACCCGAATTTCGCCGATGCCAACTCGTAAAAATACCGCCTGTTGTTTTCCTGTTCCTCCGGAAGCATTCCTCCCTCGCCCGAACATATTCCCGTTCCGACCATCTCGGCGCCCTTTGACAGCGCTATTTTTGCCTCCCGCGACAAAGAGCCGAAACTCATGTCAGAGACAAAAAACGGCATTTCAAGAACCAAAGGTTTATTCGAGTTTTTGCCTATTACGGTTCGCGTGTTTACCGGATCTTTATCCAGCAACGGGCGGCGTGACAACTGGGCCGGAAGAAATTGAATATTTTCCCATTTCGGGAGCGTATTTCGATCAACACCCATCGCTTCCGAAGGGCCGTGATGCCCGTATTTTTTCAAACCGTTTTGAGCGAGATCCTTGATATAGGTCGAATATGGTTCCGTATTCTCCGGGTGGGTATCCGCGTACTGACCGAGATATTCGTTTCTTTTAAATGGCTGCGGATGCGCGTTATGAAACTCCCGGACCTCTAGTGCGTCAATATAAACGTTGTTATCCTCAACCACCGCCGAAAACTTATGCAGCACTTCGTCGTTGTTATATTCAGATACGCCGGTATCGTAGCGATAATCCCATCCATGAACACCGCAAATCAGGTTGTGTCCATCGATATAGCCGTCGGAAAGCAAAGCCCCGCGATGCAGGCAACGACCGTAAAGCACCGATATTTCATCGTCCGCGCGAATCACGACAAGATCTACATTTTCGACCAGTATCCCCGAGGGAACCCGGTCTTTTAACTCGTTCAACTCGTTAAGCTTAAGCGGCTCCCGGAGTTCGCTAAATTTATGCATGTTCATTTTATTTTTTTAAGGTGACCTGACGCGGTTGCTGACAAATGCCGTTCAAGAATCCGGCAGTCCAGCAACCTGTCCCAATAAGATGTTTATCACTCTGCCGGGCGATTCATTCCAATTCCTTGTCACGTAATTGGAATAAAATGTCCCAAAGTAGTAATTTTAATGCTTGGCAAAAGATTATAGCAGACAGAACTTGTGAACTCGGAAAACTCAAATCTTTATAGTGTTTTATTGAATTGCGTGGTGGATGAACTCTCGCGCGGGGTGAGGATCCTTGAGGTTCTTGACGATGAAACATATTTGAGGTCGAAAAACGGAATCGGAAGTGTCGGCGCCCATATCAGACACAACCTGGATTTTGCCGGTAATTTTATCCGCGGGATCGAAATCGGTGAGATCGACTACAACCTTAGAGAAAGAAATTTACGGGTTGAAAAAGACCGGCAATATGCTAAGGAGCGCTCGCTATTTCTCATACGAAGACTTATGTCGGTGCCGGATCAAATGCTTAAGCGCAAAGTACGTGTTTGCTCGGAAGTCGATGATACGCAATGGCACACGTCGACCGGAGTGCGTGAACTGGAATTTTTACACAGCCATACAATTCATCACTACGCTTTGATTGCCGAAAAACTTGGTTCCTACGGAATGGATGTTTCGGCTGATTTCGGAGTTTCCCCGTCGACGTTGAAGTATTGGGCGAAATTAGAAAATAAAGCGAAAGTTGCTTGATTTCAAATGGTTGGTACTTATGTCAGGAACATTTCGAGTCGTTAGTTGGATAATCAGGTTAGCCGTTGCTTTGATTCTTCTGCAAACGCTTTTCTTCAAGTTTACTGGAGCAGCAGAGTCAAAATACATTTTTTCGACATTAATGGGAGCGGAATACGAGGCTTTCGGCAGAATCGGATCGGGAATTATGGAACTTGTTGCGTCAATCCTGATTTTGATTCCGAAAACGGCTGCGTATGGTGCCTTATTGACGCTCGGCGTTATATCCGGCGCAATCTTCAGCCACCTCACGTTACTGGGAATTGAAGTTGAAAACGACGGGGGAACATTGTTTGGGCTCGCCATCGCGGTATTTACACTGAGCATGATCGTTTTGATAATGCACAGGCGTCAGTTACCGTTTATCGGCGGCGCCTCATAAGATGTCGGGAATCTGGGAGACAGCCGAGCAAATCCTGCGTTTGGACTTGAACAGTCTTTACGAGTTTTCACCCCTTGCAATTTTTCTCATACTCTTTTTTACGACCTTTATCACTGAAGACGGAGCGTGTCTCGCGGCCGGCGCCCTCGCCGGACAGGGGAGAATCAGCTTTGCGCTCGGATTATTCGCTTGTTTTGCCGGTATTCTCGTCGGGGATCTCGGACTCTACTGGATCGGACGACTGTTTGGTGAACCATTCTCAAAGACAAGAGTTTTTCGGCGGCTGGTCAGTGAACGGCAGCTGGCGAAGGCGAGTCTGTGGCTTGAGCGCCGCGGACCGATGGCGATTGTGATCAGCCGTTTTGTCTCCGGATTGAGGCTGCCGACGTATCTCGCTGCCGGGTTTTTGCGTGCGGATTTTTCCAAATTCGCATTCTATTTTTTGGTGGCAACCGCGATTTGGACACCCCTTCTGGTCGGTTCGGCCACGTTTGCCCAGCAAATCATTTCCCCTCAGTATCTGCTGCTGAGCATCATTTCTCTATTCGTGATATTCAGGCTCCTGTTTAATCTCTCGACCTGGCGCAAGCGCAGGTTGTTGATCGGTAGGCTGAAACGGATCCGGTACTGGGAATTCTGGTCATACCGCATATTTTATTTTCCTGTCATTTTCTATATCTTGTGGCTAGGACTCAAACATCGGAGCCTGAACGTCTTTACATGCTCTAACCCCGGAATTCTGGCAAGCGGTTTTGTGGGCGAATCGAAACACCTGATTTATCAAAAGCTGGAAAAATCGAAAGCTGCGAAGCCCTTTCTCCTTGAGCACGAATTCATCTCAAAAAAACTCTCGGTTAATGAATGCAGCTTGCGGGTCCTCAGATTCTTGGAAGAGAATAGAATTGACTACCCGGTAATCGTCAAACCAAATGTCGGGGAACGGGGTAAGGACGTATTAATAGCGAATAACGAGGGCCGCTTAGGGTATATCTTCGATAGAATCAAGGGAGATCGAATAGTTCAGGAGTATGCACCGGGTGATGAGGTCAGTATCTTTTACTACCGTTATCCTTCACAAAAGCGTGGGAAAATCTTCTCGATTACTGAAAAGGATTTCCCAAAGGTGGTGGGTGACGGAGTGACGATGCTTGAAAATCTCATTTTGCGTGATCAAAGGGCAGTCTCGCTGGCAAAAAAATACTTTGATCAAAATATCAGCAGGCTCGAAGACATTCCGAAAAAGGGGGAGATTGTCCAGATAATTGACATCGGTACCCATTCGCAGGGAGCGATTTTTAAGGAAGGTGACTGGTTGATGACCGATCAACTCGAGCGAAAAATCGATGAGATATGCAAAGAAATTGACGGATTCTATTTTGGCCGGTTTGATATCCGGACAAGATCCTTTGGGAGTCTTAAGGACGGCGAGGGATTTAAAATAATCGAACTAAATGGTGTAACATCAGAATCAACAAATATTTACGATCGGAGATATTCGCTCATCGATGCGTATCGGATCTTGTTTAAGCAGTGGAGGATCGCGTTTGAAATCGGTGAGGAGAATCGCAGTCGCGGCGCTAAGCCGACGTCGGTTGCCGATCTTGTCCGACTGATTTTTAATCTCCCCGTCAACGGCAGTGAAAACTAAAATGCCGAGAAACCATGTGCGTAATCTTTCTTGCATTTAAGACACATCCGGAATATCCGCTGATCGTACTCGCAAACAGGGATGAGTTTTATGACCGGCCTTCCGCCATTGCAGAATACTGGGATGATTTCCCAGGTATTTTGGCCGGGCGGGATTTGGTCGGGAAAGGAACTTGGCTTGGGATTGAAAAGACAGGTCGTTTTTCAGCGCTGACGAACTATCGCGAACCGAATCCGAGGAAAATGGGGCCTTCCCGCGGTCTCCTGGTGTCGGATTTCCTCAAGAGCGATATCGGTGCGAAACGATATCTCAAGCAAATCGAGTCGAAGTCAGAACTATACAGCGGATTTAGTCTGTTGGTCGGAGAGTTTAATTCAAAAAAACAGGACCTCTTTTATTTTTCCAACCGCCGCCCGGATGTTAAGCGGCTCGACCCCGGAATATATGGTCTGAGCAATCATCTGTTGGATACACCGTGGCGAAAGGTGGAAAAGGGAAAAGCCCGCTTTCGGGATCTTCTCAACCGCGGCCGGCTGCCCAAAGAAGAGTTATTTGAATTATTGGCTGATAGATCGCCGGCGGATGACGATCAACTTCCCGACACCGGGATCGGATATCAAAAGGAAAAGCTTTTGTCGTCCATTTTTATCGAAACTCCCGTTTATGGAACGCGTTGTTCGACGATTCTGTCTTTTAACAAACAATTTTTGGCGGATCTTGAAGAACGGGTCTTTGTGCCGTGAAATGAACTATCCGAAGAACATTTTAAGGTATTTTCTGCTGATTGTGTTGAGGTCAAAAATGACGAAATAATCTATCGTTTTAAATTCCCGGTCGATCGCCGGCTGTCCGCAGACTTTTGCGCCTATCCGTAAATAAATATTGACCAGCGCCGGCAGTTCAAACGTTTTCGAATCATCTGCAAGAAATCCTTCCGGAATGCATACTTTATCCTCGCGCGGTTTGACAGTTATCGTATCGTGGACATGGCCGCTCGTTTTCAATTGTGCCAGAACATTCCCAGCGACGTCACCGTCCTCAGTAAAGATCGAGCAGCAGCCAAATAAAAAACGCTTCTTGGTGGAGGTCAGGTAACGGGCGAGACCCTTCCATAACAGAAACAGGACCCGCGAATTTCGATGGTCTTTGCTGATACAGGCGCGTCCCAGTTCAACCGCATTATCGAGAAACCCGGCCGGCAGGTCTTCTATGCTGAATTCGGTCGCAGCATAAAACCCTTGAAGATCGCGGGCGGTCTCAATTGTATTCAACCGGTAAGTTCCGACCGTTTTCCCGGTGACGGTTTCAAAGACGATAAGGTGTTCACAATTGAGATCATATTTGTCGATATCAATTCCGACGCTTCCAGGTTCGGAACTTTTGGACAGCTCACGTTTAAAAACTTCATATCTCAGCCGAAGCGCGGATTCGAGTTCAACTGAGTTCCTGACAAGCCTTGCGGTATAGCGTCCGTCACAAACCGCTTCAATTTCCGTCTTTCCGGAATAAGCCGAAATATTCAGGCGGGAATGTACTGTTGCTGCTCCAGGCATTATGTACTCTTGTTTCGGGCCGGTTGACCGCGAATATCAAACGGGCAGAGCCGTTTCTCAGTTGTTTCACCACTTACTAATAAAGTTTAGCAGTGACCATATTATTCCCCGGCCATTATTTCGGCGAAGGACATTCACCGGCTGAAGGTTGTTTCCCTAACTCCAAGGGAACCGTCCCGATTAATTATCTTCCATCCCCAGGTTTCTGATCAAAAACCCGTAAATATCCGCCTGTTCTTCGATTTGTTTTGACGTCGGTTTGCCTGCCCCATGTCCAGCCTTGGTCTCGATCCTTATCAATACGGGAGCATCCCCGCCCTGGCCTTCCTGCAGTGTCGCCGCATATTTGTAACTGTGTGCAGGAACCACCCGGTCATCGTGGTCCGCGGTTGTAATTAGAACGGCCGGATATTTTCCGCCTTTCTTGATGTTGTGGATCGGAGAGTAAGCATAAAGCGCTTTGAACTCATCTTCATTTTCCGCGGACCCGTAATCCGAGCTCCAGGCCCAACCGATCGTAAATTTATGATATCTGAGCATATCCATAACCCCGACCGCGGGCAGTGCGGCCCCGAATAAATCGGGCCGCTGATTAAGGACCGCCCCAACCAATAAACCGCCGTTTGAGCCGCCCTGAATTGCGAGGCGGCGGGAGTTTGTATAGTTGTTTGCAATCAGCCATTCACCGGCAGCGATAAAATCGTCAAACACATTTTGTTTGGCCAGCTTTGTTCCCGCCTTATGCCACTCTTCGCCGTATTCGCCGCCGCCGCGTAGGTTGGCGACCGCAAAGACGCCGCCCATTTCCATCCACATTAATCGTGAAACACTAAACCCCGGCGTCATCGAAATATTAAATCCCCCGTATCCATAAAGCAGTGTCGGATTGTTGCCGTCGAGCTCAATCCCCTTTTTATGAACGATAAACATCGGGATCATCGTCCCATCCTTACTCGGATAAAAAACCTGTTTTACTTCGTATCCGTCCGGATCGAAATCGACCTTTGCGCTGCGAAAAAGGCTGCTTTTTCCGGTGACCATGTCGTACCGGTATATCGTCGGGGGCATGTTATAGCTCGAAAACGAATAAAATGTTTCGCGGTCGTGACGCTTTCCGTCGAATCCGCCCGCGGTACCTATTCCCGGGAGTTCGACCGTCCGGACAAATTTGCCCATCAGATCAAATATCCTGATCTGCGTGTAAGCGTCCTTGAGGTAATTTGCGACAAACTGATTATTGATCAGGGAACTTCCCCGGAGGGTTTCTTCGGATTCGGGAATAACGACCCTCCAACTGCGGGAAGCATCGTAGAGACTTACCGAAACGACCCGATTGAGGGGAGCGTCTTTATCGGTCAGAAAATAGAAATTCGATCCGACGTTTCCGACATAGGAATATCGATTCTCGAACTTGTCCACAAGCGGCAAAATCTCCGAATCTTCATTGCGCAGGTCCTTGAAATAAACCTGGTTAGTCCTGGCGGTCCCGCTCCGTAAAAAGATTAACAGCCAATTGCCGTCTTCTGTGACAAAGCCGCCGATACCCATTTTCTTGTCGTCCGGCCGTTCGTATACCAATTTATCTTCCGATTGATTCGTGCCGAGCTCGTGGTAATAAAGTTTTTGATTATAAACCGTATCTTCAAGCTTCGTCTTTTCATTGGGTTCGGGATAGCGGCTGTAATAAACTCCTTTTCCGTCACTTGTCCACGAAACGCCGGAGAATTTTATATGATTGAGGACATCATTTAGTTCCTTGCCCGCTTTAATGTCAACGAACTTCCATTGACGCCAGTCAGAGCCGCCGACTGATATTCCGTACGCCATCAAATTTCCGTCATCGGAGATTGTCAGTCCGGCGAGCGAGGTAGTTCCGTCTTCCGAAAACTTATTTGGATCCAGAAGCACCCTCCCCGGGTCGCCCGGCGAATCGGTGATATACAAGACCGATTGATTCTGTAAACCGTCGTTTTTGTAATAAAAGTATTTCCCCCCGCGCTCAAACGGCGTAGAGTACTTCTCGTAATCCCAAAGCTCGGTCAGGCGTTTCTTTATTTTTTCGCGATCCGGAATTGTCTTCAAATACCGAAATGTCAGTTCATTTTGAGCCGTCACCCACGATCTAGTTTCTTCTGAATCAGGGTCTTCCAGCCACCGATAGGGGTCGGCGACCTTGGTTCCGTGATAGTCGTCAATCTGTGAAACGGTTTTTGCCTTTGGGTAATTGAACCGGGTTTGCGAAAACGCCCCGGACGCCAAGGCCGCGATAAACAGGAAAGAAATGCAAAGTTTGAAGGTCGCCTTATGCATAGTCACCTCACTAATAACAATTTTGTGTTTTGGTGATTATACTACGAAAGCCATCTGGATGATGAATCATCAGTCGGAAATCAGCCCAGAACGGATAGTATGGATCGTTATGTCAGCGTGCTTGATCCTTTTTTAATTCCGAGAGTAATTCTTCCGGGGTCCAATCACTTCCGGTAAAAACCCTTCGAACAATTCCATCGGGAGAAATAACGGCGGTTCTGAGAGAATGACTAAATTGGGTTTTATCCTGCGCATCGATTTCATAACGGAGGCCGAAAAAATCGGCAAGCCGTTTCGTTTCTTCATTTGATCCGACGGCCAACTGCCAAATCTTAAAGTCTCCAGCACCGGAATTTTTTCCCAGATATCCGAGTCCGTAACGTTTTAATTTCTCCGGCGTGTCTCTCTTCGGGTCAAAGGAGACTGTCAGTAGACGGATATTCTCTTTTAACTGATCATCCGAGGCGATCCGGTTGGCTAGATCTGAGAAGTTACGGGACATCGCGATACAAAAATTCGGAAGCGGGCATTCCGAATAAATAAACGTCAACGCCCATACCTTCCCGCGAAAGTCCTCCGCCGAAATGATTTTTTTGTCCTGATTTGTCAGCTTAAAGTCAGCAACCCGTTTCCCTGTAACGGCCACATCGGGCTTTGCCGGCAGCGGCGGCTGGCCCGGCAGCCGCGCCGATGTGATGACGATCCCTTCAAGCCAGTATTTCCCATTGACGTTATCGACGACGAGCTCCGCTTTTATTTCGGAGTTTACTTTGAGCTCCTCAAAAACAAACGCGTCCTTGATGGGAAAATCCATCGTCATTTCAGACATATATCCGGGAATTTCCTGATGGGCTATCGATGCAGACTTATTTGCCGGATCGACGGCCATCACAGTGCCCTTCAGTTTATACCGTTTAAGCTGCGATGGGTCGGTCGACTCCTTCTGGGAGGTCTGACATGCAGCGAGCAAAAATATTGCCGTCAAAATTGATATTAAATAACGCATATTAAATTCCGTTTATGTCGTTTCTCTCGAAGGGCGCGGTCGAACCGAAATTCAGCAAACCTAGTTGGTTGAACGCTCTCCCGCCGGGTCCAAATTCTTATCGTACAGAATTTGATATACGCGGTAGTTCGCCATCACCCGGTAAGCATAATCCTTGGTCTGGGTGAATATGATTTCCGATACGAAGCGGTCCGGATCATCGGATTTCGAACGTTTCAACCAACGCGCCATTCGATCCTCCCCTCCATTATAGCTTGCAGCGACTGCCGCCGGGAGGCCGGGATAATCGCTAAATAGTTTTGCCAGGTAATGGGCGCCAAAGAGAATAGCGGTCGGCGGATTATATAAATCGTCCTGGGCAAAATCCGTTATCTTCATCTCAGCCGCCATTTTCTCAGATGTGTTCGAGATAAATTGCATCAACCCGCGCGCAGCTGCGGCGGATTTTACATCGGCCTGAAATCTCGATTCCTGCCGCATGATCGACAGGATAAATCTCGGATCAACGCCTTTTTCGGTGCCGTATTTCAAGAGGGCCGTTTCATATGGTTTCGGATATAGCAATTTAAGTTGCTCGGCCGGGATCAAAGTGATCGGGTAATCATCCGGGACATTTTTCCATATGGATTCGATGTAGCGTATCGCGGGGGCCGGTATATCTCCGCGGTTGTAAAACACGGCAAGGGTGTATGCGGTGTCGGGCGGGAAATCACTCAGGCCGCCGGCCGGATCGTTGATATTCTTACGAAGCGCGGTTTCGAGCTCGGGAGCAGCTTCGTCGTAGAGTCCCAAAAACAGTAACTCATCGGCGATTACCTGATGGCGAGCTTCCTCGTTCATCTTTGCCGGGCGTCCTGTTAGTTTCTTTCGGCCGAATTCAATCAGCTTTCGCCCGGGAATCTCCCGGTAATCCTTTAAAAGCAAGTTGGCGGCCTTAATCCGTTTAATTAAATTAGATACTTGTTCGGCGCCGGCCCCTAATCTCAATCCGTTCTGCGCGGCGATTCGCACTTCGTCTGCGTTCGAGCTGGTCAGCGTTTGCCCCGCGATGCTCAATTGTCGGCTGAGTTTTTGCCGGACTAATTCAGCCTGGTTCGGTTGGCTGCGGATCGTGTTTATCCGCTCGTTTGCCCGCCACCCGTAATAAGATTTTAGGCCGTCGGGGACCAGCAGAAAGGCGTCGACCGCTTCGCTTGTGCGGCCTAGTTTTTCGAGTGAATAACCACGAAGAAATATCGCTTCCTGCTTATTGGATTCTCCGGCAATCCGGGCCCGGCCAAGGTGCTCCATCTCAAGCAGCCGATTCAAATCGTTAAGGGCGCGGCTCCAGTCTTCGAGTGCAATGCGGATTCTGATCTGCGCGAATAGCGCGACCGCCTCGGCGGGTTTGCCGCGGAATTTTTCCTGCGTTTGTTCAGCACGAACGAGTGCCTGTGGTTCGTTATCCGCATCGCGGTAGGCATCGATAATGTTCAAGTATGCCCTTGGAAGATTTTGTGCGTCGGGATTTTCGCTGATGTATTTTTCGTAACGCGAAACCGCTTCATCCGTTTTATCCAAATTAGCGTAGGCCGAAGCGGATTGATATAGGGCCGATGCGGCAAATTTCTCGGATGGAAAAAGGTAGAGCAGTCTCTGATACCACTGTACGGCCTGTTCGTATTCGCGTTCCTGATCAAATCCCCGTCCGATTTGAAACATCGCGGCCGCCGTATGTTCGCTTGGAGGGTAGTCGTCGGCTATGGCTTTGAAATGGGGTCTCGCGGCGGCGAAATCACGATTAAAATGGTATATTCCGGCCCGGTTAAGATGTTCTTCCGGCGGCAATGCCGGAACCTTGTTTCCCGCTTCTTCCGATCCTCGATCCAGGCGGTCAAGTCCCCTGGCCCCGGCAAGAGCAAAGTCGTCTGGCCGGTCGGGGTCGGGAGGATTGTTAGCAAGTTCTGCGAAAACTTCCCGGGCCTTGTGGTCATTCCCGCTCTCTAAATATGAGTATCCAAGCAATACCAGATCGTCACGTGGAATTTTGCGGCTCTTTCCGGAGTCGATTTCAACTTCACCGCTGGTCAAATTTGCGATTGCCGAGTCAAAATTACCACTCTCATAAAAACTTCGGGCAAGCCGCTTTTTGGCAGCATCATTCAACAGGCTCCCCCTCGGAATCAAACACAGCTCTTGAAGCTGAAGCCGTTCCAAAAAAAGATTTCCCGAATTTCTGAACACCTGGGATAAATGCCAAAGCGCGTATTCCTTAAGGACCGAATTCCTGCTGATCACCCCCTGGTAATTAACGGCGGCGTTGGATAAATCATTCTTTTTCTCATAAATCCGCGCAAGCAGGTAATCATAGTTGTTTGCAGAAAACAGCCGGGGATCTGAATTGCGGAGTGAGTTGAGATCGCTTATGGCCTCCGAATAATTAGAATCCCGAACCGCGTCGATAATGTTTGAATGCCGGAAATCAGGACTCTGCGACAAATTGTTATTTGAAAAACAAATAAATATAAGCAGAAATATAAATAACTTCTTGTCTGGCATAACGGTTTCAAAACATTATAATCGGTAACAAATCGCAAAAATATTATGATAGCAGAATCAATGAAAAAACGTGCTGAGTTACTGAGCGGGAAGGAATTCGCAGAACTGATCAAGGATGAGGTTGCAGAAGAAGTCCGAAAGCTGACCGAGGGCCCTGGAATAAAACCTTGTTTAGTGGTCGTTAGGGTCGGCCAGGACCCGGCCTCGGAAGTTTATGTCAAGAGTAAGGTCAAAACTGCCGAAGAACTGGGAATTACTTCCGAACACCGGCATCTGTCCGAGGACATTACCGAGGAAGAATTACTCAAAGTTATTGACGGCCTGAATAGCGATAATGATGTTGACGGCATTCTCGTTCAGCTCCCGCTGCCAAAACAAATAAATGAAAAAGTTGTCTTGGAACGGATTGATCCGGAAAAGGACGTCGATGGGTTTCACCCCGTAAACGTCGGACGACTTTCCCAGGGGCAGGAAGCGCTCACTCCCTGCACCCCGGCCGGAGTGATCGACATGTTAAAGCGAAAGGGAATCCCGATCTCCGGACAAAACGCCGTCGTCGTCGGCCGAAGCAATATTGTTGGAAAGCCGATGGCGATGCTGCTTCTTCACGAACACGCAACCGTAACCATTTGTCATTCACGAACCCGGGATTTGGCCGGCGTTTGCAGTCAGGCGGATATTTTGGTTGCCGCCGTGGGCGTTGAGGGAATCATCACCAAGGATCATATCAAAAGGGGGGCGACCGTGATCGATGTCGGGATGAACCGGCTTTCGGAAATCAAACGGGCCAAGCTGTTTTTTGATGATGATGAGTTGGAAAAACGATTAAAAATAATAGAAAAACGTGGTTCGACACTGGTCGGCGACGTGATTGCAAAAGACGCAATTGATAGAGCGGCGTATTTTACTCCGGTCCCCGGCGGTGTCGGGCTCTTGACCGTGGCGATGCTTATGAAAAACGCGGTTCAGGCGGCGAAGAAGAGACGAGGTAACGGGTAGTTGCTCATCGAGGGCGTCATAAACGCCGCGACCCTCAGCCGCGGCATTATCGATTAACACCAAGTTTACTAATCACCAAAGAACAAACCATGAATTTTGAAGAATACCAAAAGGAAGCGAGTTCAACCGCACTTTATCCTAATCGACTAAACAATTTGGAATATCCGACTCTGGGACTTGCCGGTGAAGCTGGAGAAGTTGCAAATATAGTTAAGAAGATTCAGCGAGATTTCGACGGCGAATTAAACGACGAGATTCGACGGAAGCTTCAGGACGAACTGGGCGACGTCCTTTGGTACATATCAGCCTGTGCCGATGAACTCGGGCTGACGCTTGCCGAGATCGCTGAATTTAATGTTGGCAAGCTGGCAAAAAGACATAAGGCTTAGTTCGAATTGATTCTTTCGGTGAGTAACAATGCTCAAAATCGGGTTGACGGGTTCAATTGCCGTCGGTAAAACATTCGTCTGCAGTGTTTTTGAAGAATTAGGCTGCTCCGTCCTCGATTCCGATTTGACCGCGCGTCAGGTCGTAGAACGCGGAACTGAAGGACTTGATTCGATCGTGGAAAACTTTGGCAAAGGCATCCTCCGAAAAAACGGTACACTTGACCGTAAAAAATTAGCCGCCATCGTTTTTGCCGATAAATCCAAAATGCAGCTGCTAAATTCGATCGTCCATCCGTTAGTCTTTGAAAAGCAGGAGGAATGGTTAACAGAGCAAGCAATCCGGCGTCCTGACGGAATCGCTGTGATCGATGCCGCTTTAATGATTGAATCGGGGAGTCACCAAAGGTATGACAAAATCGTTGTTGTTTGGTGCAATTCTGATATACAATTGAAAAGATTGATGTTACGAGATAATTTGAGTTCCTCCGAGGCGCAGAAGCGGATTGATGCACAGATGTCTCAGAAGAAGAAAATGTCGTTTGCCGATTTTCTGATCGACACATCGGATGGATTCGAATCGACGAGGAATCAGGTCAACGAGATTTACCGCAGGTTAATTAAGAGGGTCCAAAATTGAATTTGCTGCCGAAAACTAAAACACACCCCCAATTGAAAATTAGGGTCCGAATTGCAGCAGGTATCATCGGTGCGTTCGTCATTTTTGTATCCGCCTGCAGCGAATTCGAAAAACCAAAAACCGAAAAGTTTTACAGCAAGACGAGACCACCTAACGCTCAAGAGTTTCGTTGGGCAAACGGTAAATTTCCTGAATCATTCGATCCGGCAACCGCATCCGCCCCGCCTGAAACCGACGTTGTCAGGGCATTATATGACGGATTGACCGATACCGAACCGCAAACGCTAAACGCGATCCCGGCGATCGCGGTTAATTGGAAATCATCCGAGGGCGATAAGGTCTGGACATTTACGCTTCGAACGAACGCCAAGTGGTCGAACGGGAAAACGGTAAACGCTGATGATTTCGTTCGTTCGTGGAAACGGCTTGCCGAAATGGGAGAAGGGGTCTCTCAAAACGATCTGCTGAAGAATATAGTCGGAATGGATGTCCCGACTGAAATTCGAAAACCGTCGGATATGGATCAAACCGCGGAGCTTGATTCCCAAAATATGCGGTCAAACCGTCTCTCTGAGAAACGGCAGTTTGACACGCCCGGGTCGAGACCCCGGCCAACGAGTTCGAATAAGGGCAGGTCCGTCGAAGAAGACGGCCAACGGAATATCAATCCAACACAAACCAGCGAGTCCCGCATCGATGTTAAACATGAAGAACGCGAGAAACTCGGGGTCGAGGCAACCGGTGAATTTGAACTTAAGGTAACGCTTCACCAGCCGGATAAAGATTTTCCAAAACTAGTCGCACACCCAGTTTTCAGGCCTGTTTATCAAAACGGCGATGAATTTAAAGAAAATAAACTAAATCCCCGTATCGTTACCAACGGTGCTTTTACGATCACCTCGGTCGCAGATAGCGGAATTTCATTAAAGCGTTCAACACACTATTGGAATAAGGACCGTGTCAAGCTTGAAACAGTAAGATTCATTCCGACCACGGATGCGGAAAGCGCCCTGCAGGCATATCGCGACGGCCGGGTTGATGCTGTCACCAACGCGCAATTCGAACCTCTGGTTTTAAAGTTGCTGACGCCCTTTTCTGATTTTCGGCGCGTCACGCACAGCGCGCTCAATTTTTACGAGTTCAACCGTCAGAAACCACCGTTTAATGACCGGCGGGTTCGACAGGCGTTGGCCATATCAATCGAGCGCGAACGGTTGACCAGGGACGAGATGGACGGGGCGACTGTTCCCGCCGACAAGTTTTTGCCGTTTAGCCCAAATGGAAAGAAGGGAAAGTTGGGATTGAATGCAACAAAAGCAAGAGAACTTATGAGAAGTGCCGGGTTTGCCAACGGGGAGCGGTTTCCCACCGTACGTCTGGTTGTAAACCGCAATAACATTCAGCAGCGGATAGCAAAGTCGGTTGCCAGAATGTGGAAAAAGGAACTTAATATCGAGACTGACGTAATCGTCAAGGAAACCAGCGAAATTGAAAAATTCAGAAGTGAAGGAGATTTCGACGTTTTACGAAGAGGAGTTGTCCTTCCAACTTCAGATGAAACTGCCAACATGCTTGCGATATTTAAGCCGACTAGGATTAACAAACCGGATTCTGCGAAGGGGCCCAAATCAAATCGGGATAAAGCGGAACCCGATACAAACGGTTTGAAAGAACCTCCAGGCGACTCAACTAAGCCCGTTTTGGAAAGTGAACGCTCGCTGCCGGGCGATAGCAATGACGGCAACCTTTCGGACCGATATTCGGGGGAATTGATCATCGATATCGGAGGACACGACTACATTCTTACTGAAGATGAGGCATTGCTTGAGGTTCCGGGAATTCCGCTTTATTTCCCAACATCATACTCATTGGTCAAACCCTATGTCATAGGTTTTGAAATGAACACTC
>JBFGKW010000060.1:0-18077 GCA_041576495.1 Aridibacter sp. | reverse complement strand
TCACTTCCGCTCTTGCCCCTGCTGTGGATGGCGCTTCACCTTTCGAAGGTAGTCAGTTCATTGATTTTTGGCGACCTCTCAGACAAGGTCGGACGAAGAAAGCTGATATTCGCCGGATGGATTCTTTACGCACTTGTCTACTGCGGATTCGCATTTGTGTCTGACGCCTGGCAGGCACTCGGATTGTTCCTTTTGTACGGTGTCTACTTCGGACTTACGGAAGGAGCCGAGAAAGCTCTGGTTGCGGACCTCGTTCCGGAAGAAAAACGGGGGACGGCCTACGGATTCTATAATCTGGCCTTCGGCGTCACGGTGTTTCCGGCATCGATCGTCTTCGGTTTGTTGTGGACGGAGTTTAATTCGGCTACCGCATTTTTGTTCAGCGCATTCATTTCGGTGTGTGCGGCGGCTTTGATGCTGACCGTCAAAAACCCGCGGTTTCAAAACAAATAGGTAGTTATTTCGGTTCGTTTCTTACGATGATCTTACGGCGCGCTGCGACATTCAGACCGGTCCGGCGGGATGAAACTTCAACGGTCCTGATCTCTCCGTCCCGAGATTCGCGCAAGGGCCGCGACGGAGTATAGGTCACCACATAATTTGAATCGATTATGTTGGCAATCAGCCGGGCCTTGTCAATCATTTCGTCGGTTGAATCCGGGAGGATATACATTCCGCTCGTATTTTCCGAAAGCTCAAGCAAAAACTTTCCGCCTTCCACAAGGTCTTGTTCCCTTTTCTTCATCACGCGCAGGAATTTCTTATCGGTATTTATCGCGCCGAATTTCGGGGCCTTGTTGACCGTCCGGAGGGCCTCGGGCAAACCCTCGATTACTTCTGAGGGGAGCGGATTTGGATGGGCGGGAACTCCGGCCGTTTTTGTCTTTGCGACAATCGCTGACGCTTCGAGACCCGTATAGCTCAAGACGTGGACATTGATGTTGGTCGTCATCAGCCGCCTCATTTCCTCTTCCCGCTGGCCGGTCCGGTCCAGGCTGTCGGTTCCGTCGGTGATCAAAACGAGGTGACGGTTTTCATTATCGGATTTTTGCAAGAATTCAGTAGCCAGCTTTAGCGCATCGACAAAAAGCGATCGAACGCCAAAGCCGAGTTGGTTTTCCAGCGCCTGCCTGACCTGCGTCTTATCCGATGTCCATTCTTTTAGAATTCTCGGTTTGTCAGCGTACTCGAGAATGGCGATCGAATCCTCCTCGGTCAGTGAAGAAACGAGTTTAATTGCCACCATCCGCGTTTGGTTGAGAGTCTTTACCCGCCGCATCTCGCCGCCCGTATCCAGTACGATCAATACACTGGCGGGTATCCGGCGGATACTGTCGGGTTGATGAAGCCGTCCATCTTCGATCACGACCAGATCTTCCTTTTCAACCTTCGGCACAAACTCTCCAAACCGGTCAAAAGCCGAAACGTTTAGCTTGATCTCTTCGACAAAGACCGTCTCAGGCGGATCATCATCGACCGGTGTCGGAATTGGCTTTTGGGCGAGCGCGGAAGCCGCAAAAACAAGGATGGCCGTTATTGCGAAAACAAATAAACCTGTTTGCCGTTTAATCATAATCCCGATTTCGCTCCCGACTTGAAAAGTTGGATGAGCGAAGTACCCGAAAATATGCTCGATTTTGTCATAACGGCCGATTCTATCCCGGAAACCTGCACCAGACCCGGCAATCGGCGATAAACGGCCAGATAATCAAAAATGACGTTCGTCGATTGCAAGTGTCAATCAGCGGTCTCATACCCCTTTTTCCAAAACGCGCAGATTCGGGTGCTTTTGAACGAATGCGACCAAATTTCCGACGTAATCCCGAAATGAAGGACAAACGATATCGTGCCGGGAAAGAAGTTCGTTGGCGACGGAAGTGTCATATGTCTGAGGAATGAAAAAATAGGGTACGCCGGAATGCGGGAGGCCGGTCAGCGGCGGCGAAATTGGAGAATTCAAGAATGTCTCAACCAGTTTTGGCGGAGGCGTAATAACGGATTTCTTGTTTGTTACCGCTTCAGCGATCAAATCGCAAATTTCCTTAGTCGTCAGCGGGTAAGGATCCGCCAAGGCGATTGTTTTGCCGATCGCGTTTTCATCTTTTGCCAGCGCGGCCATTGCCTCAATCACAAAGTCCACCGGAACGAGGTTTAATTTGACATCTCGATTGCCAACGTTAACTAATCTAAAGACTTCCGGAAATCTCATCAAAAATGTAATTACATAGTAGATACCATCATACTTCGCAGTCTCTCCGGTGACCGAATCCCCGCAAACTACTGACGGACGATATATTGTGAGCGGAATATCGGCTTTTAATTCTTCAACAGAAATCTCAGCGTAATGTTTTGTTTCCTCATAGTAATTACGAAATCCTTTCTCGTGCTTCAATTCGGGCTCGAATATTCGATCATCGCGTTTCCCTGCGACATAACACGTCGAAATATAGTTATACCGGTGAAGATTTTTCATCATTTTAACAATTTCGTTTACATTTTTCGTACCATCTACGTTTACCCGGTAGGCCAGTTCCTTTTCCACTTCGAGATCGTATATTGCTGCGAGATGAAAAACATCGGTTGTTTCGTTGATTACCACTTCGACGTCGGCATCTGACATCCCGAGATTTTTCTCGGTGATATCCCCTTCGATGAGGGCGAAATTCTTTAGCGGGGTCTTCTTTTTTTCGGCAATTGACTGGATATCCTTCATCGCCTTTGGAACGAAGTCCTTTTCAACAAGAAGAAAAAACTGTGTATCGGGTGTGGATATTCGTTCGACCAAGCGGCCGGCGATGAAACCGGGAAACCCGGTCACGAAAATTGTCTCTTTAAAACTCATATGTTCAGTCTAATCCGAGGTTGCCCTCTATTACCCGCCAAAATCGACGTGTAGATATTTCGTTGCGGTCCGATCTCCAAATTTAATTTCAAATTTGATGATCCGGCCGGTGTTTAACGGGATTTCGGTTTTGTCGGGGGCGGGCGTTGGTTTATCGCCAAATAAACCAGAAAAATCGGATTCTTCAATATCCTTGAGCTGGTTATTCCACACTCCGGCTGGAATTCTTATCCAGTAGAACGCATCGGCAGAGTCACCGGAAGATTTGGAAATGATGTCAAAACCCGAAAACGTCGATCCGTTTAGTCTTAATTCGGGTTCCGAACCGGCCAACGTGCTCGGGGCTGAAATCAGCAGGTAGAGATCGCCCGCCGGATTCCATTCGGCTCCGTTTGGTCCGCCCCCGTTGTGTTCGAACAAATCCCCGTTCGCCTTGCCGCTTAAAATGATGTCGGCCGTTTTAATATCAATCCAGGTTCCGGCATCAGCCGCTGAAGTTTCGGCGGGTTCGGGTTCCTTCCGGTCAAACGAATAGAAAAGATAGGTGGTCAGCACCGCTGGATTCGACGTCTCGGCGGGAATCACACTCCTGACCTCGGCACTTTCGGCACGTTCATTCCGTCCGTCGACCGAAAGGTATAGTACCGGAACGTCGTGGTCGGAAAGTCGTTCGGGCCGAGTCTCGTCGTTCTCGAAGACCTTTGGAAAATCCGCGTTAAAACGAGCGTATCCGAATCGCCGAGCGTGCTGTCGGGCCGGCTTGTTTATCAATACGTGGTCCAGAGCCTGCGCCGAACCGGCGTATATATACGAATAACGGTTGTCAGGCAAAACGTAGTCAATCAGGTTTACAAGCCCGGTTTCATAAACCGTATCGGAGAATGCGATTACGTTTTTGTCGGGGTTTCCCGTGAGCGTTCCGATCAAGTCGTTATAACCGTCGTTAAACTGATATGAATTGAAATCACCGATCAATATCAACCGTTCGGCAGGAAATTGATTTTGCCTAGCCACAACAAATCCCGCGAGAAACTCGGCTTGTTTTTGACGTTTTCTCCGGACACGGGAGCCATCGGCCGGATCTTCGATTCCGAGGTATGATTTAAAATGATTGACGATTACCGTGAAACTGAAGCTTGCTCCGGAAACATCATCGACCTTTTCAAACTTGGCAAGCAGCGGCGGCCTCGAAAAAAGCGTTTCCTCCGTATCAGGGAGACCCAGCTTTTCATTCTTGCCCAGCTGCTCAACCGTTACGACCCTGAGCTTTCTGGTTTTAACCAGAAAGCCGACGTCGATCCCCCGCGGATCGTTGCTTTCCCGAAGCACCGCACCGTAACCTGGATCAGGCATCCCGGTTTGGGCGGCGTCGCGGTTGATCCGGTTGGCCAGTTTTCTCAACGCCTCGAGGTTTTCGATCTCAATGATCCCAATTATATCGGGCATCATCATAACGTTTCGAATCGCCAGCGAGGCTTTTGTGAGTCTTTTTTCAAAACGCTCAGAGGAAACCTTTGTCTCCGGGATGGCGAGGCTCGAATTTTCCTCATCGTCGAAGAAATTTTCGAGATTAAGGCTCGCGATCGACAGTTCCCGTTCCCCCGCCGGTTCCGCCGGAATGAATTGACGATTGTTTTCTGCCGAATGGCCTGATCCCGGTTCGACTAAAAGGGTGTAAGAACGGAAATCGTAGTCAATCACGCCGACGATGTTTCTCAATACCGCCCCTGACGTCACATCGATCGGCCGGGCGCCGAGGATGCTCAGGCTTTCAACCCTTATAAGTTCCGGATTCATATCAAAGCCGGGCACCGTCTCAGGAAGACCGTCGGCCCTGATTTTGCTTATCTCGAGTCCGGGTTCCCGAAACGGGCGCGGCAATTCGGGCAATATACCAAAAAAAACTCCGTCGGAACGGGTGGTGCCGCTATTGCTGTCGAAAAAACCGCCCGTCGGAGCGACGACGGTTAATTCGTCGATCCTTACCCTCATCCCTTCAAACCGCTCAAGCTGGTCGAGCGGGCCGTCAGGTTTAAGCGATTCCCCGCTTACGAGGGCCGGTTCGGGCAATTTTCCGTCTTCAGAAACAATTATAAAGTCGGGATTTATGATTTGGGTAAGATAGAGCGAATATGGATCGTCATTGGGCCGGCGTTCGGCTACCATCCCTTTTACTTCGACCAGATCTCCGGCGGAAACACGATCGTCGGGAGCTTCAGAGGTGGAAACATAAATGCCTTCCGATGTTTTGGGGTTGTCGTCAACCAGTTCGTCTTCGGTCTGAACATAAAAGCCGCGAATTCTGACTGCCGTGACGATTCCGCGGATTATAACCACAGAATCGGCCATCGGCGAGTAATCGCCCTCCCCCTGAACCGCTGATATCGGAATCGGGGCCTGCCCGGCGGCGGCCGATGCAAGGATAAGCAGCAATGAGATCAAGAAGAATCTGGTCATAACCTCAAAAAAGGAATATTTCGTGATACAACCTGGGGTTGTCAACCGCTAAAGCTTGCCGAAAAACATCAGTACCCCGATCGAGATGAAGATCAAGGCCGCGGCACGCTGAATCCAGACCATCGGTACCAACTGATCGATAACCGATCCAAACGCAACACCGAGCAGCGTCGCCGTTATTAAGGCAAGGCTGGCACCAAGAAAAACCGAAACAGCGGCATTGGTTTTGGATGTCATCGTAATCACGGCGAGTTGTGTCTTATCGCCGAGTTCGGCGAAGAAGAGCGTAGCAAACGCCGTAAAGAATATTTTCCACTCCATAGACTCCGAGTCTAATCGGCGGAAATACGATTGGCAAACCAAAATGCCGCTTGATTTTCCGAATCTCTATAAATTTCTTAAGGAGAGATTATTCTTCTGATTTGGGAGGCGATGAAGAGCCGGTCGTAATCGGTTGACCTCTTTTCCATCAATTTTTGAAGCCGGCTTGATGTTTTCTTGTAAACATCTGCATACTTTTGGCTGCGGGAAAGTTTGACCAGCAACCTGCGAAGTGATTCCGCTATTCCGCTGATAAATATTTGGGAGTTGACCTGTTTGTGAACCAGAATACGGCCATTTGCGTACTGAAACGTCTCAGATACGGGGCTAAGAAAAGGGTAGTCGGCGGCTAGTTCCAAACAGATCTTTTTAAACTCCGAATTAAAGTTGAGATTGGCCGTGGCCAACGATCTGTCTATAACGGTTATGAGTTCGACCGTAAGTTTTAGCAGCATTTGCCATTCTTCCGTGGTAGATAATGACTGCTGTTGAGCCTTTGCTTCCACCCTATTCGAGAGTTGAAACGGAAACCCCGGTAACGCGGATGTACCCGTTTCCGGTTTGGGCGGCGGAGACGGCGGCCGGCTGCCATTTCTGGGCCGTTGAATAATTTCGGGGACTCGCGGCCGGTCGGGAAGAGCTATCTTTCCGTTGCTTCCATTTCGGGCGCTGATTCGTTTTACGTTTCGACCGGTAATTCGATTAGTTGGTTTTTGAGCATCGCCCGTTATCGGGGGACTTGCCGGTTTTGGAATTCCGACGTTTCCGGCGGAGGGTTTTTTAATCGCGGTTCCGGTTTCGGACAGGATTTGAAATACATTGATGCTACCGCCCGCTTCACGTGCGCGTATCAGCATTCGCTGAAATGCTTCTTTACCTTTCGAAACACGCCCTGAAATTTCGTCATGTTCGTGAACGCTAAGGGTTTTGTTTTGATTTAGTTTTATATCGGCCCGATAACCATTGAGCTGGACCTTTATGACACCGACGAATTGCCGTCGTTGGAGATATTTAACCAATCCCGAAAGGTACACAAACGACGTGTCAAGATTTTTGTGAATCAGTCTATGTTTCATGTGCATCCCTTTTAAGCGCTGGTGCCTACACCTACGATTCGACTTCCGATCCTATGACCGGGCAATTTGACGTAAATTTGAACCACGCTAGTTAAAAAATGTTAATATCGACGAATTTCCATTGCAATTCGCGGCTTATGAGATAAAATTCGCCTGTAAAACCCGTTACTTTCGTTTTTGGGCCCCGTCTTACTTGGCTACAATACATATTTTAAAAACTATGAATAATTTATTCCGCAAGAAGTCTATCGATCAAATCAAAAAAGATGCCGCCGGCGGCATGATGGAGCACGATTTTAGCGAAATCGAATCGGGAACCCATCTCAGACGAACTCTCGGATTGTTTGACCTGACGATGCTCGGAATTGCCGCAATTATCGGCGCGGGAATATTCGCGATGGTCGGAAAGGCTTCATATAATGGCGGTCCGGCGGTTATCTTCTTGTTCGTTATCTCGGCGATCGCGTGCGGACTTGCAGCTCTTTGCTACGCGGAATTTGCATCGAGAATTCCGATTGCCGGATCGGCCTACACTTACGCCTATGCATCGATGGGTGAGCTTATCGCCTGGATAATCGGCTGGGATTTGATCGTCGAGTATGCCATCGGAAATATCGCGGTGGCGATTTCATGGTCTGATTATTTTACCGGGTTATTAAAAGGCTACGATATCCACGTCCCCCTTCATTTTACGATGGATTTTGTGACTGCCATCCGCGGGTATGATGCCGTAAATACGGCGGTTGCCGGCGGAGCGACGGTCGATGCGCTGCAAAAGGCCTGCGATCTAAAAGATGCGGTGGTCGACTGCGCTCAAATTGATGCTTATTCGGCGTGGGCAAACGCCCCGAGCCTGGGAAGCATTCCGATTGTGATGGATATACCTGCTCTGCTCATTACACTGGTGATGACGAGCCTGGTCTATATCGGTATCCGCGAATCAAAACTGACCGCGAATGTAATGACGATTCTGAAGATTGGAATCATACTGTTAGTGATATTCCTGGGGTTTACTTATGTTCAACCGGAAAACTGGTCACCATTTGCTCCCAACGGCGCTGCCGGCGTTCTAAAAGGCGTATCGGCGGTGTTTTTTGCGTATATCGGTTTTGACGCGTTGGCGACTACCGCGGAAGAGGCTAAAAATCCCAGCAGAGACTTGCCCAGGGCGATGATTCTATCGCTCGTCATTTGCACGATTTTGTATATCGCGCTGGCCCTTGTCATAACCGGAATGGTTTCCTACACGAAATTGAATGTCGGCGATCCGCTGGCGTTCGTGTTTGGACCGGAAGGCGCAAACCTTCCTTGGGTTGCCGGAATTATCGCGGTCAGTGCCGTGATCGCCCTTGGTACCGTTTTCCTTGTATTTCAGATCGGTCAGCCGCGGTTATGGATGGCGATGAGCAGGGACGGGCTTCTGCCGAAGATATTTTCTTCAATTCATCCGAAATTTAAAACCCCTTGGTTTGCGACAATAATAACCGGGCTGGTAGTCGCCATTCCGGCGCTGTTTATGAATCTGACCGAGGTGACGGATCTGGCGAGCATCGGAACGCTTTTTGCGTTCGTTGTAGTTTGCGCGGGAGTTTTGTTTAAGGAAAAAGAATTCCGCGGCACAACCCGCTATGCTCCGTACATCAACAGCCAGTTTATTTTGCCGATCATAATAGTGATCGTCGCCGCCGCCCTTTATTACTTCAATCCGACCTTTATCGCAGACTTTTTCGTTATTTCGCCTGCTGAGGGAGAGACGATGACCTGGGCGATGCTGGAGAAAATCCCGCTGATCGTTTTCCTGCTCCTGCTCGGTTCGATGCTCTGGTTGAGTATTACCAAAAAGCTCTCGTTGATACCGGTTCTCGGTTTGTTGATGTGTGCTTACCTGATGACGGAATTGGGTTTTACCAACTGGTTCCGGTTCGGAATCTGGTTGCTTGCGGGGCTGATACTCTATTTTGCTTACGGACGGCACAGCAGTAATTTGAACAAAATCAAAGAAGACGAATAGGTATGCTTACCGGGGCCGAACGACCGGCCCCGGTAAGATTATTTACAAATCTTTACAAATAGAATCCGACTTTTCGTCATAATTCTGCGTCAAACGCGCAGTATTTTCTTAAATTTATTCAGGAGTTGAAATATGAGCATAAGAATTGGTTTGACGACAGGATTCTGCCTTGTCTTGATGGTTTTAGCGGCTGCCGCCCAGGATAAAACGCCGAATTTCGGGGGCGACTGGAAACTGGATACCGCCAAAAGCGATCTCGGAGAAAGGACGAGGATCGTGTCGATGACGATGAAGGTAACACAGACCGAAGCCGAATTGATCTTTGAACGAACGGTCAAACGCGAGGAACGTGACGGCGCTGGAATGGGCGGCGGAATGGGTCGCGGAATGGGTCGCGGAATGGGTGGCGGAATGGGTGGCGGCGGCAAACAGACGTTTGACTTGAGCGGAAAGGAAACTTCTGCCACCGGTGAAATGGGCGGCTCGGCCAAGCTGAAAGCCAAAACCGAAAAAGAAGGCAGGTTAAAGCTGATTACGATGAGGAGCTTCGAGACCCAGATGGGTTCGATGTTGGTTAAAACCGTCGAATCCTGGCAATTGTCGGAAGACGGCAAAACGCTGACGATAACCAGCGACACGGAAACGCCGCGCGGCAACCGGAGCGCAAAGATGGTTTTTGTCAAGAGCGGCCAGCCGATGTGAAGAATCAGCATATTTTCGGAATTTGAAAAAGTACGCGGGAGTCTCGGCTCCCGCATTTTTGTATTTAACTTTTTGAACTTCTAACCGTAGAATCAAATGGCACTAAGAATGTGGCCCGGTTCAAGCTAATTTTATCGGGCCTATAAAATTCGGTTGCAAGACGTATATTTTAATTATGAGTGAAGCAGTAAATATTATCGGCGGCGGGCTCGCAGGGGTTGAAGCCGCCTGGCAGGCTTCGGAATACGGGGTTAAGGTCAAACTATACGAAATGAGACCCGTAATGCAGACTCCCGCCCACCGGACGGACAAGCTTGCCGAAATAGTTTGCTCAAATTCGCTAAAAACCGATCAACCGGGGTCCGCGCCCTACCTCCTCAAAGAAGAGCTGCGGCGCGGGAAGTCGCTGGTTATGGAGGCCGCGGGGATGGCCAAGATCCCGGCCGGCGCAGCATTAGCCGTCGATCGGGCCCAATTTTCGGATTACATCACGCGCAAAATTGAAAATAATCCGAATATCAAAATTATTCGTGAAGAAATGAAGACTCTCCCGTCCGACGAAATCACGGTGATTTGCACGGGGCCGCTGACAAGCGACGCGTTGACCGAGGAGATAATAAAAATGACCGGTGACGACCAGCTTTATTTTTACGATGCGATCGCGCCGATCGTCTCAGCCGATTCGATAAATATGGATATCGCGTTTAAGGCGGCACGCTACGGGCGCGGCGGGGATGACTATATAAACTGTCCGTTTACCCGGGAGGAATATGAGATCTTTTACAATGAACTGATCGACGCAAAATCGGTACCGCTGAAAAGGTTTGAGGATACTCATTGGTTTGAGGCCTGTCTGCCGCTTGAAGAAACTGCCCGGCGCGGGGTCGATACCCTCCGTTTCGCGTGTATGAAACCAAAAGGACTCCCCGACCCGAAAACGGGAAAAGAGCCCTATGCCGCTGTTCAGCTTCGGCAGGAAAATCAGATGGCGGATGCGTATTCTCTGGTCGGGTTTCAGAATCACCTGCGGTATCCCGAACAAAAACGAATCCTGCGGTTGATTCCGGGGCTTGAGAACGTACAAATTCTCCAGTACGGACAGATTCACCGCAATACTTTTATCAATTCACCAAAGATGCTGAATGATAGCTTACAGGTAGTAAGACAGCCAAATCTCTTCTTTGCAGGACAAATTACCGGCGTCGAGGGTTATCTCGAATCGGTCGGAACGGGTTGGCTCGCCGGAATAAACGCCGCTCGACTCTTACAAGGTGCAAGTATGCTTACCGCTCCGTCAAAGTCCGCCATCGGGTCATTGTGCCGGTATGTTGCCAACGCCGAAACAAAGAATTTTCAGCCGGTAAATATCACCTTCGGGCTGCTTGAGCCCCTCCCCGCAGAATTACGGCGGAAATACAGAAATAAGCGGGAACGTCACAGTTTTCAGGTTGGTTTGGCTCTTGCTGATTGGGATAAATGGCTGATAGATGGTTTTAAGGCGGAGCCCGATCCGCGATACGCGATGCGCAATACGGGATAAAGGAAGCGAATTCGCGATAAAGAATTACGAACCGAGGAAATCATGACCACAATTGTAGTAGTCAGAAAAGGCAAACAAGCGGCAATCGCCGCCGATTCGCTGACATCGTACGGCAGCCAGCTGGAATCCTCCAGATACATAAGAAACTATAAGAAGATCGTTAAGTATAAAGACAACTATATTGCGCTGACCGGGTGGAGTGTTTCGCAGACCGCACTAGAGGACATTCTGAAAAAAAGCAAGGAAGAGTTTTTTTTCCGGAACGAGAAAGAGATATTTGGTTCATACAGCCGGATCCACAAAATGTTGAAGGAAGAATACTTTCTAAAGGCGGACAAACGGGATTCCGACGCTTTCGAAACCTCACGCGCAAATATGCTGCTTGCTAATACCAGCGGCATCTATGCGCTTAGCGAGTACCGGTATATCAAGGTGTTGTCAAGGTTTTATGCCTACGGCAGCGGGAGCGATTACGCTCTTGGGGCGATGTATGCCGCCTACGGTGAAAAATCGAAATCGGCTGCGGATATCGCGAAAATCGGCATCAGAGCCGGGGCCGAATTTGACGACAGCACCGGACTTCCGATCACTTCTTACAAAATTGATCTCAAATAACCGATGGATCCCTTTGAGCCGTTAATTATTGCCGCGATATTTCTGGTTGCAGTCTTATATTCCTCGGTCGGCCACGGGGGCGGTTCGGGTTATTTGGCGGTAATGGCCTTTTTGAGCGTTGCGCCCAATATCACAAAACCAACGGCGCTGGCGCTGAACATTTTTGTCGCCGGTATAGCCACGGTTCAATTCTGCCGCCGCGGACACTTTTCGTGGAAGCTGTTTATCCCCTTTGCGGCTGCCTCGATTCCCCTCGCCTTTGTCGGCGGTATGATCAACCTGCCGGTCGAGTACTACAAACTCGTTCTCGGAATCGCCCTTATGCTGGCGGCGGTGAGGTTGGCCTGGAATTTTTCTCAAACTCGAGAAATAATTGAATTTAAGTGGTTTCCCGCCCTTTTTATAGGCGCCGTGATCGGGTTGACATCGGGATTGATCGGAATCGGCGGCGGCATATTTCTGACTCCGATTCTCCTTTTGGCCGGATGGACCAACCCCAAGACCGCAGCCGGTGTCTCCGCTCTGTTTATTCTCGTAAATTCGATTTCGGCGCTGATCGGAAATTATCAAAACGCTGTAGAGCTTTCACCCGGTGTAGCGGTTTGGATATTTGTGGCGGTGATCGGTGGTATAATCGGTTCCACACTCGGAAGTAAATATTTTGCATCGGTAACGCTCAGGCGTGCGCTGGCGGTTGTTCTCGTAATCGCCGGCTTAAAGCTTTTATTCGTATAAACAAAATTCAGGCCCGGCAACGGCTAACTTTGTTGGTATTTTCCACATCAAAGCACTAATTATGTTTATCAGGTTTTTGGCCATAACCTTGCTTCTACTCGCCGTATCTACAGCCGGCGCGCAGAGCGGGCGCGGCAAGAAAAAGCCCGAACCCGAAAAAGATAAACCGAAAAAAGAATCCCGCTATAATCCTACTCAGGACGTAACTCTTACGCCAACCGTAGACCCCACCGCGACACCGCCTCCGCTGCCTGAAAATGGCGGCCGCGATGACATCATAATAGAATCGACCCTGGTGCCGATTCCGGTTTCGGTTATCGACAATGCCAATGGAAGGGCGGTGACCGACCTCGGACTCGCAGATTTTACTCTCCGGATAGATGACCGGAAGGTTGATGTCGATGAATTGTTTCGATCGGAGACCCCCGTTCGGCTGGCTTTGCTTTTTGATAACAGTTCGAGTGTGACGATTGCAAGGGAATTCGAGCAGAAAGCCGCAGTAAGATTCCTCCAGCGGGTAATCAGGCCCGACCGCGATTTAGCAGCGCTTTATTCGATCGCTGGCATTTCAAAATTAGAACAGCCGCTTACCAAAGACGTCTCGGCATTGATCCGCGCTATAAAACTGTTTGATAAACCTCAGGGCGCAACGGCGCTTCACGACGGTATCGTCGCAGCCTCAGTCTATTTGCGGGGTCAAGCCGGACGGCGCGTGATCGTCATAGTTTCCGACGGACAGGACACCCTTAGTGATGTGGCATTTGATGAAATGGTCAGAACGGTTCAGGAGAATAATTGTCAGGTTTATATAGTCCACACCAACGATTTTGAAAACTATAAACGAACGGGCAATCGTATCGGGAGCGCAAACTTAAGGGCCCTCGCCGCCGAACGCAGAATGAAAAATCTTGCCGAGGAAACGGGGGGCGCCGTTTATTCGCCGATCGATGAACCCGAACTTGATCAGGCGTTTGCCCGGATTTCAGCCGAACTCTCCCAACAATATATCCTCGGTTATTATCCGGAAAGCGAAGTGCGGGACGGCCGGATGCGGGTTATTAATTTAACGATCCGTTCGGATAAAAGCCTCACGGTGAGGTCAAGAAAGGGCTATTACGTTTCAAAACGAAATTGAAAATGGAAATCGGAAAGTGCAGAATGGAATGGCAAGCCGTTTTATTTCAGGAGTTTCGAAGTTGATAAATGCTCGAAGAACATCTCAAACAGTTTCTCCAGCACCTTAAATATGAGAGAAATGTCAGTAAACATACCTATCGTAACTATAAGAGTGATTTAAAACAGTTCTGCGATCACATTTCCCCGCCCGGACCGGACGGAAAGCCGGTTGGGGCCGCGGTCACGGATATCGACCACATAACGATCCGGGAATGGATGTCCAGGCTTCATTCGGAAGACAAGAAAAAAACCTCGATTGCAAGAAAGCTCGCATCCCTGCGGACATTTTTCCAGTTTTTGGTTCGGGAAGGAAAGCTCGAAGTAAACCCGGCAAGGCTCGTGGCGACACCCCGGATAGAAAGAAAACTGCCGACGCACCTGACAATGGAAGACGCCATACGTTTTATCGAAACCCCCGATCTGGAAACTGACCTGGGCAAAAGGGACCGTGCCATTCTGGAGTTTATATATGCGACGGGATTGCGGGTCGGCGAACTGGTCAGCCTAAACCTGCGCGATATCGACTTTAAGGAAAAGCTTGTGCGGGTGACCGGGAAACGCAAAAAGCAGCGGATCCTCCCGTTTGGCGAACCGGCGCTGCAGTCTTTGATGTATTACCTCAATGAATCCCGGCCCATTTTTCTTGACAATTGCCCGCCTGCCGAGCGGGACGAACGAGCCGTTTTCTTAAACTACCAGGGCACCCGGATAACAACCAGAAGCGTTGGGCGGATGGTCGATAAATACATCAAAAAATGTTCGGATATCAAAAATATTTCGCCTCATTCGCTCCGGCATTCGTTTGCCACACATCTCCTTGACAGCGGCGCCGATCTACGCGACATACAAGAGCTTTTGGGCCATGCGAGGCTATCGACAACCCAGATTTACACCCACGTTTCGATGGAAAAACTCATCGAAGTTTATGACAAATCGCATCCAAAAGCCTGATCAGCGAAGTAGTCAATCAATCACCCGGGCTGACATTCGATCATCAGGATCGTATGCGCCTTAAAAATGGCCCGTTCTGATGTGATTTACCGCAGTTTTGATTGGGTTATTTTTCGTTTATACTAATAATAATAATCCCCAAAATATAAGAGTTTAAGACTATGAGAAAAACGATTTGGCTTCTGATTGCCGTATTGGCACTTACATCTCTCGTTCCGGCTCAGGACGAGACTCTCGAACTGTCGGTTGACGAAATCTTTCACCCTGCGAAAAAACTCGCCTTCAGCGGCAATCCGACCTTCGGCGTACGATGGACAAATGACGGTACCGGTTTTGTCCAGTCAGCGCGCAGTTCAAGCGGGGTTCAGATTGTTCACATCGACGTTCGGACCGGCGCCCAGACCGTTTTTTACGACGGTGCAAAAGTAAGCGCGGCGCTTCAAGATGCGGGATTAGACAAAGCCGAGGCTGCCAAAATGGCTTTCGCATTTGCGACGGCGCACAACGAACCGGCGGGTTCGTTCCTGCTCAATTCGGGTACGGACCTATTCGTTTACTTTTCGGCATCAGACACTGCCAAGCGGATAACCAATACGCCGCAAGAAGAACTCGAGGCAGATTTCTCTCCTGACGGGCGGATGGTGAGTTTTGTTCAGGGAAATGATCTGTACAGCGTAGATGTAGCCGGCGGTAAGGTCACCCGATATACGAAAGACGGCGCGAAAAACTTGCTTAACGGTTATCTCGCCTGGGTTTATGAAGAAGAACTTTACGGGCGGGGACAAAACCGCGGCTATTGGTGGTCGCCTGATTCAAAGAGCATTGTATTCTTAAAGACAGACGACGCAGAGATTCCGAATTTTGTACTTGCCGATGATACCGTCACCGATCAGAACACGGAGTATACTAATTATCCCCAGGCCGGGGATCCAAATCCCCTTGTCAGTTTAAACCTGGCCGATGCTGCTTCGGCCAAAGTAAGCGAAATTGACACATCGGGCTATGCGAAGATCGATTTCCTGATCTCTCGCGTCGACTGGGCGCCGGATTCTAGTGCGATTGTTTACCAGGGACAGAACCGGGAGCAGACATATCTTGATTTAAATTCGGTCGACCGCGCTAGCGGGAAAACGAGGCGTTTGTTCCGCGAAACGACCCCGGCGTGGGTCGCCTCACCCGGTAATCCCTATTGGCTGAAGGACGGTTCGTTTATCTGGGAGAGTCCGAGAAACGGGTGGCAGCATCTTTATCATTATGACGGGAACGGCAAGTTGATCCGTCAGCTCACAAACGGCGAATGGGAAGTCGGAAGTTTTTACGGTGTCGATCAGAAAAACGGTTTTGCATATTTTTCAGGTACAAAAGACAGTCCGATTGGCCCGCAGATCTACCGGATCAGGCTCGACGGTTCCGGGCTGACGCGTTTGACAAGCCCTGAAGGTTCACACCGTGCCACGTTTAACCCGACGTTTACACATTTTGTAAATACGTGGAGCGATATCAATACGCCTCCTCAGACACGCCTCCACAGGTCTGACGGGACGGTTGAAAAAGTAATTAATGAAAATATTGTCGGGATATTGGGCGATTACGGGCTTTCGACACCGGAATTTATGAAGGTCAAGAATCGTGATGGTTTTGAGATGGAAGCAATCATGATCAAACCGCCGAATTTCGATCCCGCCAAAAAATATCCTGTCCTGTCGTTTGTCTACGGAGGGCCGCACGCTCCCCAGGTCAGAAATGCGTGGGGCGGAAGCCGTTATCTCTGGCATCAGATGCTTGCGCAAAAGGGTTACATAGTCTGGGTGCTTGATCCGCGGTCGGCCAGTGGAAAAGGAGAGCGGGAGACCTGGACCGCTTATAAACAACTCGGTGTTACCGAACAGCTCGACATCGAAGACGGAATTGGTTACCTGAAGAAGCTGCCTTTTGTAGATTCTGATCGCCTTGGTATCTGGGGCTGGAGCTACGGCGGCTATATGACGCTTTTTGCGATGACACACAGCAAATCATTTAAAGCGGGGATTTCGGTTGCGCCCGTTACGGATTATCTTTTGTACGATTCGATTTACACCGAGAGGTATATGCTGACGCCCGAAAACAATCCGGAGGGATATGCGAAGACCGATCTCAATAAAAAGGCAAAAAACCTGCACGGCAAATTATTGATAGTCCACGGGATGATGGACAACAATGTGCATATGCAAAACACCACGAAATTCGTTTACGCTCTCCAAAAGGCAGGGAAACAGTTTGAATTTATGGCTTATCCGACACAGCGTCACGGTATAAGCGATCCATACCAAACGTGGCATCTATATCAAATGATGACCGATTTTATTTTGAGAAATCTTTAGTTAAAAAATGGCCCCGGGGCAGAAACGCTTACTGCCCGGGGCCTCAAGTAAGAGGAGACAAGTTTCCGAAGCCGTCTTAACAATGTACCGTTACCGGCGTGCAACAGTCACCAAAACAAAATGGAATCATCAATTATTGGACGATTTGATGTTTATCCCGCCGTTGGTCGTGATCACCCTGATTTTCGGTCCGCCGCCGTTAAGGCTGGCGTTGATTTGCTTGTTTCGCTGCCAGCGTCCTTTTTCTTCCGGCTGTAGTTCCTTGAAATCACTTCTTAAGCCACCGTTTACCGTTCCGGTCTCGATTTGCGCCGCGTAGTTAACGGGCAGCGACAAGTTGACGCCGCCGTTTCTCGTTTCGACATCGAGTCCGGCACCTTTCCAACGGTCGCCCCCGAGTTTAACGGAAATTCCGCCGTTACGGGTCGAACCCTTTACGTTTCCGCCGACATCGCTCAAGCTGACGCCGCCATTATGCGTTTCGAATTCGAGATTTCCCTGAACCGAACTGATTCCGATTCCGCCGTTATAAGCCGTAAGCTTTAGGTTCGCCGATCTCGGAACAAGCACTTCGTATGAGACAGAATATTTGGCTTGCTCGTCCGCGTTTTCGGATTTTACAACCGGCGAAGTAATTATTTTTGTGTTCTTGACTGCCGCGTCCGCCTTTTCCTGCGAATCGCCCCAGGAATAAACACAGGCACGGACAAGTATATTTGTCCGGTTTTCACCCTTGATGTTGATTCCCCCGTTTTTTCGTCCGTCAACCGTCAAAAGGGCCGTGGGAGGAATCGTCGTCTCACGAAGCTCTTTAGCAAAGACACGTTCCCCCTTTTTTGAATAGTTATTATTTCCGCAGAATTCGTATTTGTCGCCTGCGATTGCCGTACCGGCAAGCAATAGTGCAGTTAAAAGTACAAACAGTTGTTTCGGGTATCTCATCATAAGCTCGGTCCCTCCTGATTTTTTGTTCTGTCATAAATACACCGGCCGGTACGGATTTATGACAATGAATGTCGATTTGAGGAAAGGGAGGCCGGAGGGGGAGTTTAAGTTTTGATTAGACCACCCCGACTCCTAAGAGGCGCCACTCTTCCAAAAACAGGAGGGGAGTTTTAGTTTTGATTAGACCACCCCGCTCCAAAACTCACGGCTCCCCTCTTTGTGAAGGAGGAGTACAGCGCTGGCCGGGGGGTGGTTGTTTTAGAGTTTGTTTATTTACCACCCCGGCCCCTAAGAGGGGCCACCCCTCCTAACACAGGAGGGGAGTTTAGTTTTGATTAACCACCCC
>JBFGKW010000059.1:0-18570 GCA_041576495.1 Aridibacter sp. | reverse complement strand
TTGATGGCAGCTGAAGAGTACTCCTATGTCTCGTCCCATTTGGTCAAACAAGTATATACACTCGGCGGGAGAGTTGATGGATTGGTTCCCGAGCTGGTCGAAAACCTAATGCGGGAAAAGCTTCCTTCGAAACTATAGGATGCTCTTGCGAATTCACCACGCACAAATAACCATCCCGCCCGGCTGCGAAGAGAAAGCCCGTGATTTTTATTGTAGGTTGCTTGGTTTGTCAGAAATCACTAAGCCTGCATCCCTTCGATCCAGGGGCGGTTTCTGGCTGGAATTGGGAGGACTCGAGTTGCATATCGGCGTCGAAGAAAATCAGCACCGAGGAAAAACCAAGGCTCACCTGGCTTATATGGTTAAGGATTTAGACGACTGGCGTCGCCGCCTGGAAGGGGAAAACATCGAGGTAATAAACGGAATCCGGCTACCCGAAACGAACAGATTCGAATTCCGGGATCCATTTGGAAACCGGGTTGAATTTTTGGAAAAGGAATAGACGCGCAGCCCGCATATGACAAACCGTAATCCATTTTCAGCACGCGTTAACAGGATGCGCGGTTCCTCGACCCTGGAAGCCGCCCAGGCTGCGGCAAGCCTCAAAGAAAAAGGATTTGACGTTATCGACCTGACCGTCGGCGAACCGGATTTCGACACACCGGAATTCATCAAACAATTTGCCTGGGAAGGACTGCAGCTGGGTTTGACAAAGTATACGCCGGCCGCCGGACTAAAATCTTTTAAGGAAGCAATCGCCGATTTTTATGCCGCCGAGTTTGATGCCGTTTTTTCTGCGGCAAATGTCGCCGCTTCATGCGGTGGTAAACAAGCGTTGTTTAACGCGATTGCGACGATGGTGAATCCGGCTGACGAAGTTCTCATCCCGAAGCCATATTGGGTGACATTTCCGGAAATAGTCAACTTTTGCGGGGCCCAGAGCGTTTTTATCGAAACCGAGGATACGGATTTTGTTTTGACCTCAGAGCAAGTCCGGCAGCGAATCTCTGAGAAAACAAAACTCATTATCATCAACTCGCCAAACAACCCGACGGGCCGGGTGATCCCGAAGGAGGAGCTCAAAAAGATCATCGACGTCTGTATTGAGAATAACGTATATGTGATTGCCGACGAGTGCTATCTGCAATTTGTTTATCCGCCGGCAGAAGTATTTTCATCCGCCGGTTTACCGCCCGAATATCTCGCATATGTCTGCATCGCGGGTTCGTTCTCAAAGACCTATGCGATGACGGGCTGGCGAATAGGATTCACGGTTACGAACGAAAACTGGAGCGCTCAGATCATTAAACTGCAGAGTCATTCGGCTACTCACCCGACTTCGTTTGTTCAATACGCCTGCGCACGAGCGCTCGAACAATCCGAACAGTCCCTGACAGCGGTTGGCCTGATGCTGGACGAATATAGGAAAAGGCGGGATTGGTTTCTTCCGGCATTAAACGCCGTTGACGGTTTCACGGTAAATGTGCCGGAAGGTGCATTCTATGCGTTTGTCGATGTCCGCCAACTGCTCGGAGATCGGTTCACCACGTCCGCCGATTTTTGTGATCAACTGCTCAAAGTCAAACACGTCGTGGCAACTGACGGCGCGGGCTTTGGCGCAGACGGATTTATGCGTCTCTCGTATGCCGCATCGATCGAGAGACTGCAGACGGCGGTCGAACGAATCCGTTCATTCCTGGACGGCATATAATTCCTATAATTTCTAAGGTATACGGGGCGGCGCATCATCCGGACTATGGTGCCCGGCAAAATGATCGTTTGTCAGGGTTTTCTTTTAGATCGGCGCAATACGGCGTTTTACTGATATCGATACCGTGAATCTGCTGATTGGCGATAGTCGCAACTGCAACCTCCCACATTCCACCTCTTTCGAACACGATATAAGGTTCGATCCGGGAGGCGCCATAATCCAACTCACTATTGTATTCGTAGTAGTACTCGGCGAATATTATGTATTTTCTGCCGGGATACAAGTAGGCCTTAAAACCAATCGGCTTGTACTCCTTATAAACCGATTTGAGTTTGAGCTCGACCGCTGCCTGACCGCCTGGAGGGATATCCGCCAAACGGTCGCGGGGTTCGAATATCGAAGGAAAGACAATCTGGAAAATGATCAACAGCAACCAAATGACCAAAAAGGCCGGCAGATTCTTTTCGACAAAAAACCCGACGATTAGTGCAAGGACGACCCCGGCCATAATCAGGCCGATCGAATAGGCCAAGGCCAGATCATAGGGCGCGCCGATATAATACATATTGAAAATAAAGGTCGCAAAACCGCAAATCACGGCTGCGCCGATCAGTTGATTTCGTTTTGCTTTCCGCTCTCGATCGTGCTGAGCAAGCAGTTCCGCGTGTTCATCTCCAAGGATCATAGATATTCTCACTGACGAATGAATACCAGATTCTATTGTCATTCATCCCGGAAACTCAAGCTTTTTTTGCCCGCATCGGGTTATTAATGCGGGGTTGGGTTGACTTATCAATTCGGCCCGAATGGCAGTAGTTTTGAATGTACACAGTCTTCGCGGGTCCCAAATGCCGGAGCAACGCATACTAAATTTAGCTGCCGGAAACCATTTTCATTCCGATTTCTTCAACCGAAGTCACTTCAGGATCCACTTCCGCTACGATTTCACCCTCGCGGATCACCAAAAGACGGTCAGACAGCGCGGTAACTTCCTCCAGTTCGGCCGAAACCAAAAGAACGGCCGTCCCCGCATCCCTGAGCTCAATCAATTTCCGATGGATGAATTCGATTGCACCGATATCAACCCCGCGAGTCGGCTGGGAAACGATGAGCAACTTCGGATCAAGCTCAAATTCCCTCCCGATAATTAGCTTTTGCTGATTTCCTCCTGAAAGCGATTTGGCAGGCAACTCCGAAATGGGCGGACGGACATCGAAATTTTCGATAATGTGATCGACCCGTCGTTTAATTCCCGCACGGTCCATAATCCCAATCGATGAAGCAGCCGGCGGACGATAGTGCACCCCCAGAATAGAATTTTCGGCCAAATCGGAGGACATCAGAAGCCCTCGCCGATGTCGATCTTCCGGTATGTGTCCGATTCCTAGTTCTCTGCGCCGGCGCCCCGAAAGACGGGTGATTTCCTTTCCTTCAAATTCGATCCTGCCGGAAACGTCGCCCGTATTCGTTAGCCCGGCGATTGATTCAATTAATTCAGTCTGACCGTTTCCCTCAACACCCGCGATTCCAACGATTTCGCCCGCTCTCACATCGAATGACACGTTCTTGACGGCCAAGCCGTGTTTACCCTTGACCGACAAGCCGTCCACATTCAAGACCGTTCCGTCGGGTACGGCGTTGGTCTTTTCGACCCGCAACAAAACCTCACGGCCGACGATCATTTTCGCCAAATCCTGACGGGTCGTTTCAGATGTTTTTACCTCGCCAACGGATTTTCCATCCCGCATGACCGTCACATTGTCAGAAATTGCCAACACTTCTTCGAGTTTGTGGGTGATGATCACGATCGTTGTCCCCTGTTTCTTCATACGTCGGAGAATATTAAAGAAATCTTCGACTTCCTGCGGCGTCAGGACGGCGGTCGGCTCATCAAGAATCAGGAATGTCGCATGGCGATAAAGCGCCTTCAGCAGTTCGACCCGCTGTTGCTGACCGACGGATAAGTCTTCGATATAGGCCTTCGGGTTAATTCCGAGCCTCAATTCGTTTGATAATTTGAGAATATCCTGATTCGCCTGATCCAGATCGAGGCTGACAGCCGAACCGGTTTCTGCTCCGAGGATGATATTCTCGGCTACAGTCATCGTATCAACCAGCATAAAGTGCTGATGGACCATTCCGATTCCGAGATCGATCGCATCATGCGGATTGTTTATCTCAACCGGGCTCCCGTCAACAAAAATCCGGCCGCTGTCCGCCGCGTAAAACCCGTAAGCAATCCGCATTATCGTCGATTTTCCGGCGCCGTTTTCGCCGACGATTGCGTGAATCGTACCCTTTTCAATCTTCATTGAAACGTTCTGATTCGCGACAACGTCGCCAAACGTCTTGGTGATATCTTTAAGTTCTAGCATTAATTGATCAGTAAAAAATATAGCGCATTGTATAGACTACCGAAGAAATTCCGACTAAATAGGATAATGCGCCGATCTTAAAGTAGAATCTTCCCCATGGCGTGGTATCCGCAAACCCGTTCGTAATCCCGAACATAAAATTTCCGACACCGACAAGAAAAATTCCGCCGCCATACATATAACTCCGGAATCTATACACCGTCCACGCGCCCCAGGCCATCAGCACGAGTCCGGATATGATCAGGATCAGCGTGTTAACGCTCAGGTACTTTCGGATATTGATCATTTTCATAAGTTATCGAAAATGGTTCTCAATTCGATCTGTATTCGGGAATTTAATTTGCCATCGCGTCGGTAACCTTTATTTCTCCGGCGACAATTTTCTTTTTAGCCTCCTCGACTTTTTTGATGACGTCGGCCGGTATCAACCGCTTGTTATGCTCATCCATCGCATATGCGACTCCGTCCTTTTCGAGTCCGAAGACATGGAATCCGCCTTTGAACTTACCGGCTTTTACCTCTTCGACGACGTCGTAAACGGCATTATCAACCCGCTTGACCATACTAGTGAGGACAAACCCCGGCTTGACCCCGTTTTGGTTTGAATCCACTCCGATCACATATCTTCTGGCATTGCCGCTTTCGTCTTTTCCAGCTTGTTCAACTGCATCAAACGCACCGAGCCCGGAATTGCCTGCGGCCGTAAAGATGACATCGGCACCCTTTTGGATCTGCGCCAGCGCCAGTTCTTTTCCTTTGCCGGGATTATTCCAGGCATGATCCGTCACGCCGACATAGTTTTGAATGACTCTTATATCAGGATTTACGGATTTAGCGCCTTCAACATAACCGGTCGCAAACTTGTGAATCAACGGGATATCCATTCCGCCGACAAAGCCCAGTGTATTAGTCTTGGACTTTGACGCCGCGATCATGCCTACGAGATAAGAACCTTCATGTTCGCGAAACAAAAGCGAGGCTACATTTCTCTTCGGTGTCTTACCATCTTTCTCAAGAATGACGCCGTCTACAATTGCGAATTTTATATTTGGATAATCGTGAGCGACCTTTTGCATGATCGGGCCCTGGGCAAATCCGATACCGATTATCAAATCAAAATTCTTTTCGGCAAATGCCCGCATCGCCGGTTCGATTGAAGTCGGGTTGCCCGGTTCGACATCGCGGAGGACAATATCAAAGTCCTTCTCTGCCCGCTTGACGCCTTCCCAGGCTGCGGCGTTGAACGAACGGTCGTTTTTTCCCCCGATGTCAAAGACAATTCCGACACGGAGTTTTCCGCTGTCCTGGTCTACGGACGTCAATGAACCGCACGATGAAAAAATCACACAGACGATAAAGAATCCCAATATTTTTAACCAGCTTTGATTCATTGACGTTACGAGGAACTTCGACCGCTATTGACTACCCGATTATATTATAGCTTGGTCATTTTACGCGCAAATCACCTTTATTTAAATAAAAAAAGCGAACCGTGTGATGTAACGATTCGCCTGATCCCGGGTTTTGTGATTTATCTGCGTGTCGCCCGTCTCGTCATTTGCTCCCGGAGGGCCTGCTCGACGGCGGTATCAAAACCATCTTGTTTTCCAAGTTTCTCGCGCTCCGTTTTTATATAGGCATCACGTTTTTTGGATAATTCAAGGATTTCCGTACGGATCTCCTTTCGGTTGGCGATCCGGCTTTGCACCTCTTTTTCGCGTGCTAAAGGCGAAAGGTCCTTGAGATCATCGGGTAAATCCTCATTTTTCACGTCTTTGAGCTGGAGTGCACCGTTTTCAATCTCCTGCAGTAAATCGCCGGCGTACGCTTTTGAATTGATCGCTTTATTAACTGCCCGGTCGGCTTGTGCAGCGGAGGGAGCGTCAGCGGACATTCTGAGCTCGGTCGAGGCCTGTGCCTCCATCTTCCCCGTTCTGAAGTCAACTCCGGCTTTACCGGCTCCACCGCCATAAGCCAGATATGTAGCTCCGATTTTTGACCCGAGCTCCGACAACTTCTTATCATACGGCGTTGAAATAGACTGTACGCCTCCGTCTTGCGCAATGGCAAAATATTTCCCTTCGCCCTTGCGGGCAATCTCCTGCCAGATTTCTTTTGTTCCACTCAAGTTACCGCACTGAATCGTATTTACTATCATATTTCGGCTGACGGCTTTGGCAGTCGTTACCAAAACGTCTGGTTCCTGCTCGTAATCGTGGGGAGGGGCATCGCCAACCAGAAACAAAATCTGCGATTTATTCTTACTCGTCTTTGTCCAACCCGCCTTTTCCACTCCTTCGGCCAGCGCCCGCCTGACATTCTCAGGCGTGTCGCCCCCGCCGGACGCACTGTAGTTCATAAGTGTAGAATAGACCTTATCCAGATCTTCGGTCAGGGGTAAGACCCGGGTTACATATTCATCACCGTTGTCGCGATAAGCGACCAACCCGATTTTTACGCTTGCCTTCTCTTTCCCGCTCATGACACCGTTTACGATGCTCCAAATCTTCTGCTTGGCGCCATCAATCAGGCCGCCCATCGAACCGGTGGTGTCCAAAACAAAAACCATTTCGAGACTCTTTTTCTTCGCAGCTTCATTTTTCGGTGCAGGGGTTTCAGAATCCCCGGCAGTCGAGAATACGCTTGCCGACCCGGTTGCAATCAATACGGCCAGCAGCGCAACCGTAGCCGTTAGTGAAATCTTTCTCATAATCAGAACTCCTCTCATATCGTAAAAATTAGAGTGGGTGAATCTAAAACCCGTTGCCCGGCCGGAAAATAAAAGTTCCCACTGCCGGATGGAACGAATCCAACCGGCTCTTCTTGCATTGCGAAGTTTGCTAAAGGCAGTCAGCTGATGATCTGTTTGACGAGTTTTAACGTTTCGGGTCGTTCGCTTGATATGGAGAACGCGAGTTTTAGTCTGGCAGCAACCGAATCGGCCTGCGAGTCGTTACGGCACAGGAGTGTTCCCAAAACGTCTCCCGCTCTTATGGGGTCACCGACACTCACCCGGCATCTGAACCCGACCGCCGGATCGACCGAATCCTCGGCCTTCAAACGACCGCCGCCGATGATACATATGGAGTTGCCGATCTCCTTAGTGTCAATCCCCGCAATATACCCATCTTCAGCGGCAACAATCGGGGACTCGACCAAATTGGTGTCTATCAATGATTCGGGGTCGTCGAAAATGGTTGGATCGCCGCCCTGGAGGCTCACATTCTGGCAAAATTTTTCAAACGCGTGACCGCTGGTCAGTTTTGTTTCCGCGAGAGTGCGGGCGGCTTCGGCATCGTCGGAAATCCCCGACAAAACAAGCATCTGGGCTGCAAGCTCCTTTGAGAGTTCCCAGGCGGACTTCGCCGGTTCCGTGATTTTGCCTTTTAGGATTTCGATACACTCGAAGACCTCGAGCGAGTTCCCGATATAGGCACCGAGCGGCTGATTCATATCCGTGATCAGCGCCCGGGTCTTTACACCACAAGATTTGCCGGTTTGGACCAATGCTTCCGCCAGTCGGACCGCATCCTGGTAGTCATCCATAAACGCCCCGTTGCCGGTTTTGACATCGAGCACCAACGCATCCAGCCCTTCTGCGAGCTTTTTCGACATAATTGAGGCCACGATCAGCGGAATGGTCGGAACGGTGGCCGTGGCATCCCGAAGTGCATAAATCTTTTTATCGGCCGGAGCGATGTCCGCAGTTTGTCCTGACATCGCATATCCGCAAAGTTTGACTATCCGTTGGAATTCGCCGGTCGTCAAACTTACTTTGAATCCGGGAATGGATTCAAGTTTGTCCAGCGTACCTCCGGTATGACCGAGGCCGCGTCCGGAAATCATCGGAACCGTAAGGCCGCAGGCAGCCGCCAGCGGTGCGATTATGAGTGATGTCTTGTCTCCCACGCCGCCGGTTGAGTGTTTGTCGGCCTTGGGTCCGGGGATATCTGAAAAATCGAGTACGACGCCCGAATTGAGCATCGCTGAGGTAATCAACGACTGCTCTTCCGAATTGAGCTCGTTGATGTACATTGCCATGATCATCGCCGATATTTGATAATCTGCCCAGCTGCCGTCGGTCACGCCCCGGATAAACGAATTAATTTCCTCGCCGGACAACCTTTTACCATCCCGTTTCTTCGTAATAATATCTTGCGGACGCATTATATTTAATCTACTTTATCGCGTGTCGTTTTGCCAATTAGATGTATTTCATAATCTTCGCAAGAAAACTGTTTCGTTTTATTCGAAAATGTAGCATAATAGGAGATTATGATGAGAATTATTCTTAGATTTGCAGCTTTTGTGATAACTTTCGGGGTTTCGGTTACGCTCTACGGCCTTTTATTCGGTTTACCCGATTATGATTTGGGCCCCTCGGCACGCAATTACGACAGATCGACCGCTCACCATATAAAAACTCTCCTTCGAAAAGATGTGGCAAACGGCCGTTCCCGGCACAAGATAGCCGCACAGCTTGTGAGTACGGGCGAAGAAACCGAATCGTTATATTCAAACTCAAAATATCGCGCAACGGTCGTCTATTATGTCAATGCGTCCTCGAAACTGAGTGATGCGGGACTTCCCGCCGACTTTCAATATGCGTGGAGACAGCATATGAAGGCCTGGAAGAAACAGGCTGAATTCATAAGTTCGCTGAAATATAACGATAATGCGAATTCCGCCGGTGAACTTCCCGGACTTGCCGATAACACGAAAGAGATCAATCAGACTTGGTATCAGGTGTTGCGGATCGCGGCCCGATACGGTGTCGATATCGATCGCAGCTATTATCAGTAATTAGGTTTTCCTTAGCAGTAAACAGGCCTCGGCTTTTATGATTCGGCGCTCGCCGATTTCACCCAAGCCCTCGCCTGTTTTTGCTTTTATGCTGACGGCTCCCGTATCAATCGACAACGCTTCCGCGACTTTTGTTTGAATCGCATCGACGAACCGCCCGATTTTCGGCCTCTCTAAACTAATCACGGAGTCGATGTTTTCAATCTGAAATCCTCGTTCTTCCATCATCCGGACCGCGTGTTTCAAAAATACGCCGCTATTTGCGCCTTCCCAACGATCATCCGTGTCTGAAAAGTGTGAACCGATATCGCCCAAAGCAAGCGCACCGAGAATTGCGTCCGTTATTGCATGGAGCAATACATCGGCGTCCGAGTGCCCTACGGCGCGTAAATCGGATGGTATTTCGAGGCCGCCGAGAATGAGACTATTCCCTTTTTCAAGGCGGTGAATATCACTGCCGAATCCAATTCTATACATATTGCATCAGAGCCTTTTCCAGAAATTCCAGGTCCTCGCGGTTTGTAATCTTAATGTTTTGAGGATTTCCTTCTACGGCGGCGATTTCAACACCGAGTTTTTCGACAAGCATACATTCATCAGTCACGTTTTGATCAATCTCTGCACCGGCAAATGCCTCCCTGATGATTTCGTACCGGAAACATTGCGGCGTCAGGGCGCGTCTTAGACCCGCCCGGTTTATCGTCCGCAGGATCCGGGAATCAGAAACCTCTTTTAGCGTGTCAGTGATGCCCGATACCAAACAAGCCGCGCCGACTTCCTGAGCTTTCATGATAGTCTCTTTTATTTCTCTTGCCGAAACCAGCGGGCGCGCGCCGTCATGAATCGCAACAATCTCAGCCGATGCGGCCGTGATCGAATCGAGACCGTTAAAAACCGAATCGGATCGGGTGGCGCCTCCGGGTATCGCCCTTGAGAGTTTTGAAAAACCGTATCCTGAAGCATAATCCAAAAAGCGGGCCATCTCGGATTTTGCTAATACAAGCACAACATCATCCACCAGTTCGCATGATTCAAACCGTTCGATCGTGTGGATAATAATGGGTTTACCGTGAATTTCGAGGAATTGTTTGGGAGTATTTCCGCCAAATCTATGTCCGCTTCCAGCTGCAACAATTATCGCTGTATTCATAGATTGCGTTTCATTTAACTTTCTTCAACCATCCCCTGGGGACGAATTCCGCGAGCCTGTTTACGCATATTCTCCGAGCGTGTATCGTGAATACTCGCCTGGCTGTCGTGAATCTCGTCATTGTCTTCCCACAACCGGCCGAAAATCATTTTCCCGGCGGTCGTTTGAAGAACACTGGTCACCGCAATATCAGCCGTGTCGCCGATCAATCTGCGGGCATTATCGACAACGACCATTGTGCCGTCATCCAGATAGGCGACCCCCTGATTGTATTCCTTACCTTCCTTAAGGATAAAGACCTTCATCGCTTCACCCGGCAATACAACCGGTTTCAGCGCGTTTGCCAATTCGTTTATATTCAGCACGCTTACGCCTCGTAGTTCCGAAACCTTGTTGAGATTAAAATCGTTGGTCACGACTACGCCGTTAAGCTGCTTGCCCAGCTCAATCAGTTTCAAATCTACTTCCTTTACTTTCGGAAAATCCGTTTCAACTATCTGAATATCAAGAGCATTGTTGTTACGCAAACGCTGGAGCATATCAAGTCCGCGACGGCCGCGCTGCCGTTTAGAGGAATCCGGAGAGTCTGCAACCTGCTGTAATTCGGTTAATATGAATTGCGGGATGATGAGCGTACCCCCGAGGAAACCGGTTTCGGCAACGTCCGCGATTCGCCCGTCGATTATTACGCTGGTATCCAATACCTTGTAGTCACGCTGCGCATTCTTATCGCTAAACACCCCGCCGAGGGCCGAAAGATCTATATACTCGCCTTTAGCCGCTCCGACCATCAACCCTATATAGGCCATTAGAAATGCGAGTGCGACCGTCAAAAAGGTTTTTACTTCGGCAGGGACTGCCGCCGTTTCCTGAGTGCTGATCAGCATCCCGATCAAATATGCCGCGATGATACCGAGAATCGAGCCTATCGCAGCACCAATCAGGGTTCTCAGCGACGCCCGGCGAACCCGCATTTCAAATCCGATGATAAAAATCGCAACGATCACGCCTATCAGGGCCGATAAATGTCGTTTTGTTTCGACATCGAGATTCCACGGATTTAGCGTGTCGACATTGGCCAGAGGATTTAACATCCAGGCAAATATCGCAAAAATCAATATAAAACCGATCCTTATTATAGTGATATCAGATTTCATTACGATTCTAATTTTAGCACGAAAATTCTGTTTCGAGTAATTATATCGACCCTTCAAAGGATGTTATTCGACTTTCAAAACCTGCCCGTTAATTCCCGCAGCTTCACCCGATAAGAGATATAAAACTGTCCGTGCGACATCGTCGGGATCTACACCGCCCGACGGATCAAAAAGATCTTCGTCAAGATTATCAAACTTAGACATCCTTTTTTTGTTTTCACTGACGGATACGGCATTTATCCGATACTTATCCGGAAGTGTTTGAGCCAGCGCACCGGTCAAACCGATCACGGCCGCGGTTGCGGTTCGAAATGCCGTCTTCGGTTTTGTTTCGGCCGAATCACAAGCTGAGACGACATTTACGATTCGAGGTTTCGGACGGGAGTCCATAAGAGCCAATGATTCCTGAATCAAAAAAAACATGCTCTTAAAATTCGTGTCGAGAATTCGGTCAAACTCTGCTTCGCTGATATCAATAAATGACGAATCCGTCCGGTATTCTTGGCAATTGATCAATAAATCGAGGCGTCCATAGCGGCCGTTGACTTCGGATACCAACTTCCGCGCTCCGGAAATGACCGAACCGTCAACCTTCACCGCATCCGCCAACGTCCCGAGCGATTTAAGTTCTTCCAGCGCCCGCACGGTTTGATCCGACGCCGGAGGATAACCGACGATCACGTAACAACCGTAGAGCGCAAGCTGCATTGCAACCGCACGTCCAACCGGACTCGCGCCGTCAGAAATCAAGGCTACTTTTTCTGAAAACGCGTGTTGACTGTGAACTGCCATAATCTTCTAGAATACATAACTTGGAATTCACGGGAAACTAACGTTTTGCAAAACCGTCCCGCTTCTGTATTCTTTCTTTTTGAATTTGTTTTTTATGGCAAAGCAACCAAAGACAATATACGTGTGCCAGGACTGCGGCAACCAGGAACGGAAATGGAACGGCAGATGCAGAGAATGCGGAAAATGGGACACGTTTGTCGAAGAAAGATTTCGTCCGACTCCGCAGGCATCAGGGAATATGGGCAGCTCCGTCGCGAATTACCGCGACGTAAAGCCAATCTCCTATCAGGATATCGAATCTCAGGATGACGCCCGGAAATCAAGCGGGATTGAAGAATTCAACCGGGTCCTCGGCGGCGGAATCGTCGCCGGTTCGCTGGTCTTGATCGGCGGAAGCCCGGGGATCGGAAAATCGACACTGATTGCGCAAGTATCGGATAAACTGAGTCAATCGGGAGGAAAAGTTCTCTATATTTCGGGTGAAGAGTCCGAACGCCAGATCAAGATGCGAGGCGAACGGCTTGGCATCAACGCCGAGAATCTGTATCTCTTGCCTGAAACGAATCTCGAAGTCATTCTTTCTGAAACTATGCGGCTCCAACCGGATTATGTGATCGTCGACTCGATTCAGACCATTTTCAGCGAAAAACTCGAATCGGCCCCCGGTTCCGTCTCACAGGTCCGCGAAGTTGCCGGACAGTTTATGATGTTTGCAAAGGGAACTGCGACCCCGGTCTTCCTGATCGGGCATATTACCAAGGACGGGTCGATCGCGGGTCCCAAGGCGCTCGAACATATCGTCGATACAGTACTTTATTTCGAGGGTGATCGGCACCACAATCATCGGATCATCAGGGCGACCAAAAACCGCTTCGGAGCGGCAAACGAAATCGGCGTGTTTGAAATGACAAATCACGGATTGATCCCCGTCGGAAATCCCTCGGAGGTATTTCTTGAGGAACGCCCTGACGGCGCCAGCGGATCGGTTGTGACGGTCTGTATGGAAGGCACCCGGCCAATGCTGGTCGAGGTTCAGGCCCTTGTTTCTGGCACCAAATTTGGAACCGGGAGGCGTATGGCCCAGGGGTTTGATTACAACCGCACGTCGCTCCTGATAGCCGTCCTTGAGAAACGCATCGGTTTTCAGTTAGCCAACGACGACGTTTATATAAATATTGCCGGCGGCCTTGAAGTCAACGAACCTGCAGCGGATTTGGGAGTTATCGCGGCGATTGCTTCCAGCTTCAAGAACCTTATGATCGCGCCTGAAACCGCCGTTTTTGGTGAAGTCGGGCTGACCGGTGAAGTCAGGGGCGTCCTTCAGGCGCAGAGCCGCGCGCGTGAGGCGCAAACGCTCGGATTTAAAAAACTGATTCTGCCCGCGTCCAACAAGAAGGGGCTCGAAAAGCTACTCGGAATGCGTGTGGTCGGCGTTCAAAATTTGAACGAAGCAATGGATGAACTATTTTAGCCCGGCCGAAAGTTTCTTTCTACTGGGTAAAGCTTTTTAAAAGCGATAGACCCGCCACAACACCGGGCGGGTCTAAATCATTCGCTCAATTAGGATCTAATTTATCGCGGCTTCGGTCTTTGTGCAGACTTCACCAAACGCATTAACCAAATCCTGAGCAATCACTTGAGGCGGCCGACCCTCTAAATCTTTGCGTTCAAACATCTTCACCAGCTTCCCGCCTTTCAGGAAAGCGATCGAAGGTGATGAGGGTGCAAAACCCGTAAACTGTTCGCGGGCCGTATCAGTTGCATCAATGTCCGCACCTGCAAATACTGTGATCGATTTGTCTGGTTTTACTTCAGATTTCTCCAGTGCCATTGCGATCCCCGGCCGGACTCCACCGGCGGCGCAACCGCAGACCGAATTCACAACGACCATCAGCGTTCCTTCAGTATTTTCAATGGCCGCCGTGACATCGTCTGATGTTTTCGTTTCTTCAATTCCCAACTGCGCAAGCTCTTGACGCATTCCCTGAATCATAATTTCCGGATATGGCATATATTTAATTTCCTCTTATTATTAAAATGTACAATTTTATCAATTTTTCAAATCTTGATATTTTAATAAAGTATCCTAAAAGTGTTCTTTAGAGTCAAGTTTAGGGTTTGATCAGTATCGGTGTCTTAAGCGGCACGGCATCGAACAGCTGCTTCATTTCCTTATCCGGGAGCGCGATGCACCCGGCGGTCCAATCACCCGAATTTCCGTTTCCGTGAATAAAAATCTCTCCGCCGAGCTTTGTATTTTGCGGCGGCATTCGTCTTTCGTTGACCGCTTTTATGATTTCATCGTATTCCTTGACTGAAATAAGACCATTTTCGAGTCCGCGATTCGCATCATCAATTGCCGGATAGCTAACACCGAGCGACAGGTAAAAGTTGCTTTTGGAATTCTTGACGTAGACAAAAAACTCCCCTTCTGGCGTCTTGCCGTCTCCCTCGATTTCTTTGTCACCGGTCGGCTCGAATCCGAGGGCAATCTTATATGACGAGATAAGTTTTTCGCCGTCAAACAGTTCGAGCGTCCGTGCTTCTTTTTTTATTTCAATCCGCGGATCCTTCATTTCAGGTAAATCCCTCGCCGCCCGAAAAATATCAGCAATATCGACCGGATAAAAAACAGAACCAAAACCGGCCGCAAGAAACAGAAGTATGCCCGACAACTTAAACATCATCTTATTCTACCCGATTTCCGCCTTGGCCGGCATTTTTGACCTCGACCCGGTCGGATGATCTGATAACAGTAACAAGCCTCGGATCTTCACCGTCACCCGTAATTTGTATCTGCCATGTCTCCCGTTCGAAATAGTCTGCTCCGAGGCGGTCAGCCCATTCGATGATAACGATTGCACTCGGGTCTTCCAGAATATCGTCGAGGCCAACCGCGAATCTCGCATTTTCATATTTTCCCAGCCGCCACAAATCAATGTGATAAAGATCGAAATCAGAAGTCTGGTACAAATTTACAAGGGTAAAACTCGGGCTGGTCACTTCATCAATATCATATCCGAGCGCATTGACGATCCCCTTAGTCATTATTGTCTTCCCGGCGCCCAAAGTTCCGGTAAGTAATAATATTTCGCCGCCCCTCAGCGCTTCACCGATTTTCTCGCCGAGATCGAAAGTGTCTTCCGGAGTCGGACACATAATTTCCCCGTTAAAAAAATGCGTTTTTTTCATCAAATCTCAAGTCCTACCTGCGAAAACCAGGTGTGCCTATCCCAGTAACCGCGCTGGAGTATAATTTTTTCTTCCTTAAACTGAAAAAATCCGCAGCCCCTTAGTTCATATTTTCTACCCGTCGGCTTTGCGCTTAGAAATCCGCCTAAAAAGGTACCTCCGCCAACCCATTCCCAGGCGGCCCAATCTTTCTCTGAGATTATGTTTTCAACTTGCGCGTATGAATCGGGAAAACCCTGAAAAAATGACTCAAAATCCGCCGTGATACTTTCGATGCCGATGGCGGGCGGCCCCGCCGCAACCTGATGATTTATGGCGCTTGATGCGTAGCAAGCGGACAAAGCAGCGATATCGCGTCTGTTAAACGCATCGATCCAAACTTCCAATAAACGCTTCGAACTACTCATAGCTTCCCTCGATTTTCTTGAACGCGTCGGCCAAACAGTCGCGGACATCACTGGCAAGCATAACCCTTTTTCCAAATCTCTCGGCGGCCAAATCCCCGCTTAAACCGGCAGTGAAAACCGCGGCTCCAACCGTTTCGAATATATCTACCTGCGACCGGACCGCCTGGGCAATAAAACCGGCGATGATTCCGGTAAGATTGTCGCCGTTTCCGGCCTTTCCAAGACCGGAATTACCCGTTGGCGTGATGACCACCCGTCCATCGGGCCCTCCAATCAGTATCCGCTCACCCTTGAGGACCAGAATAACCCGCCAACGGACTGCAAATTCCCTGACTGAGGTTACGCGGTCGGTAATTACGTCGCCGTCATCCATTCCCGCCAACCTCTTGAACTCTCCCTCGTGCGGGGTCAGAATCAATGGAAGATCATCGGCACCGCTGATTTCAAACGGTGAAAGCGCATTCAGACCGTCGGCATCTATTACCAACGGTGTTTTGCGCGACTCCACCAACTTACGAACGAGGCTTTTGATTCCGGCGTTATCAGATGTCAGTCCGCATCCGATTGCCATCAGATCGCAACCTTTTCCAAGTTTCGATATTTCCGCAAAAGCGTTTTCATCCAACGCACCCTCGGTCGTCTCCGAAGCTCCGCGAACCATAACTTCAGGTAAAATCCTTTTCGCTATCGACTCAGCAGCCGACTTTGGAGTGATGATCGTAACTATGCCGGCACCGCTTCTAATCGCGCCGTTGCCGGCTAAAACGGCGGCGCCGGTGTATTGCTTAGATCCGACGATTAGCAAGACATTCCCGCGCGTCTTTTTGTATGAATCGGGCGTATATGAAGTTTGCTGCATCCAATTCCGCGCGTCCGCGGTTTCAAAAATAAATGTATCCGACTTCATCTCGTCCACGAGTTCCTGCGGCGAGCCGATATCAGCTACAACCAGCTCGCCATTAAACCTGGAGGCAGGCGGCAATACGTTGGCGAGCTTTGGTGCTGTAAATGTGACCGTGACGTCCGATGTTACATTCTTCCCGATAACGTTGGCTGAATCGGCATTTAGCCCGGACGGCAAATCGACCGAGACAATCAAGGATGGTTTCTTCGATCTTTCACGGGAAATCAGATCGATCGTCGTTTCATACGAACTGCTCAGCGGCCGCGTTAATCCGGTGCCAAAAAGCGCATCAACAATAACGTCAAATTTTTCTTTCCGGGACGAAAAATCAAGACTCCAGTTATCACTTGAAGTTTCTGCGAAAATGGCGGATCGCGGATCGCCCGATGAGGATTCGACAATTTGTCTGAGACGTTCAAAATTCGTTTTTGCGTCTCCTTTGGATTCCGCGACCGCGCCAAACAAATATGTTTCGACCCGGGCCCCCATCGACAATAGCATTCTTGCCGCCGCCGCGCCGTCACCTCCGTTGTTTCCCTTTCCGCAAACGACGAGTATTGACCTCCCGCGAACAGCGCCATCAAGCAGCCGCTCGATTTCCCGGGTCACGGCCTTCGCTGCATTCTCCATCAGATCGATCGACGGGATACCAAATCTTTCCGTCGTGATCCGGTCAACGCAACGCATTTCTTCGGCTGTCAGAACTTTTTGCATATCAAAACAATCCTTGGAATATGACAAACGCAAACGTATCCAGCAATTTCCCGGTCGCACCGAAAAATAAAAAAAGGCTGTTTTAGGATAACCAAAACAGCCTCAAAATACATAATTGGAGAATGTGAATAACGGACTGATTGCAAGCCATTTGTTGCCACTAACGCTTGACCACCTGTTTCCTTCCGTTACTTAAAATAAAGTTCGATTGTGACCTACTTTCCACAAACCTCGTGAAAATGGTGGCTGGAATGAAATCGCGGGATTGGAGGTGACGACTAACAAAAACGGCCCGGATTTCGCCTAGAGGTGAGCCATTAATTTCTCGTAAGTCATCTTAAGCGATTCCGGTATCGTACGGGTTTCACTTATCGCAGTCATAAAATTTACATCACCTACCCATCGCGGAAGCAAATGCATGTGAAAATGCCCGGCGACACCCGCTCCGGCCGCTTTACCCTGATTCATCCCGATGTTTATTCCGTGCGGCTGATATGCGATTCTAATAATTCCCTGAAACTTTTTAATAAGATCCATCAGTTCATCGGTTTGGGTTTTTGTAGCCCGGTCGAGATCCGCGATATGTTCATATGGGAGAATCATTAAATGCCCGCCGACATAAGGATAAATATTAAGGATTACAAAGTTAAACTCGGCGCGATATAGAATAAATTTATCCTCATCGCTTACCGAGCTTTCCAAAATGCTGCAGAAAGTGCATCCGCCGGAATCGGGACGCTCCCGTTTATTATCTGCGTTTATATATTCGTAACGCCAAGGACTCCACAAAACATCCACATTTATAAACCTTATTGATTAATTATTTCCTTAAGATCTTTCCCCGGCTTGAAGTAAGCTACCCGTTTTGCAGGTATCTGGACAGGTTCACCCGTTTTCGGGTTGCGCCCCTTTCTCGCGCTCCTCTCTCGAACCCTGAAACTGCCAAATCCGCGCAATTCAATTTTTTCACCCCTATTCAACGTACCCACAATACTGTCGAAAATTATCTCGACCAATTGCTCAACGTCTTTCTTTGTCATTTCGGCTTCTTTGGCAACTAACTCAACTAAATCAGCTTTTGTCATTGATTTGTCCTCAGACCCATATTATTTTGTAATTCGATAAACGACCTAACCGTTATCCATTGGCAAAAGACACTAGCTTTCGGCCTTCTTACTCTTTAGTTTCGTTTCTTCCTTGATGACTTCATCCCCTGCTTTTCCAGCATCCGCCTCTGCCTCTTTCTTTGTATCCGCAGCTGCGGTCTTCTTAGCCGCTGCAGTTTTCTTCGCCGCTGCGGCTTTCGTCGCTTTTGGCTTTTTCGCTGCAGTTTTCGCTTTGGCTTTTGGTTTCTTGACGGTTTTC
>JBFGKW010000058.1:0-18900 GCA_041576495.1 Aridibacter sp. | reverse complement strand
TTCGGCTTTTAAGATCTTCCCTTCCATAAACGTAGTTCCGTCATCCATAAACCCGCGCATCGGGGAGCCCGGAATCCAATCAGATTCGACATTTGCGCCCCAAAAATATTGCCGCGTAAACTCGCTCTCGGTCAGCGCCGACCAGACCTTTTCCGGCGTTGCCTTAATAAAAATTGCATAAACCACTTTTTTCGAAGTCATTATTTTGTCTCCTTGTTTTCCAACGCTTTTTTTAATTCCCCTATTGCATCAAGCTGATGGCTTTCATATTTGGCCACCCAGCGTTCAGCTATTTGATGGATCGGAACTGCGTTTAAGAAATGATACTTTTCCCGGCCGCTCCAGACGGTAACGATAAGATTTGCATTCTCGAGAATTTTCAAATGTTTGCTGACGGCCTGCCGAGTCATATCAAGATCGGAACACATTTCGGAAAGCCTTCGGCCATTCTTTTCTCGTAATTGATCCAAAAGCTGCCTTCGGCTTGGATCAGCAAGCGCTTTGAAAATCTCGTCCATCTGATGAAGGTAGCATATGCAACTCTTTAGTTGCACTTTACAAAATTGAAAAAAATAATGCAAATTTCATACTCAATTACCTTAAGTTTCGTGTAATATAGTGTGAAATAAATTGTTTAACTCAGCGTTTCAAGCTAAATTGCGATTTGATCTTACGCCGGAAATACCTTAAAACTATATAAAACAGGAGGACATTCTTTTGATAACAGGTAGAGTTTTACTGCTTAACTTCTCATATGAGCCGCTCGGCACGATTGGCGTGGCGCGGGCAATTTGTATGCAGGTATGCGGTAAACTGTTTGTCGAAGAACCCGACGGTGACAATGTCCTTCGTTCGCCGACCACCGAGTTTAAGGTGCCCAGCGTCGTCCGGCTCCGAACCTATGTTCATGTCCGTCGCAGGCGTCGCGAAAATACCATGAAGCGGGTGAGGATTTACATACGCGACCGTCATTGCTGTCAGTATTGCGGCGAACAGAAACACGGCAAGGACCTGACGCTTGATCACATTCTCCCGCGTGCGCAGGGCGGGACCACAACCCCGCAAAATCTTGTTTCGGCCTGCGTGAAATGCAACCAGAGAAAAGGCAACCGCACCCCCGAACAGGCGCGGATGCCGCTCCTTACCTCCCAGAAACTGCTTCGGCTCGGACTCGATCACGTATTGCTTTGCCACTACGCGGAGTCCCGTCCTGAATGGAAGAAATACCTGTTTATGGCCGAATCCGAAGAAACCGAAGTGGCCAAAGCAGCCTAAGTGTTGGAAAACGAACTGAAAACGGTTTGAAGACCTGATTTCCGGTTCATTTTCTACAACTTCTCACTCCTGATTCTAACGATTTTCGTCATTGATCCCCGCTTCACGTATGGCCAAGACATACTGAGTGCGTGGCGGACAACTTCCGTATTTCCATTCTTGTATCAACTCCGAAAATGAGATAAGTTTGGCGGTTTCTGCATGATGAATCTATGGATTTAGTTCTAACGATTATCGAAGTCCTGGCGATCCTGGCCAGCGCCTATGCCGGTCTGATTGAAGCAAAGCGCCAGGATATGGATTTCGTAGGCCTTACAACGGCTGCGATGGTGACGGCCTTCGGCGGCGGTACACTCCGCGACTTGTTGCTAGACCGAACTCCCTTGTTCTGGGTGGAAAACTACCAATATCCGATTATCGTGTTTTTTCTTTCGGGAATCGCGTTGGTTTTGTTCAAATATAACCGCGAATTGTTTCGACGCAGGGTTTTGTTAGTGATCGATGCGCTGGGACTCGGTCTGTACGGTGCGGTCGGGGTCGGGATTGCATTGCAGCTGGAAACACCAATTTTCCCGGCGGTCCTGATCGGTGTAATTACGGCCGCCGCCGGCGGAGTTTTGCGTGACATCCTGTTAAACAAGGTCCCGGAAGTATTTCTAAAGACCACCCAACTATACGTAACGTGTTCATTTCTGGGATGTTGGGCTTATATCTTGGTCAACCTGCTGGGTTTTGGCGATGTGTATGGATTAATTACCTGTATTTCGGTCACATTTATTTCGAGGGTCTTGGCGGTTAAACTGGATCTCTCGCTTCCTTTCTAGTGGCGCCGGAGAGTGGTTTTGGTCGGATCATCGAAACGATCATTCGATTTAAGTGCTTTACCGTTAGGCTTGCCTCTCCCTGCCTTACCGGTTACCGCTCAGATTTGCTTCGGTCAACCGGGTGAGGATATAATTTTGTTTTCAAAGACAGGACAAACCGGGGCAGCTCCCGGATTTGTTCTGTTTTTGATTTTGAGGGAAAAATGAATTACGAGACCGAGAATGAGATCCGTGAAGTCATTGAGAATTTTGAGAGTTGTACGGTTGCCCGCGGTTCGTGGGGCCATCCGGAACACCTGATTCTCGCGTTTCATTACCTCTCTCAATACGACTTTGAGACAGCTTTATCGAAAATGCGCGGAGGCCTTTTTAAGCTGCTGGCGTCTTTCGAGATCGATTTGACACAAGAGATGCCGTACCACGAAACGATCACCGTATTTTGGATGAAAACAGTATATAACTTTGTAAAATCAAGGAGTATCAATAAGCTGTCCGCGCCGTTGATTCAAGAACTGATAGAAAAATTCGACAAAGATTATCCGCTTGAGTTTTACACCCGCGAACTCTTGTTTTCGGACGCTGCAAGAGCCAAATATATCGAGCCCGATCGGAAAGGCCCGGATGTAGTATCGCACCTGGAAGATGCCCGACTGCGGGAACTGGAATCCTAAAAGCCGACCCGGCGCGGGGCTTCAGGTCCGGTTCCGGCAAACGATTCGTCATCGTCGAGAATTATGACATCCGAAGTTCCCTGTCGATAGTTTTTGTATTTTACGATGTAGCTAAAAGGCATCATCTTGCCCTCTTTCTTTGCAACGGCAACCGTATTGAGCATCGTGGTAACCCAGAGGCCGCTAGCCAGCTTACCGCGGACTGCGGTCGCATTGTAACTCGCGTGTGTGCCGCCGGAACTCATCCCGGTGGTCCGTGATTCGGGAAAACTGCTCCCCCAGAATTTGATTATCTGAGAGTCGGCTACGGAGACGAAAATTGTTCCGAAAAATACGCGAAAGGGATTGATAAACGGGTATTTGGCTGCCATTTGGTTAAATTTCTGCGCCGATGGTTTGTAAACCGTATACCGGGCAACCCGGACTCCGTCGAGTTCGGTGTAGTAATCAAATTTTATCGGCATTTCATCCAAATACGGTGCCGACCAAAATGTTTCCGTGGTGTCGGTCGATATCGAATCCATATCGAGCAGACACGACGGCGCGCCAGGTTTTTTCTTCGAACGATGGGTGATCAGTTCATTCTCAAACAGTGGTTTACCTTTTTGAATCCTTGCAACCTGCCGCGTGCGAAGATAACTCTCTGTGATACGGTCTTTTTTCCAACACTTCAATTCGAGATCCTGGTCATAAACGAAATTGTCCATTTTATGGTAAAGTGCCTGCTCGTTTTTAATTGCTGTGTCCAGCAGTTCTATCGGATTCTTCGAATCCCGGGCCTTCTGCACGGTGAAGGAAACTTCTTTCACGTTTTGTTTAATCTCAGTCGCCAATTGCCTTGTCCGTACGAGATAAGGCAATCTCGCGCCTTTTCCGTGGTCGGTCAATGCCAATTGCGAATTCGATTTGCCGCCGGTGCCGCTGCGAAATCCGATATACTCCTTATCGGGTTCCCGTATCAAATGCCTGTAGAATTTACTCTTTCTCATATACTTGACGATATTCCTTTCCATCTTTTCGGCAAATTCCGCGTCGGAAAGGTCGCGCCATTTTTCTTTCCAAAGCCTGGGCAATCGCGAAAAGCTTTCTTTCTGCGGGGTCTCCTTCGCGATTTTGCCCATTATTCTGAATCCACGTTTTTCGAGCTCGGCCTTTGTCAACCCAGCCCGGGTTTTCCAAACTCGGTGGAAATCATAGATATGCCGTAATTCGTGTATCGTAACCATAAAAAATGAATTGTCTTTTGACGAATTCGGCCTCAGATAAAGACTTGCCCGAAAACCTTTGTCAGGGGAATTCGGGACATATGCCTCAGCCGAAGCCGCGACGCGACTCGAAATTCCGTTCTTCATCGGACGAATCGTTACATTCTCGGTTGTAAAAACATCCCAGATTTGCTCAAGTTCGGCTCTTACGTGCGGTGACCAGTTAGTATTGTTTAGCCGTTCGGATATTTGAGCCATCGCCCGGCAAAAGCCCACTCGGTCGCTCGCCGACAGTTCATCCGAGAATCTCGTCACGCTGAGGTTTTCAGGCAGACATCGGTTATCAAACGGTTTGACTGCCGGATTCTTAAAAACAGTCGTGCGACCCGTGTGAGAATCGGAATGCAGTTTTGCCGGAAGAAAACTTGAATGAAAACTCCTGGATATGTGTTGAGCGGAAGTTGAGTTGGAAAAACTGAAGAATGCTGTCGCCAGACAGCTGATCAATACGATATATCTCACGAATCACCCCACTTCGGTAGTCGTGCAATCTTTTAATAGATTCACGCTTTTGCGTCTCCGCGTTGCTGCGGAGTTGCCTTTATCGGTTTGGTGTCAGAAAAAACAGGATTATTTTTCTGGTCTAACCCTTATAAAATTAAACAACGATTAACAGTGTTTTTTCAGAATGTTTAAGACTCGGCGAATCGAGTTCATCAGACGCAAATAAACGTAAAATAACGCGGGTTATTGAAAGTAGTTTAGCCAAAGAAGGAAAATTACTAATTTGCCGTATTGGGTTAGACTAGAACGAATTATCGGATATACTTTTTGTCTTTACACTTATGCTTAGATTTCACAACACACTATCGGGAAAAATTGAGGATTTCGAGCCCCTTGAAGAAGGGAAAGTTCGGTTTTACATGTGCGGACCGACGGTTTGGGATTATGCTCACATAGGCAATTTTCGCTCGTTTACTTTTGCCGACGTGCTGCAGCGTTATTTGAGGTTTAAGGGTTACGACGTCAACTATGTAATGAATCTGACCGATGTCGATGACCGGATCATCAAGGAAGCGGCTAAAAAATGGATTACGATTGATGAGATGACCGCCCCGTTTATCGTCGCGTTTAATGAAGATATGGCGGCGCTTGGAAACCAGCCGCCCGATATTCAACCACGGGCGACGGAGCATATTAAGGAAATGATCGATATTATTCAGAAACTCCTCGATAATGGAATGGCATATCAATCTGAGGGTTCGATCTATTTCCGAATTCAGTCATTTCCGGAATACGGAAAACTTTCAAAAATGAATTTTGAAGGCAATATTGAAGGCGGCAGCCAGCGAATCGATACCGATAAGTACGACAAAGAAGATGCACGGGATTTTGCGCTCTGGAAGTTGGTCAGTGAAGACGAAAGCCCCGGATGGGACGCACCGTTTGGCCGCGGCCGCCCGGGCTGGCACATTGAATGCTCGGCAATGTCGATGAAATACCTGGGCCAGACTTTTGACATACATGCCGGTGGGGTCGACCTCCAGTTTCCGCATCACGAAAACGAAATCGCCCAGAGTGAAGGTTCGACAGGAAAATTGTTTTCGAAATATTGGCTGCACGGAGAGTTTTTGAAAATCGACAATAATACGATGAGTAAGTCGCTCGGCAACGCCTATACCTTTCGCGATATTACAAATCAGGGTTTTGCTCCGTTGGCGATTAGGTATTTGCTGATTTCAGTGCCATACCGCCGCCAGCTAAACTTTACGTTTGACGGGTTGAAAGGCGCCGAAACCGCGGTCGAACGGTTAGGCCAATTCCGGCGGCTGGTCAAAGACGCAAAAACGGCACCGGGAACAGATGAACGGGTCCAATCGTTCGTCCGGAATTCACTCGAAGAGTTCGAACGCGGATTAGATGATGACCTGAATACGTCACGGGCACTCGCCGCGATTCACAATCTTGCCCGCGAAATAAATACCATTCTGACGGAAACCGGACTAAACGAAGAAGATAAAATTGCAGTTCTTAAGGCAATTGAGTCGTTTGATTCGGTACTTGGAATTTTTGGTGAGAAACCGGGAGAGTTGCTTGATGCGGATATCAAAAGGCTGATCAGCGAGCGCAAGGAAGCACGGCGTAAACGGGATTTTGCACGGTCTGACGAAATACGCGATTTGCTTTTGGGAAAAGGAATAATACTAGAAGATACAAAAGACGGTGTCCGCTGGAAACGGAAATAATCTAAAGGATCACGCCATCGCAAAGTTTTCCGCCAATACTTGCATAACTCAGCCGAACTTCCGAAAACTTATCCGACTCGCTGCAATAGGCAAGACAAGTGTCGAATGGTTTTGAGTATATATGGATGCTGACCGCACGTTGGTCGAATTCGGCCAGATTCAGTATCTGATGGATCGGTTGTTCGAGTTCGACCTTTGCAGCGAGGCAATCCGACAAATCAAATGTATCTGTTTCTTGAAGTTTGCAATAGCCTTCCGATTCTTTCATTTCGAGAACCGTGAAGTTCTTTCCGCGAAGCCTGCCGACCGGGACAGTCATCCAGCACATTTGCTCCGCATGGTTATGGATTCTTGAAACCTGACCTTTCTCCCAGCAGATAGCCATTAGTTCAAACCGTTCATCTTTGTAAATCAGATTGCGTGTGTAAAAGGTGTCGCACCAATGCAGATAAGGACCAATTGATTCGACATCGAGCGGATTGTCGCTCAAATACCGGTAGACCGGATCGCAGTGAAACTCAGAATCCGGAATTTCGCAGAGCCCTTCGATTAAATTATCTATATTGACCTTTTTCAAGTTATCCGCCCCAAAATGCGCAAACACAATAACATCGGCATTGGAAATCCGTCAGAATTCTAACACTGCTGATAAAAAATTCAAATTCGATTCGTAAATGGGTCCTATTTGGCGGTTTATGGTGTTGAATGAGTCAAAAACGCAACAAATTCTTTAGAATCTCTTGTTAAACCGGGGAACGTCGCGAGGGGTTTGCCGGATGAGTCTAGAACTGCATAGAAGGGAAGGGCGACGGTCTTGAACGTTTTCTCCTGATACTGTTGTTGACGATAGTATATTTCACCTTCACCATCCGTGTAGAGGCTGACGAGAACATACTTTTCCATTTCCCGTTTTACTTCCGGCACCGGAAACATATTCGCTTCCATCCACCGGCAGTTGGTGCAGGTGTAACCGGTGAAATCGACAAACACCTTCTTATTTTCCACTTTCGCCTTGAGCAGGGCTTTTTCTAAATCGTTTTTGATCCAAATCAACTCCTCATTCTTGTCGCTTAATAGATTGAATGAAGATTCCGGATTCTTTGGCGGAAGAAACGACTCGAGTTCACCCAGTTTCATTCCGAGAATTCCGCTCGTCAAATAGACGCCAAGGCCAAACGACGATACCGCAATGAGCAATCGCAGCGGCGTAAACTTTTTGACCGCCGAATCGAGTTTGAATTTAAAGACGCCCAGTATATAAAGGCCTATCGCAATCGAAAGTATGACCCAGATCATCAAGACCACCTCGCGGGAAAAGACAGTCCCGTAGTTCATCGCGTTAGTCGAGTCAGTAAACATCGAAGTCCAGACTAGATCTACGTTCGAAAGGAATTTCATCGCCGCGGCGATTTCCAGAAATCCCATCACAATTTTTACGGAGTTCATCCAGCCGCCCGATTTGGGTATCTGGGACACGAGCTGAGGGGCAAGAGCGAGTACAAAAAACGGAAGGGCAAAAACTGTCGAAAATGCAAGCATTCCGACTAGCGGTAACTGCCAGTCGCCTTGTGAGGTGGATACCAGTATCGTTCCGACAAACGGTGACGTGCAGGTAAAAGACGTGACCGTAAAGGTGAGCCCCATCAGGAGCGCGCCGACATAGGCGCTTCCCTCGCCTTCTTTCGTCCGCGTCAGATTGTCGAGTCTCGTTAGAATGCTGTTGGGTATCGCGATTTCATAAAACCCAAAAAGGTTGAACGCAAAGAACAGAAATATTCCAGCGATCAAAATGTTAACCCAAGGATTGGCGGCGAAAAGGTTGATACCCGCCGCTCCCACAAAAAATGCAAGGAGCATTCCGAGTAATGTAAAGGTAGCTATTATGCCAAGCGAATAAACGGTCGCGAGTTTAACCGACTTCGCCCTGCTTCCGGCAGAATTCTTTGTGAAGTAGGAAACCGTGATCGGAATCATCGGAAAAACGCACGGTGTCAAAAGCGATAATGCTCCGAGGGTGACCGCGAGCCATATAAATGACCATATCGGCTGGTTCCCCGGGTCTGCCCCGAACCGGGTAATTGAATTACCGTCGTCGGTGTTCGACCGCATTCCGCGTACGTCTTCAAAGCCATCAAAAGTCACCCGGACCGTTTTTGGGGGCAAACAGAGGCGATCATTACACAACTGGAATCGCACGTTAACCGCAAGCTCGTTTACATTCACCTCTTCTTTGCCGGCCAGCGGCAACACGAATTCAGCGTTTTTGATGAAATAGCTTGTATCGATTTCGAAATTGGGATCAAACTCCGTGATCGGCTTGGGAGTAGAAACTTCCCCGGTTAAAACAAAATTGGTTGGGTCCGGTAAGAGAACCGTCGTTGCGATCGGCCCTCCCTCCGGTTGCTTAAGCGAATACAAATGCCAGCCGTCTTCTATTTCCGCAATCAGCTTCGCCTCAAATTGCTCGCCGGAATCAATTTTCCGGTTTTGAGCATCGGATTCGAGTTTCCACCGCGTCGGATTTTGTGCAAGCAGGTTGACGGCTGAAAAGAGTAAAATGAAAGATAAGCCCGCCAAAACATTTTTAAAGGATTTTCGATACATAAATCTGCAAACGAATATTAACATTGATCGACTCAAACAAACCAACCTGTCCCGCTCTGATTTTGCACTTAGCACCTAATGTCATCTATAATTTACGTTTTATCACTTCGCTCCGTACTAAATAAGATTTTTGCAATCGTATTTATTCCAAACGGTTGTGAAACGGGAGATTAAGATTGGCGAAAAATACGAATCAGAAAAATACCGGCGCGGGCAGCGCAAAAAAGGCTTCCGGCACTGGTCCGGGTAAACCGGCGGATGTCACCGATGTGGTTGACGTTGAAACTGCGAAGGCGGAATACCAGAGCCGCAGGAAATCCCAGATCACGGCCATAAAAAAACTCGACAAGGAATTGCTTCGGGAAATGCTCTATCAGATGGTTCTGGGAAGAGTATTTGAGCAGAAATGCGCCGAGGTTTACCGGATCGGCAAGATCGGAGGGTTTTGTCATCTTTACATTGGGCAGGAAGCGATTGCGGCCGGAACGCTGATGCTGCTTGAAGACCGGGATTTCGTTATAACCTCATACCGAGATCACGTTCAGGCGATTGTCAAAGGAATATCTCCGGAATCCGTTATGGCCGAGCTTTACGGAAAAGCGGACGGGAACGTCGGAGGTAAAGGCGGATCGATGCATATGTTTTCCAAAGAGAAGAACTTCTTTGGAGGTCATGGCATCGTCGGCGGACAAATCGGCGTCGGCACCGGGATGGCATTTGCGCAGAAGTATCAAGAAACAGGCGGTGTAACTCTCTGTTTCTTCGGAGAAGCTGCCGTCAATCAGGGTATTTTTCATGAATCCTTAAATATGGCCGAACTGTGGGCTTTACCGATCGTTTACATTTGTGAAAACAACAGATATGGAATGGGGACATCGCAGTCACGTGCAATGTCTATTTCGAGTATTGCGAAAAAAGCTGAAGGCTATGGAATGGCAGGTGAATTCGTCGACGGAATGGACGTGATGGAGGTTCGCGCAGCTACCGAACGGGCAATAAATCATGCCAGGGAGAAATCGAGGCCGACGCTGCTGGAAATCCGGGCATACCGTTTTATGGGACATTCGATGTCAGATCCCGGGAAATACCGGACTACTGAAGAAGTCAAAAAATACCGCGAGCGGGATCCGATTGCACTTTTTCAGGATTCACTGAAGGACGCGAAGGTTTTAACCGATAAAGACTTTAAGGAAATCGAAAAAATGGCCGCAGCCAAAACCCAAGAGGCCCTGGAATTTGCCGAAAACAGCCCGGAACCGGACGAAGAAGAATTGTTTAGCGGGATTTACGCTTGAGAGTGAGCGAAAGGTGGAGAGCAAGCGTTAGCAGTAAGCCGTAAGTGGTAAGATAAATTGTTTGAAAATTGCGAGCAGTACTTGAATCAATGGATAAACCTCACAAAAAATTGATTGCATGGCAGAAGTGCATGGATTTGGTTGTTTTTAAATATGAAATAACTGAAAACTTTCCTCGGATTGAGACTTACGGACTTGTTTCTCAGATGCATCGCGCAGCGATATCGGCTCTCTCCGATATTGCGGAGGCTGCTGCTGATCGATCAAGTATTCAGTTTAGGAATCTTCTGAGCGTCGCAATCGGGTCACTCAATGAATTTAATTCGCAGATTGAAATGGCATTTAGAATCGGGTACTTAAATCGAAGATATCATGATTGAACACAGAATCTAATCGATTGATGTTTAGCGTTGGCAGATGGACTAGAAAAGAGCTGAAGAATTAGAAACTGCTCACTGCTCACCGCTAACTGCTCACTTGTTGGAACCTTATGAAAGAACTTACTATCCGCGACGCGCTGAATGAAGCTTTACGCGAAGAACTCTTGAGGGACGAAACGGTTTTTATCATGGGCGAAGAAGTCGCCGAATACGACGGAGCGTATAAAGTGACCCGCGGACTTTGGAAGGAGTTTGGCGATAAACGCGTGATCGACACTCCGATTACCGAATTGGGGTTTGCATCGGTAGGGGTCGGCGCGGCGATGGCCGGTCTGCGTCCGGTCATCGAGTTTATGACGATGAATTTTTCGATTCTGGCCGCCGATCAAATCATCAACCATGCGGCAAAAATGCTTTATATGTCCGACGGCCAGTTTAACGTACCGATCGTTTTCCGCGGCCCAAACGGCTCCGCCTATCAGGTGTCATCGCAGCACTCTCAGGCGCTTGAAGCGTTTTATGCAAATTTCCCCGGTCTCAAGGTCGTGATGCCGTCTACGGCTGCGGATGCGAAAGGTTTATTGAAATCGGCGATTCGCGATGACAACCCTGTGATGTTTCTGGAGCAGGAACGAATGTATGGCCTTAAGGGTGAAGTTCCTGAAGACGATGATTTTACAGTCCCTCTGGGCGTTGCCGACATAAAGCGAGAAGGTTCTGATTGCACGATTGTCGCCCGTTCGATGACCGTTCCATTGGCGTATCAGGCGGCCGAACAGGTTCAAAAAGAATTTGACGTTTCGGTCGAAGTTATCGACCCGAGAACCATAAAACCGCTTGATATAGAAACGATCGTCGAATCGGTTAAAAAGACAAACCGGCTTGTAATCGCAGAAGAGTCGCATTCTTTTGCGTCGGTGGGTGCCGAAATTTCGCATCAGGTGATGGAACAAGGATTCGATTATCTGGACGCGCCGATCAAACGGGTATCGACGGCTGAGGCGCCAATGCCGTATGCGAAGAACCTTGAGGAGTTGGCGCTTCCGAGCGTGCCGAAGATCGTTGAAGCGGTCAAAGAAGTCTGTTATTTGTGATGAATACAGAAGAGGAAACTTTTGCCTTTGAAGTTTTTTAGGATTTGTTTTGAAAAAGCGATCCCGAATACGATAATCGGAAAGATCTCTAATACTTTGAAATCTTTGGCTTGAGAAGATTGAGTCGCACGGCGAAAAGGCTTATAACGAAGTCAAGAAATCGCGTGAAGAAACGTATCACAATGATTTCTGCAAATCGAAAGTAATCAAAAACCGTTTAAAATTATGGCAAATAAAATACTTATGCCAAAGCTTTCTCCCACAATGGAAGAGGGACAGATTTCCAGTTGGGTTAAGGCGGAAGGCGACACAATTGAAGCGAATGAGACCATCGCGGAAGTCGACACCGATAAAGCGACGATGGAAATGACTTCGCTTGAGGCGGGCACACTTTTAAAAATTCTCATCCCCGCCGGTGAAAATGCCAGGCTTGGTCAAACGATCGGGATAATCGGTGAAAAGGGTGAGGATATCGCGGCGCTGCTCGAGGAAGTGAGCGCAGAAGCCGAGGCCCCGAGTCCTGCGTCCGAAACCCAAAGTCAAGAGGCGGAAGTTCTCAACACTCAGGACTCCGCGCCTGGCACCACTTCTTCACCGAGCACTTCCCCGTCGGCCAGTTCTTCTTCTACACTCCGCACTCAGCACTCAACACTCGGCACTTCTTCCGGAAACGGTCGGCTGCTGGTCTCGCCGATTGCCGCCAGAATGGCTTCCGAAAACAGCATCGATCTCCGTTCAATTGCGGGTTCCGGCCCGAACGGACGGATCATTAAACGGGATATAGAAAAAGCGATGAGCGGAGGATTCCGGCCGGTCTCGCTGATGCAGACGGTTGAGGTCGCCGGGGCCTCTCGATTCCGGGAGGAGAACACTTCGATTATGAGGCGGACGATAGCAAAACGCCTCGGGGAATCAATCGGCCCGATTCCGACATTTTACCTTACGGTCGAAATCGAGATGGACAATGCGTTCGGTTTGCGAAAGGCGATCAACGAATCGATAGCGCCGGAGAAGGTCAGCGTCAACGACATAATTGTAAAAATAGCCGCGATGTCCCTGATGAAACATCCCCTGGTAAATGCCTCTTACCGGGATGAGAAGATACGCTTCTACGAGGACGCCGATATCGGGGTCGCAGTTGCGATTGACGAAGGCCTGATAACTCCGATCGTCCGCGGAGCGAACAAGAAGGGATTTGCGCAGATTGCCCGTGAAATCAAAGAACTGGCGGGACGTGCGAGGGATAAAAAACTGCAGCCGGATGAATACACGGGGGCGACTTTTTCGATTTCCAACTTGGGAATGCTCGGCATTAAAGAATTTACCGCAATCATAAACCCGCCGGAGGCTGCTATTTTGGCGGTCGGACAAGCCAATCCGACAGTTGTCGTACGAGACGGGCAGATAACAACCCGGAATATCATGGGCGTTACAATGTCATGCGATCATCGATTAGTCGACGGTGCGACCGGCGCCCGGTTTCTTCAAACCTTAAAAGGCATGCTCGAGAATCCGGCGTTGCTGCTCATTTGACTATCTCCGGCCGCGAACAACGACAGCGGTTTCGATCATTCGATGACTAATCTTGACCGATGCGAAATGATACGGATCCGAGCACGAATTTTCATAACACAAATCTTGTTAGCGCATTCCCTCTTCTACCTCCTCTTGACGTGGGGGCAGTTTAAATCAGGAAGGCGGCGGCCCAGGTGACATAGGATGGAGCATACCTAAAGCATTATCTTTTCATCAATATTGAATAATCGACAAAATCAGCCGGCTGGAAATCTTCCGCCTCATATTGCGCTACTTGCAGTGCAGCTGATGTTCGGATCGGCACCAATACTCGGAAAATTTGCGCTCGAGGCGTTTCCGAGTTTTGCAATTGTCGGGTTTCGCGTCGGAATCGGGGCCGTAGCGTTCTATTTGCTGCAGAGGCTGAATGGGGGCATGGGGCTCGATAAGCGTTCTCATTATTTCTATTTTGCGCTTTTTGCCGTATTTGGGATTGTCCTCAACCAGCTCTTTTTTTTTCACGGCCTTTCGCTCACCACGGCCACTAATACTTCACTTCTGGCGGTGCTGATTCCGGTTTTTGCGATCATCGTCAGCTCGGCCGTCGGTAACGACGTCTTGTCATGGAAAAAAATCGGAGGAATAACGCTGGCGGCGGCGGGTGTCATCTATCTGATCGATCCGGCAAAAGCCAGTTTTTCATCATCCACAACTCAGGGCGATATTCTGGTTATTTTAAACAGCCTTTGCTATGCGGTTTACCTGGCGATCTCAAAAAAACTGATCAGCCACTACGGCGCCCTTAAATCGATCGCCTGGCTTTTTATCCTTGGAAGCATTATCAATATTCCAATAGGTTTATATTCGCTGCAATCGGTTGTGTTGGCCGACGTCGGCATCAAAGCCTGGATCGCCCTCGCGGCAGTTATCATTTTTCCCACGATTCTCGCATACTACTGGAACACCTGGGCGCTGGCGCGGGTCGAACCGAGCATCGTGGCCGTATATATTTATCTCCAGCCGCTGATCGGTACATTTCTGGCAATCACCATATTGGGAGAAGCCTGGTCGCTGCGGATTTTCGTGGCCATGTTCCTGATCTTTGGCGGCGTTTATTTTGTGACAAGAAAACCTAGGCGGATTCTCCCCGCTAACTAAATACGATTGACTGCCATTTCACCGCCGACCATTGCCATTCGGACATTAAGCTCACTGTCAATCGAAACCAAATCAGCGCGTTTTCCCTTCTCGATCGACCCGCAGTACTCATCGATGCCGAGCAATTTCGCCGGGTTGAGCGATGCCATTTGAGCTACTTCGGAGCGGGAAAAACCCAACGACAACATCATTCCAACGGCGTCGAGCATCGTGATCACACTTCCGGCGATGCTACCGCGGTCATTCTTTGTTTTCCCGCCTAGAACCGAAACTTTCTCATCCCAAAGGTCATAGTCGCCGTCTCCCAAACCGGTCGGGGCAACCGAATCCGAAATTAACGAAACCTTTTTCGGTGACTTTGTTTGAACCGCAAGTTTCAATATTTCCGGATGCACGTGATGCCCGTCCGCAATAATATCAAAGGTTACGTCGTCTTTTGTCAGCGCCCAGCCAGCAACTCCAAGTCTCCTGTGATGCAGTCCCGTCATCGCATTAAAAAAGTGGGTGACGTGCCTCGCGCCCTTTTCATATGCGGCATCGAGCGTCGCTGAATCGGCGGCGGTATGGCCTATTGCAACAATCCAGCCTCCGGAGATAAGTCGGGCAACGAGCTCAATTCCGTTTTCGATCTCGGGAGAAACGGTGGTTAAATGAATTCCCTTCTTGAGTTGCGGAAGCGGCGTGACAGCATTACCGCCGTCAAACCGCCTAAAAAACTGCGGGCGCAACGCGCCGCACATTTTCTCGCTGGCAAACGCGCCTTCATAATGCACGCCAAGGATTCGTGAGATTCGGGGATCTGCGTGACCATTTATGACGCCATCGATTGAATGGATGGCGCGTGTGTAAATGTCATCGGAATCAGGAACGAGGGTCGGCAGCCAGGCGGTCACGCCTCTTGACACGAGAAACCTGCTGACTTCTTTCAGATCACTTTCATCAGCGCGATTTACATCGATCCCTGCGGCACCGTGATTGTGGATATCGATAAATCCGGGAAAAAGGAATGATCCGGCGAGATCGACAACTTCCGCCGATTCGGAGGGGTCTTTCGAAACTTCAGAAATGAGCCCGTTTTCGATCAGCACCGCGCAGTTTTGCTTTTCTTCTCCGGGAAAAACGACGACCGAATTCTTCAACAATATCGAACTCATACCGACGATTCTCCGATTCTTTGTCAAATGTTGCAAATAAAAAAAGGAAATACGGCACTTTTAACCGTATTTCCGATTTCAAATTGATTGGCCACAATTAGAAAATGAATTTCCCCGAAAGCTGGATTCTTCTCGCACTGCTGTCTATCGTAGTGCGAATTCGACCAAACGTCGACGAAGTAGCCGTTGCCGTCGGTATTCCGTAATTTACGATATTAAAGACATTTTTCGCGTCAACACGAAGATCAAACCTCATGCTTTCGGTAAACCGAAACTTCTTCGAAAGAGACATATCGCTGCGAAGAGCTCTGAACAAACGATGAATGCGGCTGATTTCCGTTTAATAATTAATGTGTATTGGCGCTTGCCAGAAGGCGGTTAAAATTTCTAATCTCCCTTTTTCGCCGTAAAGCAGAGTTAAATGCAGGTGCGATGTGAAGAATGGTGAAAATCGGTTCGAAGGCGTTGATAACCATCGGAACATTCAGACGCCGTACCGGATTAAAACTCGCAAAAAAAAGGCAGCGGCAGTTTCTGAAGCAAAGTCTACCGCCCCGCTTTGAGTCTTTGTTCCCGCTCCTTAAAATTTTCACTGCAGAGTCTTGTAAATTCTTTCGCAATCGGGGAGAAGTATCCGCCTCTCAGACGCGCCAGGCCCAAATTCCATCTTATCTCGGCCCCTTCGATCCACCAGGATACAATTTTGCCCTTTGACACATCGGGCATCGAACTCTTGGCCCCCGCAATTCCGACACCCATGTGGTTCTCAACCATCTTATTAATGGCTTCCTGCCGAGACAATTCCATCACTATGTTTGGATTGACATTTGCAGCCTCGAAAAATTTATCGATCATCCGGCGTGTATTGCCGCCCTTTTCCCCAAGAATCAATTTTTCGCCGGCCAGTTGTGCTGCGCTGATATACTTTTCCCCCGCCAACGGATGATTCTTGGGACCGATTGCGACGACTTCATCGCTGTAAATCGTTTCGGTTTGAATGTTTTGCGTTTCGATCGGCAGTGAAACAAACGCAATATCCGTTTCACCGTGAAGGATTTTTTCGACCAGTGTCTGGCTTGTCCCTGAAATCACCGAAACTTCAGAATTCGGATACTTTTTCATTAGTTTTTCGAGAATGATCGGAAGCTGTTCAGTTGCAAACATAGCCGATGCCGATCCGATCCGAATCCTGCCGTGTTCGGCCCCCGCTATTTCCGCGAGTTCTTCCAAAGCGGCATCGTGTTCTCGCAGAATTCGGCGTGCTCTTTCAAGTAGATGTTCACCTGCTTCGGTCAGCAGAACCCGCCGCGGCGTGCGGGTGAACAACGGTAAACCAACCTCTTCTTCAAGTTGACGAATCTGCATCGAAACGGCTGCCTGCGTTATGTTGACGCGTTTCGCTCCGGCGGTAAATGTCTTCTCTTCAGTTATCGCCACAAACGCCTTTAATTGCTTAATTTCCATAACAATCGTTAATGTAATAGATTAATAAGATATGTGGTTTACATCCTGATCTGATACACGGAATCGACGAACATTATACAATCAATTTGTCTTATCGACCTTATCAAATGTGCTGATTATAATTATATAACATGGTCAAACTAATTTGAAATGTTTTCTATGTTAAACTCGGATTTCATCGATGCTGACGAAACCTAATAATCGAACGGCATACCGGTCGCAATACGGGCTCTTTCTAGGCGTCGACGGCGGCGCGACAAAGACTCACGTCGTCTTGATAGATCGCGGAAAGAAGGTTGTTGGGGAAGGATTTGCCGGCCCCTCGAACCCGATGCGCGTTGGATTAGAACCGGCGGTTTCCAACATTTCTGAGGCGGTCAATTCGGCTTGCGATCGGGCAGCCCGCAGTCCCTCAGATATAGTAGCCGCGACACTTGGCTTGGCCGGGGTGCGCCGTGCTGATTTGCGGGAGAGAATTCGTCAGCGGGTCGGGAAAGATCTCGGGGTGACCAGAATCAAGGTAGTTACCGACGCTGAAATCGCTCATTTCGGCACGACGCTGGGAAAAGAGGGCCTGGTAATAATTTCGGGCACCGGCTCGATATGCTACGGTAAGGATTCTCGCGGAAACGTTGCGACGGCCGGAGGCTGGGGACCAATTGCTGGTGACGAGGGCGGCGGAACAAGCATTTCTAAACAGGCGCTGCAGGCGATTGCCAAGGCTATAGACGGCCGCGGCAAAAAGACAAAACTGAGTGAAGTCGCGGCCAAGTACTTCCGTGCGTCGACACCGGAAGATCTGATCATCGCGATTTATTCTCCGCAGATGGATAACCGGAGGCTGGCGGGTTTTGCTAAACATGTTGTTCAAACGGCGGCCGGCGGCGACGAAATCGCGGTCGAAATTCTGTCGATCGCAGGCTTTGAGCTGGGCCTTGCTGCTTTTGCGGTTATCAAGCGCCTAAACCTCTCAAAAAAAAGAATTCCGATCGGAATGGTCGGCAGCATTTTCGAAGCAGGTGAGCTGCTCACAAAACCGCTGCTTGAAACCGTTAATTCTTTTGCGCCAAAAGCCTATCTACAAAAGCCAAAACTGAATCCGGGAAATGCCGCAGCTGTGATGGCGTATAATGAGAATTCTAAATGACTTTGCCGCCAACAGAACACGAGAATCCGAAGACAAAAGGGATCGACCGGGTTTCAACGATCGAAGCCGTTAAGCTCATAAACGAAGAAGACCACTTTGTAGCCAAAGCGATCGAATCGATAGTCTCCGAAATTGCAGAAGCGGTCGACCGAATCAGCGAACAATTGAAAAAGGGAGGCCGTCTTTTCTACGTCGGAGCCGGTACAAGCGGAAGACTGGGGGTACTCGATGCATCCGAAATTCCTCCGACATTTGGTGTGTCCAAAGACCTTATGGTGGGGGTAATCGCCGGTGGCTACAAGGCTCTGCATGAGGCCGTCGAGGGCTCGGAAGATGACGAAAACAAAGGCCAAAGCGATCTTCGTGAGCTTGGATTATCGAAGATCGATTCGGTAATCGGGATTGCGGCTTCCGGGACGACGCCGTACACCATTGGCGCGGTAAAATATGCAAAATCGCTCGGTTGTTTTACATCGTGTATCACTTGTTCGCCGGGTTCGCCGATCACCGAAATAGTCGACTGTCCCCTAGTGGCCGAAGTCGGCCCCGAGGCAATTGCCGGATCAACCCGGATGAAATCAGGATCCGCTCAAAAAATGATTCTCAATATGATCTCAACCGTCGCGATGATCCGGCTTGGTTATGTTAAGGGCAACAAAATGACCAATTTAACGCCGGGCAACGCCAAACTGGTCGACCGGGCATTACGAATCCTGGCCGAGGAGACCGGTCTCAATCCGAATGATGCGGCGGCCTTGTTCGAGGCTGCTGATAGAGATTTGAAAACGGCATTGGTGATGCACAAATCCGATGCTTCCCTTCAGGATGCGAAAGAGGCGCTGAGAAAAACGAGCGGCAATGTCGAAGC
>JBFGKW010000057.1:0-19702 GCA_041576495.1 Aridibacter sp. | reverse complement strand
GGTCATAACGGTTTTGTTCGCCTTGTTGCTGGGCGTTTCGGGAGGCAGGGCCCAACAGCCGAGTGAGACTCCGCCGCCGCCCTCCAATCCGCGGCCGGTGACCATTCCGAATGTGACCGAAACCGTTCTTCCCAACGGTTTGAAAGTCGTAGTCGTTTCCCGCCGGGGGATTCCGCTGGTCACGGCTTCGCTTCTGGTAAAAAGTGGAGCCAACCTGGAAAACGAAAAAGAAGCGGGCCTGGCCGATATCACTGCCTCCCTTTTGATCAAGGGTACGACGTCTATGACGGCTACGGAAATCGCCGAACAAATCGAGTTTCTCGGTGGAGACATCGGTTCCGGGGCGGGTTGGACGTCAAGTTCGGTCAACATCGGCTCGATGAGCAGCGGACTCGGGAAGGCGCTTTCAATTATGTCGGACACGGTGATCCGTCCGAGTTTTCCCGAAAAAGAAATTGCGCTGCTGAAGAAACAGACCATTGACGATATTAACGTCAGCTTAAAACAGCCCGGCGCCGTGATGAATTATGTTTCGAGCCGGTATTCATTTGGTGAGCATTTAGCGGGCGGTACGCGCCAATCGATCGGCAACATAAATCGAAACGCGATAGTCAGATTTCATAGACAGAATTATCGGCCGGAAAATTCCGTTTTGATCTTTACCGGAGATATTTCGGAAAAGACCGCGTTTGGATTCGCCAAATTGTTTTTCGGTGGCTGGCAGGGACGATCCGATTCTATACGAAAGACAAATGAAGTTGCGGCCGTAGAACCGTCGAAAAGCGGAAATCTCCCGGAACGACTCGTCAGCCGGTTGTTGGTAATTGATTTGCCCGATGCCGGTCAGGCGGCTGTCGGCTATATGAAACGGCTAAAAACCGGACGCTCGGAATGTGACTCCGGAGCCGGCGGTGCCCATAACTGCCGGTCGAGCAAGGTTTATTTTCCCGCCGGCGTGCTCAATTCGGTACTTGGGGGCGGTTATTCCGCCCGCCTCAATCAGGAAATACGGCTCAAGCGGGGCTTAAGCTACGGCGCGCGCTCCGGTTTTGACTGGCGTTCGTCAGCGGCGAATTTTGGCGCTAGTACCCAGACCAAGAACGAATCCGCGGCGCATGTTGCCGAATTGATCCAGACCGAAATTGAAAAACTAATTCGGGAACCGGTTTCAACAGACGAGCTCGTTCCGCGAAAAGCGGTTGTGACCGGTGGTTTCGGGCTTGGCCTGCAGACGAATCGCGGGGTGGCGGGAATGGTTAGAGACCTGTATTTATATGGAATTAACCCAGATGAGTTAAATGAATACATGAACAAGGTCGAGGGCGTCTCCGGCGATCAGATAATGGAGTTTGCGTCCAAAAACCTCAAGGGCGGAGACATAATTGTCGTTGGCGATTCAAAGATGTTTATCGAGGATCTGCAAAAACGTTTTCCGAACCAAACGATCGAGGTTATTAAAGCAGAAGACTTAAACCTGGACAGCAGGACACTTCGAAAGGCTAAACGTTAAGCGTTCTCTTCAGGCCGCGAAATTCGCCGTATTTATGCCGCCTCCCTGAGCGTAGAGCATATGTTATAACGCGAATTTCCGATATCGGGATAGGCATCCGGCGTATTCCGTGCACGACCTACGAAACGGGTATAATTCCCCAAACTTTATGCACAAAGACCTTCGATCGTTTATCGAGAAGCTTCGTCAGGAAAATGAGCTGGTTACGATTGAAGCCGAAGTCGACCCTTATCTCGAAATAGCCGAGATCCATCGACGCGTGATCGGAAAGAAGGGCAAGGCGCTGTTCTTCAAGAATGTAAAGGGATCGGATTTTCCGGTAGTGACTAACCTGTTTGGATCGGTAAAACGGATTGAACTCGCATTTGGAAAACATCCGCAGGAATTTGTAAAAAGGGCTGTCGAAATGGTCGAAGTGCTGCTTCCGCCGAAACCAAAGTCGCTCTGGAAGTATCGGGACCTGGCATGGTCAGGCTTAAAACTCGGCACCAGAAATATCTCAAAGCCGCCGGTCCTCGAATGCACCGAAAAACCGGCCGATCTCGAAAAACTCCCGCTTCTGCAGCTATGGCACGAAGACGGAGGGCATTTTATTACGCTGCCGTTGGTCTACACCGAGAGTCCATCAACCGGAAAACACAATCTCGGCATTTACCGGATTCAGCGTTACGACAAAACAAGCGCCGGAATACACTGGCAGATTCATAAAGGGGGAGGGTTTCATTATGATGAGGCCGAGCGGGCCGGCCAGTCTCTCCGGATAAATATCTTTCTCGGGGGGCCGCCGGCAATGATTATTGCCGCGATCGCCCCTTTGCCCGAAGATGTTCCGGAATTGATGCTCGCTTCGTTATTGAGCGGGGGGAAAATTCGAACCGCGAAAAACCCGTCTGACGGAGGTCTGCGTCTGCTTGCCGACGCTGAGTTTATTATCACCGGAAGTGTTCGCCCGAAAATCCGCCAGCCGGAAGGTCCGTTTGGCGATCATTACGGGTATTACTCGCTCAAACACGATTATCCCGTGATTGAAGCGGATGCGGTATATCATCGAAAAGATGCGATTTATCCCGCGACGGTAGTCGGGAAACCGCGTCAGGAAGATTTCTTCATCGGGGATTATCTTCAGGAGCTGCTTTCGCCGCTGTTTCCGGTGGTGATGCCGGCCGTCCTCGATCTCTGGAGCTACGGTGAAACCGGGTTTCATTCGCTGGCCGCGGCGGTCGTCAAAGAGAGGTATGCAAGGGAAGCGCTCGGCGCCGGATTCAGGATTCTGGGCGAGGGTCAGCTGTCGCTTACGAAGTTTCTGATGTTGACGGATAAACCTCAGGACTTAAAGGATTTTAGAACTTTGTTCGAGCATATCCTCGAACGCGTAAACTGGGAAACCGATTTCTTTATATTTGATCAAACATCGTTTGATACGCTCGATTATGCGTCCGGAAAGATAAATCACGGTTCTAAAGCGATGCTCGTCGGCGTAGGCGAAAAAAAGCGTGAACTCAAACGGGAGTTTCAGGGCACGCTGCCGGAGGGTATCAGGCGGGCTGAAGTCTATTGCGGCGGATGCCTCGTCCTCGAAGCCGACCGGTTTGATGCTCAACAGGAAAGCGATCCGTTAGAAAAGCTCGGAAAGAGAATCGCCGGGTGCGGAATCTTTGATGATTTTGAAATCGTAGTTTTACACGACTCGTCTGAATTCGCGCGTTCGACTGAAAAATTCCTGTGGGCGACCTGGACGCGTTTTAACCCCTCCACCGACATATTCTCAAAAAATACGGCAGTCGAGCACAATCACATCTCATACTCGAAGCCTGTCGTCATCGATGCGCGTATGAAGCCGTGGTATCCGAAAGAGGTCGAAGTGAGGCCGGATATCGAAGAACTGGTCAAACGGCGTTGGAAAGAGTATTTCGGAGCATGACAACCAGATGACAGGAAAGTCCAAAATCTTCGCGCTGAGTTTTTCAGTACTTGGGATGATCGCTGCGGGCCTCTTGGGCTATGCGGTTTTTATTGAGCCCAATAAGCTCGTGATTACCGAAAAAACGATTCGGATAGACGGCTGGAATAAGGCACTGGACGGCCTAAAAATCGTCGCTATCAGCGACATCCACGGCGGATCGAGTTTTATTACGGAACAAAAGATTCGCGATGTCGTCAGGCTGTCAAACCTCCAGGATCCCGATTTGGTAGTCCTCCTTGGAGATTTTGTCTCACAGGAACGCGCCAATAAGCCGGTTGCCGAACGTGGATTAAAAATGCCGATGGCGGTCGTCGCCGCAAATCTCAAGGGACTTACCTCGAAATACGGAATCTATGCGGTATTGGGGAATCACGACGGCTGGTATAGCGATCGGAAAGTCGCTGATGCTCTTGGAGATGTCGGGTTCACCGTCCTCCAAAACCGAGTCGATTCGGTTGAGATAAACGGTGAAATGCTAAGAATTTTGGGTCTGATTGATCATGCGAGTATCCCGCGGTGGAGTACGTTTGGCGATGAAATTCGTGAGCTGATCGATCGATCCGGTGGGAACGGCAATATTATTGCACTCGAGCACAGTCCGGATGTGGCCCCATTGGTGACGGGCAATAATCTCGTGTCTCCCGAACTCAAATTGTTTCTTGCCGGCCATACGCACGGCGGACAGGTCTCATTCCCCCTTATCGGAGCGCCGGTCGTACCGTCGAGTTACGGAAAAAAATACGTTTCCGGGCACATTAAAGAAGATGATATCGATATCTTTGTAACTACGGGAGTCGGAACGAGTATTTTGCCGGTGAGGTTTCTGGTTCCGCCCGAGATAGCAGTTTTGACGATCCGTTCGGATTAGATCACATTGAGAACATTTATCGTTTCAGAATATATTCGATGTTTTTGAAATCACCGTCATTCTCCACCGGTGTCAGACCGAGTATTCTGCACATCAAATTATAAATTTCCAAATTCTCAAAGGGATCTGCAACGAGTCCCCGCTTAAAAGCTTCGCCATGTCCGATAAACAAAGCCCGCATCGATTTGAGTCCATTATCGTATCCATGAGAGCCTTTAACTGTTTGGTAATCGTCTGATTCTATTGCCAAATCATACTCTTTTCGTGTGACAAGCCGCCAGCCTTCGTCGGGAAGGACCAGGATCGGCGCAATTCTCGAATTTTTCCCGAAACGGTATCTTGACGGCATTTCTGATTTTCGGTAAATCCGCCCATATTTAGGGAGTTTAAGTTTTATCGAATCGTAAATCTCCACTTCGTTTCCCTCACCCGGAAAGATTTGTACAAATTCGTCGACCCAGAAAATCCTTTTGGCAAGCGATGTATCAAACATTTCATCGAGGACGATCATGTTTTTGACGGGTGACGCTGCCATCCCGTGATCCGAAACGATTATCAGGTTAACCTTTTCAAATATTCCCCTGGTTTTAAGTCCGTCGGTGAGTCTCCGGACCATTGCATCCACACTTCGAACTGCATCGGCGGTTTCAGCTGCGGCCGGAGAATAGCGATGGCCCGCGTCATCGACGTCGGAAAAATAAGTTGTGATAAAAGTCGGACGCGCCGACTTCGGCAAATCCAGCCATCCCAGCACGGCATCGATCCGCTCTTCATTTGGAACACTGCCGTCATACGGTTTCCAGTGCGTTGGATACCTGCCGTTGATTTTTGTCTCGGTCCCCGGAAAGAAGAAGGCAGCCGATATCTGGCCCTGTTTTTCCGCAGTCACCCAAATCGGCTCCCCCCTCCACCAGCGCGGGTTTTGTACTTCTTCCCGTTTGTCCAGTGCAAACACGGAATCAGATTCCGGGTCATACATATTATTTTCGATAATCCCGTGCTTTTCGGGAAAGAGGCCGGTGGCAATCGTATAGTGGTTCGGAAATGTCTTGGTCGGGAAAACCGGAACCAGCCACCTTGCACGTACGCCGGTTTTTGCAAGCTCTCTCAAATGCGTCGGTTTGTGAAGATCCAGGTAGTCGTAACGAAATCCGTCGATTGATATCAAGATGACGGTCGGATCGAGGTCATTGATTGGTCTGATCTGACCAAATGAAACAAAGCATCCAAAAAGAGCGACAAAACAAAGGAATAGAGAAACGCGGAATAAATTCATCGATAGGTATTATACATCGCGGCGCCCAAATAAACGTCGGGCGGCTCGCCGTGCTTCAGAATGAGGACTGTGGGCGCTCAAGGCCGCAAACGGTAAAGCATCCGAGGGAACGGTATGGTTTCCCGGACGTGCTCAATGCCGGCCATCCATGCTACACAGCGCTCGATTCCCATTCCGAACCCGGCATGAGGCACGCTCCCGTAACGGCGCAGATCCAGGTACCATTCAAACGATTCTCTCGGGAGATGGTGTTCTTCGATCTGTTTTTCCAGGTACTCAAGATCCATCGAACGTTCTCCGCCGCCGATAATTTCGCCGTATCCTTCGGGAGCCAGCAAGTCGAGGCCCAACGCCAGTTCCGGCCGGTCAGAGTCCAATTCAAAATAAAAGCCCTTGATCGCGGCGGGGAAGCGATGGACAAATACCGGCAATCCAAACTGATTCGATAAATACGTCTCATCGGGAGCGCCGAAGTCACCGCCCCATTCGAATTCGTTTTCGAGTTCGCCCTTTTCAAAACCCTCCTGAAGCAACCCGACAGCTTTATCGTAATGAAGCCTTGGAAACGGCGCCTTAATAGCCTCCAGCACCGAAACATCGCGTTCCAGTGCTTCGAGATCGGTTTTCCGGTCGTTCAAGACGCGTTCAACGATATACAAGATCATCGCTTCGCCCAGATCCATCATGTCGTCGAGAGTTGCATATGCAACCTCCGGCTCGACCATCCAGAATTCGGTCAAATGACGGCGAGTCTTGGATTTTTCTGCACGAAACGTTGGGCCGAACGCGTAAGATCTCCCAAAAGCGGCGGCGGTCGCCTCGTTATATAACTGGCCGCTCTGAGTTAGATACGCTGTGTCATCGCCAAAATAATCCACCTCAAAAAGCGTTGTCGTGCCTTCACACGCGGCGGGAGTAAAAATCGGTGTGTCCGCCAGAATGAATCCGCGTTGGTCGTAGAAATCGCGGACCGCTTTGATCACCGTGTGACGAATACGCAATACGGCGTGCTGTTTCTTCGAACGAATCCATAAATGACGGTGGTCCATCAGAAATTCGGTCCCGTGTTCCTTGGGTGTAATCGGATAATCGGTCGCGTTTTGGATGATTTCAAGATCTGTAACATCGATTTCAACTCCGATTGCTGACCGGGAATCCTCTTTTACAGTGCCGTGGACGATCAAAGAAGACTCCTGACCGAGTCCCTTGGCCTGTTCGAATACATCTTCGTCGACATTTCCCTTGAAAACGACGCATTGGACGATCCCGGTCCCGTCACGCAGTTCGGCAAACACCAATTTGCCGCTCGACCGCGAATTATAAAGCCAACCCTTGAGTATGACTTCCTGACCGATCTTATCTTTTAGTTCATCGACGTAAGTTTGCTTCATATCAGCTCGCCCGAGTTTTTCCAAAATTTTTAAGGAGATATACTATCAAATTTGCACGGAGAATCTATTCGCGCCGTTTTCTTTACCCTGATCGCAATGTTTGAATCGGCTGAAGGCCTGTCGATTCAGTTGAGAATTCCTTTTATAACCCGCTGCGTAACCGGATATTTATCGAGGTTTTGACACGCCTTGAGCACAACGCTGAACATCGGATCGATAAACCGGATATAATGCCGCTTTCCGGCATTCGCCGCCTGGTTGGAAAAGGTTCCGATCGCCTTTAAGCAGCGCTGGACGGTTACCAGATCAAACTCGTAATCAAAATCGTCGGTATCGACAAGATGCAATCCTAGTTTTTCTCGCTCCGAGAGAAAAACGCGTTTACGTGCGATCAGCCAATTTGAGGCAGGGGCTTCGTTAATCCTGTCGAGCAGGAGCGAAACAAGATCATAGGCGATCGAACCGAGCCGGGCATCCTGATGATCAATAATCTTAAGCTCCTGCCTGTCATCAACCATCAGGTTAGCCGCATGAAAATCACGATGGGTCAGGACCCGGGCATACCCTTCGATTTCGCGCGACAGCTGGGTAAATTCCTTTGTTAACCCGTCTTCGAGATATTCATCGAGCTTCATTTTCCTCAGGCTTTCGAAATAATGTTTCCGAAAGAATGTGAGTTCCCAAAAAAGCTTTTCTTCATCAAACTTGAGCTTTGAGGCAATCGATTCGAGTTCAACGGCTCTTGGGGTTGCGTGTTGAATCCTGGCAATCAAAGAAATCGCCCGATCGGTTAACTCATCCCGCTTGTTAGGATCCGCGGTTTCCAGCAACTCGCGCAATATACGGTCTCCAAAATCCTCCTGAAGGATGACTCCGAGCGTATAATCGATTTCAATGATTCTCGCGACCGGTAAACCGCAGGTTAGAAATAGTTTAGTGACATCGATTTGGGGAAGCGTTTGATCAAAGGGCCCGGGATAAAGACAGGCGACTAAGGTTTTACCATTTGATCTGATCCGAAAATACTCGCGCGTCGATGCATCCGGAGTCAGCTTTTCAAATTCGCGTTTAAAATTACGAGTCGAAAGGAACTGGTTAAGCCGCTCGCTCGAAGAAGTATTGAATAGCTGCGTCATAGGCGAAAATAATACTCCTAATCAAGCCGCACAACGTAGTTTTCACCAATCATTTCACCCGTCAGGGCCTTTTTTGGAATTTCGTCGCAATGATCGAGCATATCACCCCGGACGATGGCTGAATTTCGATAAGTCTCCCCGCGTTTTATAGTCACGTCGTCACCGACGATCGAGCGGGATATGAATGCATCATCTTCTATTACGACGTTATCCCAAATTATCGAGTCCTCGATTTTGGCCGTCGCTGCAACCCGCACATTTTTTCCGATGACGTTTCGATCTTGATCGCCGTTTAGCATTCCGAGCGTAATATCAAGATAACGCGGGATGGTGGATAATTCGTACCAATTCCCGTTCGTAATATGGGCAAGGATTTTTTCACCCTTTTTAATCGCCGGATTGTAAAAGGTCGGTACGATATCCGAATAAATCCCCCGCGGAATATACTCAAAAACCCGTGGTTCGACGATGTGGATCCCGGTAAACATCAATGGAGGAGCGGCGCCGTCAATCCTGTTTTTTCGATCGGGAAACCCATTTCCGAATCCGGAAACGCGGCCGTTTTCGACAAATACTTCAGTAAAGTTTTCAAAATCGGCGTTCTCCTTAAGCACCATCGTTGCCAGGGCGCCCGACTTGCGGTGAGCCGCCAGCACTTCGTCAATATCAACGTCGGTGATTATCTTTCCATTGGCAATTAAAAATGTTTCGTCTTCGAGGAGGTGACGGGCATTGTCAAGTGCCCCGGCCGTGCCGAGAATTTTGGGCTGCTCATAAGTGTAATGTATTGTGACGCCGAAATCACTTCCGTCGCCGAGTGCGGCTCTTACGGACTCGGGCTGATGATGGAGATTAACAACCACGTCTTTGAACCCGTATTTGGCTACATATTCAGCCACATAGCCGACGAGCGGTTTCCCCAGAAAGGGTATCGCCGGCTTTGTTCTGTCGATCGTTAAAGGAAAAAGCCGCGTTCCAAAACCTGCGGCTAAAATCATTGCTTTCATCGTTTCCGGATGGTAAAAATTTGACGATCAAGGTTAGCTGTATTCCAAATTGCCCAAACATCAAAGTTAACGATTTTGGCTTTCAAATGCAAACTTGCCAAAACATGTTTTGCAGTTAGAATCAGTGTAGAATGCAAAACCCGAAGCCGGAAAAAAGATACGGCGTTGTGGCATCCCCCGGCAACAAAAAGTTTATCGGCCAGATGAGAAAAAACGGCGCTTCCGTGGTTGAGTTTCCTGAGATCGACATAAGAATTTCGGGCCGGCGAGATTCGATTTCGGGTGCGATTGATAGTTTGAGCGGGTCGCGGTGGATCATTTTTACCGATATTCATTCGGTCGAAGCTTTTTTCGAAATATTATCCGAACTCGGCCTCGATCCGTTAACGCTTGACGATACTATGGTCTGTGCTTTTGGCGAGGCGGTAACCGACCGGCTCAGATTCCGGACGATCCATGCCGATGTGATTCCGTCAGATTTAGATCCCCGGACGGTTTTGGACGCGATTGAGTCTTTTGTCGTTTCTCCAGAAGAATTCAGCGGGCTCGGGGTTTTAATTGTAAAAGAAGCCGGAGCGAAACTCGAAATCTCATCATTGCTCCGCGAAAGGGTCAAGTGGGTTGAAGAGATCGGGGTCTACCGGTGCCTGCTTCCGGGAGTTACGGAAATTGCCCGGTTTCAGACATTGATTGCCGGAGGAGCGATTGACGAATTCGTGTTTTGCACGCCTGAGGATGTAATGAGCTTGCGGGCTGTTCTGGGCGACGAGTTGATTGTCCGGGTTCTCCGTGAGATAAAACCCGTTGTGTCCGACCCGTTGGCATTTCAAACGCTCCGCGAATTTGGCGTAAAGCCTTCGATGAGAGCACAAATCGTAATATGAGCAATTCTTCGGTCGTGCTTTTTTTTGTTGATGGGCTCGGTATCGGTGAAAGGAATGAGTATAACCCTTTTACGCTGACCGAAAATGTCGAACCGCTCGGTCATTTCGTGGGTGAAAAGCGCAAGATCTTCGGCGACGGGATCCTGGTTGAAACCGATGCCCGGCTCGGCGTCGACGGACGGCCGCAAAGCGCATCGGGTCAAACTGCGATTTACACCGGCATCAATGCGCCCAGGTTTAATGGCGGACACAAACAAGGGTTTCCCAACCAAACGCTCCGCGACATCCTTCTTGAGCATTCGATATTCCGCCAGTTGGAGGAGAACGGCGTGTTCGAAAACGTTTTTGCGAATGCGTACACTCCGGCTTTTTTTGAGAACAAGGCCCGGAGAAAATCTGCGACCACCTGTGCCGTAGAAGCTTCGAAGGTCCAATTCAGACGCCTTTCTGACCTTCTCGGAAGAAAGGCAATATTTCATGATTTCACAAACAGGTCGTTGATCGAAAACGGATTTAGAATTCCCGAGTATACAACGATCGACGTTGCAGAAATTCTTTCAGAACTCGCGCACAACTATCGATTTACCCTTTATGAACATTTCATCACCGATAAGATCGGGCACGCCCGAGACCTTTCCGCGGCAAAAGAACATCTGCCGTCTCTTGCTGAGTTCGTGAGGGAAGCGCTTGCGCGGATCGACCTTGAAGAAACTACATTCATCTTGACAAGCGACCACGGAAACATAGAGAATCTGTCCATCCGCAACCACACATTGAATAAGGTTCCAACCATCGTCTGGGGGAGAAAAAAGCAGGATACCGCCAGGCGGATAAAAGACCTGACAGACATTACGCCGGCAATAATTAATCTTTTAACCGAATGAACAATCCAAGCAAATCGGGCGGGTTTCCTATAAACGACCGTAAGGAAATTTTTGGCTGGTTGATGTATGACTGGGCGAATTCGGTGTTTTTTACGACCGTCGTAACGGCATTGATCGGCCAGTATGTGACGGCGCTGGCGCAGGCGGCGGTCGGCGAAAATGGCATCGTTTTGAGCCTCGGAGTATTTGGAAATGTGACCGCCAAATCCTTGTTTCCATATGCCGTCGGCGTTTCAGTATTTGCGCAGGTTTTCTTTTTGCCTCTGATGGGCGCGATCGCCGATTACACAAATCTTAAGAAACGCTTCATGGCGTTTTTCTGTTACCTCGGTTCAATTGCGACTTGTCTCCTTTTCTTTGTCGACGGAAGCTTGTATTTGATGGGGATATTCTTCTTTATCGTCGCCAATCTTTCCGCCGGCGCCTCAATCGTATTTTACAATTCGTTCTTGCCTGATATTACGGACGAAGCCCAACGCGACAAAGTTTCGAGTTGGGGATTTGCGACCGGATATATCAGCGGCAGCCTGATGCTCGTTGCAAATCTGATTTTGCTTTCCAACGCCGAAGCCCTCGGAATTTCGATCAACATGGCGGTCCGGATTTGCCTCCTTTCGGCAGGACTGTGGTGGGGCGGATTCTCAATTTTTACCTTTGTCTTCCTCAAAAAGCGGCCGCCCGTGAGAAGTGCGCCCGACGGCAAGAATGTAGTGGTTGCCGGTTTTTCAGAGCTTCTCGAAACATTCCGCGAATTATTCAAGTTGAAACACACTCTGTTATTCTTGATCGCTTATTTGCTTTACAACGACGGTATTCAAACGGTGATCAGCCAATCGGGAGTATTTCTGACTCAGGAATTGTTTGTGGCCAAGGGCCTCGAGATAGATACATCTTTTTTATTAATCGCGCTCTTGATTGCACAGGTCGTAGGTTTGTTTGGCGCGCTTGTGTTTGAAAGAATATCCAGCCTGACGAGTACGAAAACTGCGATCATGATCTCGCTCGTCATCTGGTCGCTGGTGGTTATTTATGGCTACGCCGTGCTCGATACTCTGGTCGAAGCTTATTTTATGAGCGGCGCGATCGGTTTTGTTCTGGGCGGATCACAGGCGCTCTCGCGCTCGTTATTCTCAAAGATGATTCCAAAAGGGCGCGAATCGGCATTTTTTGGAATTTATGAAATATCTGAACGCGGTACTTCATGGATCGGGCCTATCGCATTCGGCCTCGTTGCGCAGTTGACTAATTCATACCGGCAGGCGATTTTGGCGCTGATATTCTTTTTTGTGGTTGGCTGTATTATTTTGTTGTTTACCAATACGACACGCGCGATTCACGAGGCGGGAAACCTGACGCCGGAAGAAGTGATCTCTGAATCCTGAATTTGAGGTTGAACAACAATTGAATATAATTAGGTTTCTACGGTTAATCTCTAATTAATGGGCCAAAAACAAAAGAAAAATGAAGTGGTTCTCAAGGGCCGCGCGGTCTCGAGGGGGGTGGGAATTGGAAGGATACTCTGTCTTCACGGTCAGCGGCGCCAGTTTTTTGAAATCCGGTTGACCAACGAAGAGATTGAAAAGGAACTAAGAAGATTCAGGGCTTCTGTCCGTCTTGCAAAACGTCAATTACGGCAAATCAGCGGCGACCGTGATATGGCGGTTGGGGAAAACCAGGCAAGCATTTTCGAAACACATTTATTGTTTCTCGAAGACAAATCGCTCCTCGCAAAAATCGAAGATACGATTACCAGGGAAAAGGTAAACGCCGAATGGGCTGTGAAATCGGTGACCGACGCTTATGTTTTTCGGTATAAGAAACTCACCGATAAGCATCTCCGGGAAAAGTACATCGATCTCGAGGATATCGCCGAAAGACTGCTTACGGCACTTGGCGGCGGCCGCAAATCGGAAGTGAGTTTCGGCAGCAATACAGTCGTCGCGGCCAAAGAGGTCAATCCGACAACGCTCATCGAAATCAGCCAGAACGATCCGATCGCGATCGTCACCGAAAATGGCGGTTGGACCTCGCACACCTTTATCCTGGCAAGAGAATTGGGCATCCCGGCGGTAACCGGATTTAAGGGATTTTTAAGACGGGTTGAAACCGGCGACGATGTGATCGTCGATGGGTTTAGGGGTGAGGTGACGCTCAATCCTTCGGCCCGGTCGATAGATCAGTTCAGCAAAAATGACACCAATGGCGTCATCCAACGGGTTGTCGAATATGATGGTAAGGCGGCGGCGATAAAAACTCTTGACGGCGTCGAGATTACGCTTCGGACCAACCTCGATTTTTCCGGAGGATATGACGAAGCGGCCAAGTTTGGTGCCAAAGGAATCGGCTTATACCGGTCGGAGTTTCTGTTCAATCAGTACCGCGGCTTTCCGACAGAAGAAGAGCAATTCGAAAGTTACCTTCAAGCGGCGGACAGCGTCGGAAAACACGGTGTAAAAATTCGGACGTTTGACGTCGGAATCGACCAGCTTGCAGGCAGGAATGCCGAAAGAGAGAAAAATCCGGCACTCGGACTGCGCGCGATTCGTCTGAGTTTGAGCGATCAGACGGAATTTCGAGTACAGATCCGGGCGCTGCTTCGCGCTTCATTTAATCGAAAGATCGATATCGTATTGCCGATGATCTCGGATGTTTCTGAAATCAGGATTGCCAGAGGAATCCTGGCCGAGGAAAAAAACAAACTCCTGGATGAGGGGATTGATGCGGGAAATCCCGAAGTCGGCGCAATGATCGAGGTTCCGTCAGCCGTGCTCGCAATTGACAAAATCGTTAGGGAAGTTGAGTTTTTGAGTCTCGGGACAAACGATCTCGTTCAATATCTGCTCGCAGTCGACCGGGACAACGAACAGGTTGCCGAGTGGTTTCGAACGCTCCATCCGGCGGTTTTGAGCAGCGTCCGAATCGTTTTAGAAGCCGGTAAACGGAACCGGACCCCGGTAATTATCTGCGGTGAAATGGCCGGATCGCCGCTTTACGCGTTGATCCTGATCGGCTTGGGGGCCAGGGAACTGAGTATGAATTTGTACGCCATTCCGCGGGTCAGGAGTGTGATAAATGGGATTGCGTATGAGGAAGCACGGGAAATTGTAAGCGAGCTCGAGATGTGTGATTCAGCGGACGAGGTTGAAGAAAAAATTCGTCAGAGTTTCTCCGTCCGTTGGAAGCACCTTTTTGACCCAAATTCTCTTCCGCAAGCCGGGAGCTATAATTTAAGATAGTTCGAAAAAAAGAGAATTTAGTATTTCCTAATTCGGATCGGGCCGGATTGATTTAAAATATCGAAAATTGCGGCTATTAGGATTTTATATGATTGAGGGATTAGTATTCCCGTAGAGTGCCTGAAAAGGCAGATGACTTATCCGATGAGCGTTTCGAAAAAATTCAACTTATTCCTGGTTTTCATCCCGCTGCTTGCGGCAGGACCGGGGTACGCACAGGAACCGCCAAAGAAAGAGAAAAAAGTCAATTTCAGCTATTCGGCAAATCCGCCCATCCGCAAATCGGGCGAAAAAAACCAGCCCTCAAACCCGGCCGTTGAGAAAAAATCGCGGGCAAACGCGGTTGATGGCAAAAAGACGGCTGAGCCGGCGACTGAAACCCCGGATAGCGGAAAATCCGGTGCGAGCGGGGTGCAAAACGTAAGTTTTACGGGTAACGGCGGAGATTTACGCGAAATCGACTCCCGTCGGGAGTCGGACGGGAAGGCGGAGAATCGGACCATTGCAAAGAAGACCAGAGAAATTGCCAAGAATGCAGCCGTCGATAATCGTTCGCCGACGGAGTATTACAAGATCGGAATTGGCGATATTCTATTCATCAGTTTACAGAACGGATCGGCCTCGTCGTCGAAATACTATACCGTGCTTGACGACGGAACCATCGATTATCCCTTGGCCGGCAAGATGCTTTCGGTCGCCGGATTAACCGCCGACGAGGTCGAAGAGCTGCTGCGCGAACGGATCAACCTTTACAAAGATCTGGAGATTCTGGTGCGGGTTCGCGAACACACCAGCCACAAGATCAGGGTTACCGGACTGGTTGAGAAAACCGGAGTCACTTATCTACAGCGCGAAGCCATACCGCTGTTTGTGATTCGAGCCGAAACGATCGTCAAACCCGAAGCTAAAAAGGCGATCATCAAGAGAAACGAATCAGACCGGTACGTTATCGATTTGTCCGATCCGGAAAAGCACGGATTTTTGATATATCCGGGTGACATTATAGAGTTTACGGCTGCCGGCGCAGAAGCCGCCGACGGGTTTTATTATATCGGAAATTTTGTCAATCAATCCGGAAAGCAGGGTTTTACCGTCGGGATGACCCTGACCCAGGCAATACTTGCGTCGGGCGGATTAAAACAACCGGTGGTTAAGAAGGTCACGGTACGCAGGAAAAATGAAAAAGGGTTTTTAAAATCAAGAGTATATAAGCTCAAGGACATAAGAAACGGGAAGGCGCCGGACCCGGTGCTGGAAGCCGGAGATGTCATTGAATCGGACAGGTAAGTTGCGGAATGTCAGGACAGTTTTGCAATAATTAAAAGGCATAAACTGAAGATTTCAATGTTGAACAATTTTTGTTAGAATGATCTTGCCTGGCAATTAAGTAAGTCGGATAATCGCTTTTTCCCTGGGTTAAAGAGGAAAGTCCGAACACCATAGAGCAGCGGGCCGGATAATTTCCGGGTGCCGGTCTCATTGACCGGTAACGACAAGTGCAACAGAAAGCATTCCAGCCAATTAATTGGTGATGGGTGAAATGGTGAGGTAAGAGCTCACCGGCGAGGTTGGTAACAGCCACGGCCGGGTAAACTCCTCGCGGTGCAAGACCAAATAGGGAAACGCAGTGTTAAGCTGCTCGCTTAACGTTTGAGTAATATCAAACGGCGTTTTCGGGTAGGTCGCTCGAGCGGCCTGGCAACAGGCAGCCTAGATGAATGATTATCGCTTTGTGTAAAAACGGGGTAACAGAATTCGGCTTACGGACTTACTTAAATTGCCCGGTGTTATTATGGTTATAATTAGTTATAAAAAGGAGCTTTGTTAAGTCTTATGGCGAATCGTAAAGGCGTTTTCATCGGCGCATATGTTCCGAATGAATTGAAGGAATCTTTAAAACGGCGTGCTGCTACGCAGCACCGTACCCTTTCTCAGGAAATAACACGGATACTGGTCGAGGCCGTTCACGGTAAGGGACTTCCGAGCGGGAGTGTCGATAGGAGAGACGATACGACTGTGCCGCGACGCAGATCAACCGATCCGCTGCCGCGGCGAAGATCCGAAGATTTGCCATATATTGCTCCGGAAGGAAAAAAAGACAAAGACTAAAAACCGGAAATTAATTTTTGGGAAGTAAGCGTCGTCGTGTTTTAAGCGCCGGCGCTTATCTCTTGTCAACAATCTTTGATAAAATTCGCGTATGAACAGCAAAGCAGTTTGGCTCTCGGTAATCGGAATCCTGCTCGGGTTTGCCGGTGGATTTCTAGTTGCGAATGCATTGAATCGAAGCCAACTAAGCGCCCTTCAAACCGAAAACATGGGCCTTCGGGAACAAGCGGCCGGCACCGGAAAAAATCAAGCCGGGGAAGACTTAAGCCGGGCGGAAATTGACGGGAAGTTAGCGGAAGCGAAGGAGAATCCCGATAATTTTGAATTTCAAAAACAGCTCGGACTGGCGTTATACCGCTATGCGGCGTCAAAGCAAGATGCGGAGCTGTTGGTTGAAGTTGCTGCGCTGCTGGAACGCGCCTTTTCGCTAAACCCCGACGATTATCAAGTGATGGTATCACTGGCCAACGTCAATTATGACCTCGGTCAGATAAACAGGACTGAGCAACGCAATTTAAAGGCCCGTGAACTATATCTAAAGGCTTTGAGCAAGTATCCCCAAGACACGGGCGTAATCACCGATCTCGGTCTGACCTATTTGCTTTCCGCAAATCCGGATCCCGCGAATGCGGCAGTACAGTTTGAAACGACTCTTAAAATTGATCCGAGGCACGAGCGGGCCCTCCGATATATGACCGAGGCGCAAATCGCGGTGGGCGATGAGGAAAAGGCGAATGGTTTTCTTAAAAGGCTCAAGGAAGTTAATCGCAACCACCCGGGAATGGCGGATTTGGAATCGAAACTCACGAAAATAGTTAAACAATGAAGTGGATAATAATATTACTACTGATACTGGTTTTGGTTGCGATGATCGTTTACCGGTACCGGCAACACCTTCAGACCGCTTGGTTTATGTGGCGGACCTTTAGAAAATTTCAGCAGCAAGTGAAACCGGCTCAAAAGCAGGTGCCGAAAAAGGACACCAGCCGAGACACCGAGTTGGTTCGATGTCCGAAATGCAATAAGTGGACACCCCGGAGTGAGGCGGTAAAGCTAAAAGCGGATTATTATTGTTCACTTCCGTGTCTCGAAGAATCTATCAGCGTCAAAGCCTGACTAACCCGGAATGAAATTATCGATGTACCAGCCGATCAATAAATCGCCAAACAAGAGCGCAACAATCGAGCCGATTCCGAGAAAAATACCGAACGGGATCTGTGCCTGAAAATCCTTATCTTTGTGACGCGCTATGATGAGTATGCCGGCCACCGCCCCGGTCAAGGCGCCGATGAAAATAGAAAGAAAAGTCAGCCTCCAGCCGAGCAAGGCTCCGACCCCGAACATCATCTTCACATCGCCCAGCCCCATCGCATCGACGCCCCTCAGCCTTTTCCAGGTTTCACCCACCAACCACAGCGAACCGCCGCCAAACAAACCGCCGAGAAGCGCTCCCAATAGCGAAATGAACCAGATCGGCTGGCCGTCCAAAAGCGTCATCGGATAAACGGACAGGTCGCTAAAATAAGCCCGGCCCCCAAAAAGCAGGGGGTACGAAACGCGAATGACAAGCGCAAAAACCAAGAGCGGATAGGTGATCACATTTGGCAGTATCATATGTTCCGCATCGATAAAGATCAGCGAAACGACCGCAGTCACGAAAACGAGCGCGACGGGCAAATAGGGGTTGAAACCTACTTGCCAGAATACGGTGACAAACAACACCGCGGTAAGCAATTCTACCGCGGGATACCGCGGAGATATGGGCGATCGGCAGTTTCGGCACTTGCCCCCGAGAACCAGCCAGCTGAAGATCGGAATATTATCGTACGGCCTAATTTCCTTTTGGCAGGACGGACAGGAAGAATTCGGAAATACGATTGATTTTCCGAGCGGGATCCGGTGAATAACGACATTCAGGAAACTACCTACAATCGAACCAAACAAGAAAAACAAAAGATAGCCCGCCAAAATCGGCAAACCGGTAACGGTTTCAAATGAGTTTTGAATAATCATCGAATTGATCCCTGCGGCAAGATAAGAAGATGTGATTAACGATCGGGTCTGACAAAGGAAAATTGCCAAATTCTATGATAACGGTTTCTCAACGATTGGAAAAGGCAAAATACAGTCAGGATAGAAAGTGACTGCAAAAGCGCCGTTGTGATATAAAACAATTTATAAATTTTACGATCCTTATTGTCGGACGATTTAAACATTCAATCAGACTCATTTACCGGAGGTAATTTTGGTCACACGAAAATATTTTTCGATAAAAATTCTATTGTCGATATCTGCCGCCATTAGTGTTTTAGGTCTCACTCCTTTCGCGGTTGAAAACATTTCCGCCCAGGAGAATTTGAATCGTCCGGCGGACGAAAAGAGCGATCAAAAGAAGAAGGGGCTCCCGCTCGAAACCACCCGCAAAATCGAATTTACGACTGACGAAGGAACGTGGATGTCAGTCGACCTTTCGCCCGGCGGTACCACGATTATTTTTGATCTATTGGGCGACCTTTACACCCTGCCGATCAGCGGCGGGAACGCGGTTCCCCTGATGACCGGCCTGCCGTTTGATTCGCAGCCGAAGTATTCGCCCAATGGCGAGATGATCACGTTTGTGAGCGACCGGAGCGGGTCAAACAACCTGTGGATTTCCCAAGCCGACGGGAACGCGCCGAAGCAGTTGTCGAGAGAGGAGCAAGCCGAGTTCATATCCCCGGTCTGGACCCCTGACGGTCAATACATAATCGTTTCAAAATCGTCGCCGGCTACGCTTGGAGCGGCTGAGTTGTGGATGTATCACATTCTTGGAGGCGCCGGGCTCCGGATAACAAAAGGGAAACCGCCGTCACCGACCGCCGATGGGCCTCCCAGAGCCGGGCCGAGTTTTTTTGGGGCGATCCCATCCAATGATCAGCGCTACATCTATTTCGCCCGTCAGGCGCCAAGAACCGGGCCCAGAATTACGGTCAGCGAATGTCAGATCATCAGGCGCGACCGCACGACCGGGGACGAGGACGAGATTACGTTCGCCCCGGGTAATGCATTTCGCCCCCAGATCTCCCCCGACGATAAAAAGCTCGTGTTTGGAACACGCTACGAAGGCCGCACCGGTTTGAGAATACGAAATCTGACCAATGGAGATGAGGCGTGGCTCAAATTTCCGGTTCAGCGGGACGAGCAGGAATCTCGCCCGACACGGGATCTGCTGCCCGGATATGTGTTTACGCCCGACGGAAGGGAGTTGATTTTAGCTTACGGCGGAAAGATACACCGCCTCAATATCGATACCGGGAGCGATCAGGTAATCCCGTTTACGGCGCGGGTGTCACTTGACGCCGGCCCCGAACTATATGTCCCGAAGAAATTGGATTCGGGACCGGTCAGGGCGCGTTTGATCCAGGAACCGGAGATATCCCCGGACGGAAAAAGAGCCGC
>JBFGKW010000056.1:0-19732 GCA_041576495.1 Aridibacter sp. | reverse complement strand
GATTTGCTGAAGCCGGTCCCCGACGGTGAAGGCGCTTCCAAAGGTGCCGGCTGATCAAATCGCAATGGAATTTCCATTGATCGGACGAGGTAATTTTTTTCCAATCCTTCATTTGGAAAGAAGTATAGAATTTTAAAAAAACAAGATCGAGGATAAAAAATTATGGAAAAAGGATTGATGGAAAAAACGGGAAAATCGCTTGAGGAATGGGTCAAGATCGTTAAAAAGGGCAAATTTGAAAAACACGGAGAGATCATCAAGTTTCTCAAAACCGAACACGATTTTACGCATGGGTATGCAAATCTGGTTGCCCACACGGCGCGGCAATCCGATGCCAGGTTTCATGAAGACGACGATTTAATCGAAACTCAGTATTCAAAAGGCAAAGAACATTTCAAACCGGTTTACGAGAAATTAAAAAAGGAGATCGGGAAGCTGGGAGATGATATTGAGTTTATACCAAAAAAAGCCAATGTCAGCGTAAAACGCAAATACCAATTTGTGCTGATCCAGCCGTCTACAAAAACCCGTATGGATTTGGGCTTGAAGTTAAAGGGAAAGGATACTGGTAAAAGACTGGAAGGTTCAGGGCCGTTCGGTGCGATGTGTACTCACCGGGTTCAGGTAACCGGAGTCGGAGATATTGACTCAGAATTAATGGGTTGGATCAAAGAAGCCTATCAGAAAGCTGGTTAAAACCCGGTTCCCGCTTAACGATTTCAAATATCAAATTTCAAAAGGCTCCCCTCCTGGCCAGGAGGGGTCCGGCCTAAGCCGGGGGGTGGTTGTTCGGTTTTTCCGATTTCAAATATCAGATTACAAAATTTCAAACAGAAATTCATAAAATCCAGCGTTCTGCCGGTTATTTCTTCTCACCAAGTTCAACCGCCTTCTGATAGGCTGCAAAAACCGCTTTTGAGAGGACCGTTCTGAGGCTCCCCTTTTCCATCTGGTAAATCGCGTCAGCCGACGTCCCGCCCGGTGACGTAACCATATTGCGGAGCTCGGCCGGATGAAGATCGGATTCAATCGCAAAAAGCACTGCGCCAAGCATCGTTTCCTGAACCAGCTCTTTTGACATATCGCGGGAAAACCCCAGATGTACTCCCGCATCGGTCAAGGCTTCCATCACCAGAAAAATATATGTCGGACCCGTGGCGCTGAGGCTGGTCGCCATATCGATCATATGTTCGTTCTCCACGAACAGTTCTTTACCGAGCGCAGTCAACATCGCCCTAATCCCGTCTCTTTCTGAATCCGATACCGCCTCGGTGCAGGTCCAGGCCGTTATTCCGTGCCCAATCTGAGAGGGCGTATTCGGCATCGTCCGGGCGACCTTTTCGTTCTGAAGCGCTCCGGAAATGGTTTTGATGGTCGCTCCGGCAACGATCGACAATATAAGCTGTTCGGGAGAAACCACCCTTTTTATATCGCTCAGCACCCCGCCCAACCTCTGAGGCTTGACGCACAAAACGATTATCGAATTATCGCCGGTGCCCGCAGCACCGGCGGCTTCGGCATTATCCGTGAAAACAGAAATACCGTACTTTTCGCTGAGTTGCCGACGCCTCTTTTCACGCGGATGGCTGGCCGAAACCTGTTCGGGTGCGACCAGTTTTTTTCGAAGCAGGCCGGCGATCATCGATTCGGCCATTACGCCGCAGCCGATAAACGCCAGTTTTGTATGTGATAGATTGTTTTCCATAGTTTTTTGTAAACAATTGTTAATTGCGACCAGTTTTGTTCTAATAAATCTCGCGCTGAAATTTAAAGCCCTCATTCGGGCGCGACTTGCGGAAAAATGGATATCGAAAAACAAATAGCCTTTCTTAAAAAGGGCACGGTCGATTTTATTCGTGAAGAAGACCTTAAAGCAAAGCTCGAGAAATCACAAAAGTCGGGCAAGCCTTTGCGCGTTAAATTGGGTGCCGATCCGACGGCACCCGACATACATTTGGGACACACGGTGGTCATTCGCAAGCTTAAGGCATTTCAGGAACTGGGTCACACCGTGATTTTTTTGATCGGATCCTTTACCGGGATGATCGGGGACCCCTCCGGGAAAAACGCGACACGGCCGCCGCTTTCCCGAGAGGAGATTGACAAGAACGCCGAAACCTATAAGGAGCAGATTTTCAAACTCCTCGACCCCGAAAAGACGGAAATTCGGTTTAATTCGGAGTGGATGGACGGGTTTGATGCGTCTGATTTTGTCAGATTGACCTCACACGTCACGGTCAAACAGATTCTCGAGCGGGACGACTTTCAAAAGCGGATGGATGCAGAAAGGCCGATTTCGATGCACGAACTGCTTTATCCGCTGGTTCAGGGTTACGATTCGGTCGCGCTCAACGCAGATGTCGAACTCGGCGGAACCGATCAGACGTTTAATCTTCTCGTTGGCCGCAGCCTTCAACGGGAATACGGCCAGGAACCGCAGGTGATCATCACGACTCCACTGCTTGAAGGGACCGACGGGGTCGAGAAGATGTCTAAATCGCTGGACAACTATATCGGAATCGATGAGCCGCCGGCGGAAATTTTTGGCAAGGTGATGTCGATATCCGACGAGTTGATGTGGAAGTATTTTGAGCTCCTGACGGATTTAAGTTCGAAAGAGATTGAAAAGTTGAAGCAGCAATGTGCGCGCGATGAAATGAATCCGCGGGATGCCAAAATCGATTTGGCGCAGCGTATTATCGGGGATTTCCATTCCGCAGCGGCCGCCGAATCTGCCAAACAGAATTTTCTCAACCAATTTTCAAAGGGAAACCTTCCCGACGATATTGATGAAATAATGATAACTGCGGGCAGCTACAAAATCGCGGATCTCCTGGTCGAAACAAAAATGGTCGAATCGAAGGGAGAGGCAAAAAGGCTCGTCAAGCAGGGCGGCGTAAGAGTTAACGGCGAGAAGATTCAGGATGCGGGAGTCGGGGAATTCACGATCGCGTCCGAGAAGGTCCTGATCCAGGTCGGCAAACGCAAGTATGGAAAGGTGTCCGGAATAGATGTCGCGGCTGATTGAAACAGAAGAAACCCTGATAATTGAGACGCCTGAGCGTGTCCCTTTGGAGTTTGCCCTGGCGTCGATCGGAAACCGGTTTCTGGCGGTCGCGGTCGATCATGCCATCCAATATTTCTCAATTTTTCTTGCGGCGTGGCTCTTTTTAAGCCTGACCGGAATCGGCTCGGCTTTTGGCGACGCCGGCTTGGGGCCGCTGCTTGAAGAAATGCCCAAGTGGACGATTGCCATACTGATTATCGTTCTGTTTATGATCTTTGCAGGATATTTTATCTTTTTCGAGTGGCTTTGGAACGGTCAGACACCGGGCAAACGGCTGCTCAAACTCAGGGTTATTCGCGACGACGGAAGACCGATTACGATCTGGGAAGCGTTGGCGCGTAACCTGTTGAGGATTTTCGATGCGGTCCCCGGGTTTTTTCTGCCGGTTTATTCGATCGGCCTGATAGCGATTTTCGCAAATGGGCGGGATCAAAGGATCGGGGACATGTTTGCCGGTACGGTTGTGGTTCGCGAACGTTCTGACGAAGCGCCGACGTTTGCCGAAACATTTTCAGATGCAATCGGCGACAGCGCTTTCAAGCGGGCCCGGGAAATCGTGGCGTTTGAGGCAGACATCAGCCTTTTGACCGAAAGCGAGATGGAGGTTGTCGAAATGTATTTGAGAAGGCGCTGGGATCTGGCCGAAAAACAAAGACATTGGATGGCATGGCGGGTGGCGCTGCCGATTATGTTCAAAGTAAAACCCGTTTACGATACCGAAAGGTTTACTTATGAGGGGTTTTTGGAAGAACTTTTGCATCGTTTCCATAAGCGCCGGAATTTTTTAAACTGAGTTATTGCGAAGAAGCAATTTAAAATGGTATTTTGCTTTCTTGATCCAGAATCGGATTTGACATCATTTCCAATACGCTTCTCTAAATTGTGAATAAGAACATATTAGTAACGGGCGGAGCCGGTTTTATCGGTTCGCATTTGGTCAAGCGTCTTTTGTCGGACAAGGCTACTAATGTTTCGGTCGTAGACAATTTCAACGACTTTTATTCGCCCGAATGTAAAAGAAGAAATGTAGAGGGCTTCAAGAGTGAACCCCGATTCTCGCTGTTTGAAATCGACATCTGTGATCTGGAAAAGCTCCGTGAGGTGTTCTCCGGTGCCGAATTCGATGTCATCGTTCATCTCGCCGCGCGGGCCGGCGTGCGTCCTTCATTGCTTGAACCAAAACTGTACGCCGATACCAATATTGACGGAACGATCAATTTGCTCAATCTCGCCCGGGATTTTTCGGTCAGGCAATTTGTATTTGGTTCGTCATCGAGTGTTTACGGCGCCCGCAGCAATGTACCCTTTTCGGAAGACGAGAAAGTGTCGAAACCGATCTCTCCTTATGCGGCGACCAAGATTGCCGGCGAGGCGTTTTGCCACACCTATACGCATCTTTACGATATCCGGACAATATGTCTCAGGTTTTTTACCGTTTACGGAGCCTGTCAGCGCCCCGATCTGGCGATTCACAAATTTACGCGTCTGATTGCTGACGGTCTGTCGGTGCCGGTGTTTGGTGACGGTAAGACGCGCCGCGATTACACCTATATTGACGATATTATTGAAGGAATCCGGGCGGCGATTGACTACGATCGATCGATGCACGAGGTTATCAACCTTGGTGAATCCGAAACGATTGAGCTTAACAAATTGGTCTCGCTGTTGGAATCGAATCTTGGGAAAAGTGCAATTATTGAGCAATTGCCATTTCAGCCGGGTGATGTTCCCCAAACGTACGCCGATATTTCAAAAGCGCGGCGACTGCTCGGTTACGATCCTCAGACGAAGATCGAGGAGGGAATCAAGGAATTCGTCGATTGGTTTAGGGCCAATGAGATTGATTTCGACACTAATACAAATCCTTCTCGCCTTTCGGCCTAGTGTTCCATCGCTTGTGAATCCATAACCATTGTTCCGGATATTTTCGTACAAATGATTCGACCGATTTGGTTACCTCTTTTGTGATTTCCTCGATACGCTGCGCCTTTTCCGCCGTTTCGTCGGTTTCGATCGGCTTTTCGAGATAGACCACATATTTGCCCTTGCCTTCTTCCCAAACGGCGAAGGCCGGAATGATGATGGCGTTTGTCATAATCGCCAATTTGGCGATGCTGGTCGATGTCGAGGCCTTCACCCCGAAAAAATCGACGAAAATTCCCTCTTTTTCCTGAACGTTCAAATCGGCCAGGATTCCGAGAATTCCGCCTTCTTTCAGTATTACACGCATTTGCCGGGCGGCCCGCCGCTTGTCGAGCGTCACACTCCCGAACCTGGTCCGCAGCGAATCGACGTATTTTTCGACCAGCTCATTATCTATCCTCCGGACGAGTATGTTCATATGGTGTCCGAAGGCCGGCGGAAGCAGATTAAAGACCTCCCAACTTCCAAAGTGCCCGGTAAAGAAGAGAATTCCGCGGCCGGTCGCAATGGCCGGATCAAAATTCTCTTGTTTTCCAACCACCTCGATCAGTTCACGTATATCTTCGGGTTTGAATTTTCTGAAATGAGAGACAAAGCCAAGGTGTCTGCCGAGTGAATTAAACGTGCCACGTACGATCCTCTGTTTTTCATCCTGAGGCATATCAGGGAAGGCCAATTCTAGATTACGGCAGGCGATACCGGCTCGTTTCGGAAAAATTTTGAGGAAAATCCGCGCCAACAATTTCCCGAGGCCCATTGAAAATTTCAAAGGAAACAGCCCGATTGCGCCGATAAAAATCCGGACTGCCAGCTCTTCAGTCTTTTCCTGAAATTTACCGCGCTTTTTTGGCATTAAATCCTATTTTCCGGCGGTGGCGGCCCTGGCGCCGGAATCCCGGCGGGCGAGCATCAACTTCATCAACTCAATCGCGCCGGTTCGCCCTTTCATTTTGATAAATTTTCTTGAAGTATTGTCACCGATCTCAAACACAATTGCTTCCATACCATGAGAAAAATAGAAGTAGTTCCGGGAAACAATCGCCGGCTTCGGTCGCTCGTTGGGCCGGATGTTGGGCTCGTAATTAGGAATGGCTTTCTTGATGCTCTCGATCCAGTCATAAACCAGATCCGGCATGTTGCCCTTGAATTCCTTATCCATCGGGTAATAAATATCGTCCCAGGTCGAATGAAAATCGATTCCGAAATAAAACTTCCCCCCGGTCTCCCGTTCGCGGCTGGTTAAAAAGTCGCTGACGGCTTTGCCTTCCGGCTGGTTAAAAATCGTCCAGTCGCGGTTTAAGTCAATCCCCCCGGCATTATGACGCCAGTGGCCTTCGTCGACACCGTCGGGATTCATAAGCGGGAGGACGTAAACTGTCCAGTCCCTTCTGAATCGTTTTGATAAAGCGGATTTACCTGCAATCGTCTCGACAAATGACTGCATCGCGAAATATCCGGTTACTTCCGGCGGATGCTGCCGCGAAATCACCACCATCATCTTTTTTGAATCCCGATTCCCGATTTGAAGCATCCTCAGCGGCCGCCCCTCGCTGCTTCTCCCGATATCTTCGTAACGGGCAAACGACTTTCTCGAAATGCGGTTTATCCACTTGAAAACGTGCCGTGAGGTTTGTAATTCCTGGGCCGATATCCAAACCGGATTTTTCCCGATTTTGATCCGCATAACAATTCTTTTCGGACGCGAATTCTCACCAAACGAAGCCGTTCCTTTTTCCTCTTCCGTAATCCGCCCGGTTTCGAGCGGCTTCCATTTTTTTCCGTTGCGGCTATGCAACGGGGTATAACGGTGTCTTGCAAATTCCGGGTACGTGAGCTTGACGTTAATTTCTTTTCTTTTGGCTCCCCAGACCTTAAACGCGTACCAGGGACTCATATTTATCGGCGAATTTTCCGGGGTGATCAATATGGTGTATTGATTTTCACCGGTTCTCTCAATTTTGTTAAGGCGCGCCCCGTCAAATTCATTTGAAAAATAAACACGGTCTTCTTCAAACGAAAAGGTTCTTCTGACCTGCTTTTCGACGGGCCTTGTTTTTGTGTCAACCGGTACGACCGGAGCTTGACCTTGAAAAACAGGTTTGTCCTGAGCGATTACCGCAATACTCAATGCAAGGAGAAGTGCGGTGCCGGCAAACTTTCGTAACCGGATTATATAAATGTAAGAAAATAAAATCATGGCAACCTGATCAAGCGGTTCTAACTCCAGTTAAATATTCTTCTCGTCAGCGGCAGCAGCCGGTGTTCCGCAACCGTCTCGCTGAAATATCTTTCGTGCTCGAGTTCCTTGGCGGACATGGCGAGCATATCGTTTTGGCAGTCTGTCAGTTCCAGGTCCCGGGCCAAATCCGCCGCGTCCTTATACTCCTGCGTATTCTGGCTTTCAAGCCGGCCGGCGAAATACATCGGAAGAAACCAGCCCGAAGCAAAACATAAAACACCGAGCGATCTGCCGATCGTCCAAAATATGATTTCCCGGAGATTATTTGGCCGGGATTCCAGTTTTTCAAGCCATCCCAGGACGCACTCGCGATGTTCCCATTCCTCCCGTTCAATTTGTCTGATCCTTTTTTTCTCGTCGGGATTCTTTACGGATTTCCAGTGGCCGCGGTAAGCGTAAGCGGCCGCCAGTTCGCCCGAAAAAGCGCTTTGTAGAATCTTAACCAGATTGTTCCGTGTGTTGATATCCACGTTGTATCGTTTTGCTGACGACTGTACGGAGGTTCGAAAGGCGTTTGACAGACAGCGGTTAGCAAATCTGCGGCCTCCCGCCAAAGATAATATTGGTCCGCGTTGGAAAAATTTACGTTGGCCGAAACTCAGCGTTGCCCTGCCCCGGCGCTTCGGGTCAAAGATGGAACCGTCGGTTGTTTATTTTACACCAAATTCAGATAATCAAAATAGTGGAAGAAATCCTATCCGATAAATTCAGGGAAGAATGCGGGGTTTTTGGCGTTTTCGGACATTCCGAGGCGGCAACGCTGACCCAGTTGGGATTATTTGCGCTTCAGCACCGTGGTCAGGAAGCGTGCGGAATCGTCTCGGCCGAGGGAAGCGATTTACACCAGATTCGCAAACTCGGGCTCGTTGCGGATAAGTTTGACGAAAAAACCCTCAGACGCCTGCCGGGAAACTCGGCGATCGGGCACACCAGGTATTCTACGTCCGGAAGACAATCCGTTCGTGAGGCCCAGCCGTTTTCGGTCACCTGCCAACACGGTAAAATTGCAGTTTGTCATAACGGGAATCTCCCCTTTGCCGATCAGAAACGAAAGGAGCTCGAGCTTGAGGGCGCAATTTTTAACTCCACCTCGGATACCGAAACGATTCTTCATTCGATCGCCCGGACCGAAGCGAAAAACGCGATCGAAGCGATTGCCAAGGTGCTCAGCGAGACCGAAGGCGCATTTTCACTCTTATTCCTGACGCCGGACGCGATGATCGCAGTCCGCGACCCGCGCGGTTTTCGTCCGCTCGTACTGGGGAAAGCCAGGGATGCCTGGGCGGTCGCTTCCGAAACGTGCGCATTTGATTTGATAGATGCCGAATATGTTCGCGAAGTTGAGGCGGGCGAGCTGCTCGTGATCGACGAAAAGGGACTCCATTCCCTGCGGCCCTTCGACGAAAAGACACATTCTGTTTGCACTTTTGAACATGTTTATTTTTCACGCCCGGATTCGATTATATTCGGCCGTTCGATAAACCAATCACGACACAAAATGGGAGCGCAGCTTGCGATCGAACATCCGGTCGAAGCAGACATTGTGGTGCCGGTCCCCGATTCCGGAGTGGCCGCCGCCATCGGATTTGCGGCGCAATCCGAGATTAGTTTCAGACAGGGGATAATCCGCAATCACTACATTGGAAGGACATTTATTGAGCCGTCTCAAAGCATACGTTCTTTCGGAGTAAGGCTGAAGCTTAATCCGATCCAGGATTTGATGAAAAACCAACGAGTTGTTCTCGTTGACGATTCGATAGTACGGGGAACGACGTCAAAGAAGATTGTAGCGATGGTCAGGGAATCAGGGGCGCGGGAAGTCCACATGCGAGTCTCCTGTCCGCCAACGGTTTCACCTTGTTATTATGGCGTCAATACGCCGAAAAAAGGTGAATTGATCGCCGCCCAGATGTCGGTCGACGAGGTATGCAATTATATCGAAGCTGATTCGCTGGGATACCTGTCGATGGACGGTATGATCCAAGCAATCGGAATCGAGAGGGAATCATCTTGTGTCGCCTGCTGGAACGGTAAATATCCGACGGATATTTACCAATAGGCAATTTTGATTTATTATTATTGCAATACTTGGCGATGGGCGAAGCCTGCTGCCTGGCAATTTTGGAGGACTTGAAATGCAGTTTTTTTTATCGTTGCTGACGATTTTGACGGTAGCGGTGTTTATCGCCTGTCAGACGGCGTCATCGACACCGACCGAAACAGCCGCCGGCACTGACCGACAGCTGACGGGTCAGCCCACCGTTTCCGCGGCCGATGAGCACGAGAGCCATGACGATGATGTCAAACGGATAACTCCGGCGGAGGCCAAGGAGATATTCGATTCGGGCGATGCGCTGTTTATCGATTCGCGATCGAATAACGCCTACATAAACGAACACATTAAAGGAGCGATCAATATTCCGGTTGCGGAAATTGAAACCCAGTATTCGGAACTTCCGCGGGACAAGACGATAATCGTCTACTGTTCCTGACCGGACGAACATACGAGTGCCCGTGCGGTACAATTTTTGAATAAGAAGAAATACAAGAAAACAGCGGCATTGAAGGGTGGAACAAACGCCTGGAAAGAGGCCGGTTATCCGATGGCAAGCGGAAAGGAACCGGGCGAATAGTTCGGTATGAATTGTCGGAATTCTAAAAACGCCATCCCCTGGCTACCTGCCGGGGGATTGGTTTTTAAGTCCGGCCCCGAATCCGTGAACGTAAATTTCCCCCCGCAGAAAACGCCGGGCGTTCGGAAGTGAGACCCCCCGATTCGACTTAGACGATTTTGCCGCCCCGGGCGGTTTTCCCCCAACCCTTATGAGTAATCACGAACCAAATAAGATCATCTTCTCGATGGTCAAAGTGAGCAAGTTCTACGAAAAGAAACCGGTTCTCAAAGACATTTACCTTTCTTTCTTCTACGGAGCCAAAATCGGTGTTCTCGGTCTGAACGGATCCGGAAAATCGTCGCTGTTGCGCATTATTGCGGGGGTTGATGAAGAAATTAACGGCGAAGTCGTATTTTCCGAAGGTTATTCGGTGGGCTATCTCGAGCAGGAACCGCAGCTGGACGAAGACAAGACGGTCAGGGAGATTGTGGAAGAAGCGGTCCGGGCGACCAAAGAACTCCTCACCGAATTTGATGAAATAAACGCCAGGTTTGCCGAAGAAATGACCGACGACGAAATGAGCGAACTTCTCGAAAGGCAGGGTGAAGTTCAATCCAAACTTGATGCGGCCAATGCCTGGGACTTGGATTCACGTCTTGAAATGGCAATGGATGCGCTGCGCTGTCCGCCTTCTGAAACACCGGTCAAGAATCTTTCGGGCGGTGAAAAACGCCGGGTAGCACTTTGCCGCCTGCTGTTAAAAAAGCCGGATATCCTGCTGCTTGACGAACCCACCAACCATCTTGATGCAGAGACTGTCTCGTGGCTCGAGCAGCATTTGCAGAAGTATGAAGGGACGATCATAGCGGTCACCCATGACCGCTACTTTCTCGATAACGTCGCGGGATGGATTCTCGAACTCGATCGCGGAGAAGGAATTCCCTGGGAAGGAAACTATTCATCCTGGCTTGAGCAAAAGCAAAAACGGCTGGCAAACGAACAGAAGTCGGAAGATAAAAGACAAAAGACCCTCCAGCGCGAGCTCGAGTGGATCCGTATGTCGCCTAAAGGCCAGCACGCAAAATCAAAGGCGAGAATAAACGATTACGAAAAACTCATCTCTCAGGACGTCGAAAAGCGTGCCGAAACACTCGAGATTTTTATACCGCCCGGCGACCGGCTCGGGGATGTTGTAATTGAGGCGAGCGGGGTTTCAAAAGCTTACGGCGATAAACTGCTGTTCGATGATCTTAACTTTTCACTTCCCCCCGGGGGGATTGTCGGTGTCATCGGGCCCAACGGCGCGGGAAAAACCACGCTGTTCCGTCTAATCACCGGGCAGGAAGAGGCTGACGAAGGCTCGTTTAGAGTCGGGGAAACCGTTAACCTGGCGTATGTCGATCAATCGCGAGATTCTTTGGCCGCAAACAAGTCGATATGGGAAGAGATCTCGGACGGCTTGGAATTGATTAGATTGGGAGAGCGGGACGTCAATTCAAGGGCTTATGTGGCGAGGTTTAATTTTTCCGGAAGCGATCAGCAAAAACGCGTCGGAATGCTTTCGGGCGGTGAACGAAACCGGGTCCATCTGGCGAAAATGCTCAAAAGCGGTGCAAATGTTCTGCTGCTTGATGAGCCGACAAACGATTTGGATGTTAACACGATGCGCGCGCTTGAGGAGGCGATCGAAAACTTTGGCGGGTGCGCCGTAGTAATAACCCACGACCGCTGGTTTCTGGATCGTATTGCGACGCATATTCTGGCATTTGAAGGTGATTCGAAGGTCATTTACTTTGACGGCAATTTTTCGCAGTATGAGGAAGACAAGAAACGGCGGCTGGGCATCGAGGCCGATCAGCCCCACCGAATCAAATACAGGAGCCTGACCCGGGATTAAGGCCGGACCGATTCGGATTTTGACGGTTTTCCCGCAGAAACAAAAACGCAATGGGGCGGCCGTACAGGCGGAGATCTTATATATGGATTCTTATCTGATCTATAAAGATTCACACGGGTTGCGTCAGTGTCGAGCCCGTTCTCAACCTCTTAACCCGGCTATTCGGAAACTTGCAGCGCTGGCGATTTCCCTTATTTTTACATCTTCATGCGCCGATCGGGCCGAAACCGCAAAAGGAGTCCAACGGGATTCTTCGCAACAGACCGCAAAGGCTGTAAGACCCGAACGGACTCCAATTCCTCCAACCCTTTCGGAAATCCTCGATAACAAGAACAGCCAGAGTTCGGCGCCGATCGGCAAATTCGATTTTACCAATTATACGTATCCGCTTCCGCGAGGTTGGGAAGACGCTGACAGCAAGGAAATTACGCTAACCGGCGGAATTAGGAGATTGACCGAAGAGAAAATAGGGATGAAATACGTAACCCGCAAGTTTGGCGATGTAACGGGAGACGGCGAAAATGAGGCGTTTGTCATCCTGGCGGTCGAAACCGGGGGGTCCGCAATGCCGCAAATTGTCTATATTTTCAAGTGGTCCGAGGACAAGCCTGAATTGATTTGGTATTTTCGAACCGGTGACCGGGCGGATGGCGGGTTGAAAAGGGTTTGGGCTGAAGACGGTGAGTTGTGGATCGATTTATTTGGGCGTGACCGATATATCTTCGCCCAGATGGAAACCTCAAAAATCGTCGATGACGAACAACGGATTTGCTGTCCGTCGCATTTTACGAGAACCCGTTATAAACGTTCGGGAAATGACTTTGTGCTTCAGGGCGACCGTTTGACCTATTCGCTCACAGACAAAGAGGCCGCACCCGAAAAGAATATGAACGAAATACGGCTCAGGGAGGAACGTGGAAAGAAGAAATAGCGGCGTATTGTTATTGCTGATTTATCTCGCTTTGGCAATATACATGCTGCCGCTTTTTGAAGGCGCCGGTTCGGCAAATGATCTGACGCGATGGGCGGCAGCGGTGTCGCTTGTCGAAAAAAGCTCATTTGAGATTTCCTGGACACGGCAGCTGATCGGTGAAAAATTTTCCGACGTCACGCGGTTTAAGGACGGAAGCGTATATTCGAACAGCCCGCCCGGAATTGCGGTCATGTCGGCTCCGTTCTACGCGTTGGTAAGGGTAATACTGGGAAACCCGACACCGGACAACGTCGTCACGAGTTGGCTGGTTTTAAGGTTTATCATCGCGTCCCTGCCGCTCTTGATTTTGGCGATTTGGCTGATTGGTATGGAGGTCGATACATTCTCACTCGGCGTATTGCTTTTTGCGACTCCGCTTTTTCCCTATAGTCTGGTTTATTCTTCCCATGTCCTCGTGGCGGTCCTGGTCTATTTCGCATTTCGATTGATTTACGATACCAGGCGGGTCTCTCCAGAGCGCTGTTTCCACGCAGGGTTGATGACCGGTTTTGCACTTCTTTGCGAATTCGAGGCAATTATTCCCTTGGTCATCTTCGGTCTCGGATTGACGTTTACCGACTCGCGCGAACGGTTGAGGCGGTTGCTTTTTTATTTTTCCGGTGCCGTTCCTTTTATATTGGTGATCGCGATTTACAGCCAGCTTGTTTTCGGATCCCCGATTGCGATGCTTTCAAATTATGAAGCAAATATGCCGGGACTTTCACGTTTGTATGCGCTTTTAGTAAGCCCTTCGAGCGGACTTTTCTTCTTCGCGCCGGTTTTATTATTCTCGGTGCTGGCGGTTTTTGATTCGAGCGACCGCAGTTTCAGGCGCCACCATATAAAGCTCGTGACCATATTTTTGACTTTCCTTGCGGCATTGACAATCACGGCAAGAAATCCGGTGCCGGCAATCGGCGCTTCGGGCTTGATCATCATAATTCCCCTTATGCTTGATTCGTTCTTTGACGGTGAAACGGAGGATTTTCCAAGTGTCGGGCGCGGAGCCCTGTTTGTCATTTCATTATTGCTTTGCACGGTTCCGGTGTTTACTTATTCGTTTGCACCGTCCGAACTCAGTTTTCCCCACAATTCGTTTTGGCAGCCCCTTCTTTATCAAGCGAAGGAATTCACGCCTACCCTAGCCGGTGCGTTTGGCGCCCAAACGGGGATCTGGACAATCCTTCCGCCGATGATCCTGCTAGTATTTGCAATATTTTTCGTCTGGCGTGATGCGAAATATCCGGTTCGTTTCGCAGCCGGCATTCTGGCCGGAATCCTCCTCGTCGGAAATTATATGTTTCTGATCAGCCTCGAGAAGCAGAAAGCCGAACCATTTCTTAGAAAGGTCGAACAGCTGAAATTGGGCAACAAATAAAAGGAAAAATTTTTCAATTCATACTTTATAACATAAAGTGCTTGACGAATAAAAACACTTTGATGTAGATTAGAAATCGATATGGGGACAATTCACGAACTTAAAGAAAAAGAAACCGCCGCCTCAACGCCGAGCCTTCAGGGACGCGCGATGGACAATCTGGAATTCATCCGCGATGCAATGCAGCGGTCGACGGAATTTACCGCCGTCCCGGGTTATGGAGGCGTCCTGATCGGGATCACCGCCATCGGGGCGGGCATCATAGCCTTCGGCCAGACGGCAAACAGGACCTGGCTTTTAATCTGGCTGATTGAAGCCGTACTCGCCTTTTCCATCGGATTGCTGACGATGTGGCAAAAATCGAAAATGGTTGAGACACCGCTCAGCTCACCGCCGGCGCGCAAGTTTGCGCTGGGATTTGCGCCGCCCATTATCGCCGGAGTTATTTTGACCGGGCTGTTTTTTTTCAATAACCTGATCGGCTATTTGCCGACTGTTTGGCTGACGCTTTATGGTACGGCCGTCGTATCGGGTGGTGCCTACTCGGTCAGGGCGGTGCCGGTTTTGGGGTGGCTGTTTATCGCCCTCGGCGCCGCTTCGGTATTCCTGCCGGCAATGTACGGTAATTTGCTTATGGCAACCGGGTTCGGCGGGCTGCATATCATTTTCGGATTCCTTATCGCAAGAAAATACGGGGGATAAGGGAAAAAAAAGTAAAAAGTAAAAAGTAAAAAGTAAAAGTAAAAAGTAAAAGTAAAAAGTAAAAGTAAAAAGTAAAAGTAAAAGTAAAAAGTAAAAAGTAAAAAGTAGAAAGTAAAAAGGAAAAAGGAAAAAGGAAATAAGGGAAAATATAAATAAACGGGAAGTGAAACGGATCACTATCAGAAGGAAGGACTTATGGGAAAAGGAAATTTAGCACTCGCAGAACAAGAGGATTCCGCGGAATCCGTGCGGAAACCAAAATTGATTAAAGCCGAAAAGGCGGCCGAGACGGTTTCAAACGAACTGGATAAGGTGATTCATGAACGGATGCGGCTGGGAATCATTTCGGCACTCGCGGCGAACACAAAACTTTCGTTTAGCGAACTCAAGAAACTTCTAAACACTACGGATGGCAATATCAGCGTTCACGCACGGAAGCTCGAAGACGCGGGTTTCCTGATTTGCGAAAAATCGTTTAGCGACCGCAAACCGTTGACCGAATACAAAATTACAACAAAGGGCCGCAATGCGCTCGGTAAATACCTCGATCATATGGAGTCGCTGATAAACGCGATGAAGAGAAACTGACCGGAGCGGAATATGAGTAGTTTCTACTGAAAATGAGAATCGGCGCATTGAGATCGCCCTGGTTTATTCAACGGCCCTTGTATTTGTGCGAGTCGTTTGTATGTGTTTTTTGCCCTATAAGAATATGAAAAATTTCGATGTCGTAATCATAGGTGCCGGACTTGCGGGATTGCAGTGCGCAAAATTGCTCTCGCGTGAGAAGGTAAGGGTACTGCTGGTTGACCGCAAAGAAGATCTCGCCAAGGGCGTTCATACAACCGGTATTTTTGTTCGAAAAACGTTTGATGATTTCCACTTTCCGCAGGGGACACTTGGAAAACCGATCAGCAATGTAACGCTCTATTCACCCGGACTCAAGCCGCTCGTTATGAAAAGCGAAAAGGAAGAGTTTCGGGTCGGAAAAATGGGCCTGCTCTACAAAACGATCTTGAGCGAGTGTATGGAAAACGGGGTGGAGTTTATGGCCGGAACCCGATATGTTTCCGCAGTTTCCCGCAGAAAGAGCCGTACCGATGGAAGTTTTGAAGAACCGGAAGCGATATCCGACGCCCGCCAAACCAGCGAAGTTTTATACGCCGCGGCAGATGATTGCCCCCGCGGACAAGCGACGATCGTAAGCCTCGAAAAGAGCGGAACGCCAATTCAAATAGAAACCAGGGTCCTGATCGGCGCCGACGGCGCAATCTCACGGGTCGCACGGGATCTCGGACTCGATCTAAACAAGGATTTGATCGTCGGATACGAAGAAGTTTATCGGGGAGTGCCGCTTCGGGGCGCCTCACGCCTCGATTGCTTTCTCGATGCCCGGCTGGCCCCGGGATACCTGGCCTGGATAACGAATGACGGAGAGGAAAGCCACATCGGAGTCGGCGGTTATCCCGCCAGCTTCAATCCGCGTCACGCGCTAAGAATCTTCAGGAAAAAAATTGCGCCGAATTTTATCGACTTAAAGGACGCTGATTTCTGCGAAAGGCGTGGAGGCCGGATTCCGGTCGGCGGAGTTCTAAAAAGAATCGCAAACACGAACGGACTTCTCGTCGGCGACGCGGCGGGCGCGGTCTCGCCTCTCACAGCAGGAGGACTCGATCCCTGTCTTAGGCTTTCGCAGTTTGCCTCCTCGGTAGTCTTGGAAAGTCTGAAAACGGACGATCCGCGGATTTTGCTTAAATACTCGGGCAGTATGTTCCGGGCGAAGTTTACGACCAGATTATTAATGCGGCGTGCTTTACGGGTTATGCGTTACCAGCCGATGCTCGAACTCGGTTTTAAGTTTTTAGAGGGCAGGATCGGTCGCAGGATTGCTGAAAAGATCTTCTTCCGGAGAGGATCGTTTCCGGATATTGATGTAAGCCGTTACTCGCTCAAGATTGCTGAGTACTGAGTATTGAGTCCTGAGTCTTGAGTCCTGAGTCCTGAGTCCTAAGTCTTGAGTCCTGAGTCTTGAGTCCTAAGATATACAGGCAGAAACACGACCGCGAGGGAGTGTGTCCTTTTAGAGTACCGAGATAGGAATACACAAAGATACGATTCAGAAAACAACCACTAGTGGAAAAATGAACGAAAAGACAAAAACGGGACTCGAAATTTTGCAGGCGGCATTATTGCTGGGCATATTAGCTGATTTGCTTTTGCGTCCGATGCCGTGGGGCATTGGCGCATCTGTCTGGCTTTGCTTGTTTTTGGCAGGGATTTTGACGCTCACCTGCCGTCGAAAAAGCTCACACCTTAATGCCCGGACAATCCCGCTGTACGGCGCTATGCTCATTTTCTCGTTGACCTTCGTCTGGCGCGATTCGACGGAGCTGACCGTGTTTAGTTCCCTTGCGATTGCAGCTATCCTCGCCGTTCAGGTGATGCCGGCTTTGAAAATCGAAGCCAGGTTAGCGGGGGTTTTTAATTTCTTCATCGCGGGAAGCTGGGCGGTAATTTGCGTTGTTTTCGGACCGCTGATGGTTCTCGCCGGCGACATCAAATGGAAAACACTGCCGAATAGCAGCCTGACGAAACATATTGTTTCCGGGTTTAAGGGGCTCGCAATCGGATTGCCGATCTTTTTACTTTTCGGCCTACTGTTTATGGCGGCCGATGCGGCGTTTGAAGGGCTCGTACAGAATACTCTCCGGATCGATATCGAAGAATTTATCCTGCATGTGGTTTTTATCAGTTTTGGCATCTGGATCGTTGCGGGTTATTTGAGGGCGTCAATAATCGACGTCGAATCGAATTCACCCGATATTCCGCACCTGGCCGACGACAACAAACCTGCGATCCCGAGTGTTACCGACGACATCTCCAGCGGCGGGGCAAAAAACGAAGGGCCCGGGGCAGAGGATGAAAACCCCGAAGTTGAATCCGAATCTTGGGATTGGCGAAGGTTTGATAATTCGTTTCTTCCCGATTTTCTTAAAGTCGGCGCAATAGAAACCGGGATCGTGCTTGGCCTGATAAATCTATTGTTTTTAGTTTTTGTAATCGTCCAGCTGCCGTATTTGTTTGGCGGGATGGATTTGGTGCGTAATACCGCAGACTTTAAGCTCGCGGAATATGCCCGCCGGGGTTTTGGAGAATTGATCGCGGTCGCATCTTTGGTTTTGCCGATTCTTCTCACTATTCATTGGCTGCTCAGAAAGGACAATCCATTTAATGAAAAGTTGTTTCGGATTCTAGCCGGTATTCAGATCGGACTGTTGTTTGTAATTATGTCATCGGCCATGCAGCGACTGGTTCTGTTAACGGGCAACTTGGGTTACGGACTCACCGTCGAGCGCTTTTACGCGATGTCATTTATCGTATTATTGGCGATGATATTTATCGTATTCGGACTGACCGTGCTCCGCGGATTGCGTGAGCAGTTTGCGTGGGGTGCGCTGTGGTCGGGGCTTCTGATGCTCGCCGCGCTTCACCTGATGAATCCGGATGATTTTATCGCCCGGACCAATATCCGTTTGATGCAGGAAGGAAGAAACTTTGATGCGGACTATAACCGGAAATTGAGTGACGATGCGGTTCCCGTACTATTGGAGTCGATTCCGTTAATGGACTACCAAAATCGTTTGAAGACCCATCAACAGCTTCGCGTCCGTTTTTGCCGTTCGAAAAACAATCGCGATATACGGTCATCGAACCGGGCGCGTTCGACGGCGCAGGCAATGCTTCAAAATGTTCCCGAGATCGCGGGCACGGACTGCGCCGAAGTCGATCGCGGGGCGTATGATCACTCTGATTTTTAGTCGGATGTTTTAGGGGATAAAATGTCAAAAACTCATCCAAACCGGCGCGATCTTACGCAAGAGTTCCTTTCTTATCTTCAGGTCGAGCGGGGTCTGGCGAAAAATTCGATTGCGAGTTATCGGCGGGATCTTGCAAAGCTCAAAGAGTTTGCCGAAAGCGCCGGGATCCGGCTTGCGGAAATAACCCGAACCGATCTCCGTGCGTTTATTGCCGGTTTGACTAAATCCGGTCTTTCTCCTAGTACGATAAACCGTATCGTCTCGGCTGTCAGGGGGTTTTATAAATTCCTGATGCTCGATGGGCACATCAAAAAACATCCGGCGGAGGATCTGGACACACCGGGCAAAGGATTTTATCTTCCGAATTTTATGACCGAAGAAGAAGTCGAGTCGTTGCTCGCGCAGCCCGATGTATCGCAGGAAATCGGTTTGCGCGACAGGGCGCTGCTCGAAACAATGTATGCATCGGGTTTGCGGGTCTCGGAAGCTGCCGGCTTAAGAATCTGCGATATCGATATCGATTCGGGAATCTTGACGTGCATCGGCAAGGGCAACAAAGAAAGAAAGATTCCGCTCGGAAACAGCGCCGTCGAATGGCTCAAGAGTCATCTCGCGCGCCGCAAAAAGAAAGAACATATTGAGAATCAAAACCTTTTTGTGACGGGAGGGGGACGACCGATCAACCGGCAGACCATTTTCAAACTGGTCAGAGAATATGCTGAAATGGCGGGGCTCGATGATGTTTCGCCTCACACGCTGCGGCATTCGTTTGCGACGCACCTCCTGCAGCGTGGTGCGGATTCGCGTTCCGTCCAGGCGATGCTCGGGCACGTGGACATTTCTACGACACAGATCTACACTCATATAACTGACCAGCACTTGAGAAAAACCTACGAGAAATTTCATCCGCGCGCCGGGTTTTTAAAAAACCGGGCACGGAGCGATGAAGATCACGATTGACATAAGTCAAATCAGCCGGGTGTCAAAATCCGTAGTCGTCGATGGACAAACTACCCCGCAGTCGTGCCTCTGCCGGCAATTCTCAGGACTCTGGACTCAGGACTCAGGACTCAGGACTCTGGACTCAGGACTCTGGACTCAGGACTCTGGACCCGGGCTG
>JBFGKW010000055.1:0-20000 GCA_041576495.1 Aridibacter sp. | reverse complement strand
TCTTTATCTTCACCGCCCTGGGAAGCCTGTTGATGCTGGTAGCGATTATTTCGCTTTATTTTCTCTACGCCGGCGCCACGGGCGGGGCCGGAAGTTTTGATTTCGTAGCGCTTTTGAGCGCCGTGCAATCCGGAAAGCTGGTTTTTGCTGGAAGCACCGGACTAGCTTTGTTTCTGGCATTTGCGGTGGCTTTTGCAATCAAGGTGCCGTTATTCCCGTTTCATACATGGCTTCCGGACGCGCACACGGAAGCGCCCACCGCCGGATCTGTAATTCTGGCGGCGATTCTTCTTAAAATGGGAACCTACGGCTTGATGCGTTTTAATTTTACGCTTTTCCCGGAAGCATCCAGAGAAATGGCATGGGTCTTCATAATTCTGGCAATCGTCGGAATAATTTACGGCGCGCTGGTGGCGATGGTACAGCCGGATATCAAACGACTTGTCGCGTATTCATCGATTGCCCATATGGGGTTTGTGATATTGGGGATGTTTTCGTTTACGGAGATGGGTATGCAGGGAGCTCTGTATACGATGCTGGCCCACGGAGTAACAACCGGGGCGCTGTTTTTACTGGTCGGGTTTATTTATGACCGCCGGCACACGCGAATGATCAGTGAATACGGCGGACTATCGGGCATTATGCCGGTCTATGCGACTTTTTTTGTGATCACCACGATGGCATCGATCGGTCTGCCGTTCTTAAACGGGTTTGTCGGTGAATTCCTGATCATGCTTGGAATGTGGACCTCAACGATTCTGCCCGGAAGTATGAATAAGGTCGTGACGATGTTCGCGGGAACGGGAGTGATATTTGCCGCCGTCTATTTGTTGTGGATGGTACAGCGCGTATTTTTTGGAAAAGTCACCAACGAAAAAAACAATGGTTTGCTCGACCTTAATTTTCGTGAAATAGGACTGATGGCCCCGTTGTTGTTCCTGATGGTTTTTATGGGTGTCTATCCAAAGCCGATTCTGGATGCGTCGCGGGCTAGCGTGCTGGCGATTCAAAAAAGCGTAATCGGGGAAACAAAAGGCGGCACGGTGAGCGAATTGAAGATTCGGAATAAAGAATTCGAAATGAAAAATCGGGTCCCTTAGACCAGAGTTAAGGTATTTTTTCCGCTTACTTTTTAATTTTTACTATTTAACGATGACAACGATTTTACTGGCAGATTTAATAAACCCAAACGTCAATGTTCCGATCGTTTTGCCGGAGATGATCCTTGCGGTTATCGGCATATTTCTGATGGTATACGACAGTTATAAGCCAAACCGGCTGCGGATTACCGGAATGATTTCGATTATTGGAATTATCCTCTCTGCTATTGCCCTCTTGTATCTCTGGTCGAATGATTCGGTTCCGCAAAGTGCGTTTAACGGAATGATAGTGACTGACTCGCTGCGTTTGAGTTTCACACTCGTCTTTTTGCTGGTCAGCGCATTAACCATCCTGATTTCAAGTGTTTGGGTCGAACAGGAAAGCGTGCCGGCCGGTGAATACCATACGATGCTCCTATTTGCCACGGTTGGGATGATGTTTATGGCGTCCGGAAATGACCTGGTGATAATCTTTTTGGGCCTTGAGATCCTTTCGATCGCCACCTATGTAATGGCCGGGATGCGTAAAACCGATTTGCGTTCGAATGAATCGGCGATGAAGTATTTTGTGCTCGGGTCATACGCGTCTGCATTCCTTTTGTATGGAATGGCTCTTATTTACGGTGCGACCGGATCAACAAATCTTACCGAAATCGCTGCCGGGATTGGAGATGCAAAATTCCCGGCTCTGCTTTTAGTAGGAGGCGCAATGCTGGTTATCGGCTTCGGATTTAAGGTGGCGATGGTTCCATTTCACGTCTGGACGCCCGATGTTTATGAAGGTGCTCCGAGTCCGATTACCGGTTTTATGTCCGCCGGCCCGAAAGCAGCGGGTTTTGCCTCGTTTGTCAGGATTTTCGTACTCGGTTTTCCGCTCGTGGCCGGGGTTCAGGCATCACAGGCGCTGCACGATTCTTGGGTCAGCGCGTTGACGATAATCGCGATCCTGACAATGACAATCGGTAACGTAGCGGCGATCCTTCAAAACAATCTCAAACGAATGCTCGCCTATTCCTCCATCGCTCATGCCGGCTATGCGCTCGTCGGTTTTATCGGTGCGGGCGTCGCAACAACTGTATCAGGACGGGACGAAGCGGTCGCAGCGGTCGCATTTTATATGCTTGCTTATGCCATAACCAATCTCGGTGCTTTTGCTGTGGTGACGCTGGTCGGGGAAAGGAATGACCGGCGGGCGGAATTCGAAGATTACAACGGAATCGGTTTTAAATCCCCGATTCTGGCGTTTACGCTTTCCTTTTTTATGCTCTCGCTTTTGGGTTTGCCGCTGACCGCCGGATTCATCGGCAAGGTGCTGGTGTTTCGACCTGCGCTTGAGGCGGGATCTACAATGCTGACAGTCCTCGTCGTCATCGCCGTCGTAAATACGGCGATCTCCGCTTATTATTACCTTCGGATAATCGTCGTCATGTTTTTTAAAGAGAGGACGACGGACTGGCGCCAGCCGCAGGTACCTGCCGCCCTGTCAATCGCCTTATTGATAACCGTTATCGGGGTTTTTTATTTGGGTGTTTTCGGCGACAGTACGATTAAGAAGTTTACCGGCCCGACTGCAAATGCCCAGCCTAAATAGTCTCCTCGCGACATTTTCGGCAATGAACGCGAACAGCCCGCCAATATCGCGTCTTGTAACCGCGTCAGCAGTTATGCTATCACTCAGTTTACCGTAGCCCTGACCGGATTCAACCACCTGGATTATGGAGTCCAATCGAGTAAGTATTTTATTCGGACGGCAAAATCAAATTGGGCGAAGATTGGTAAATATGTTTAAGGAAGTGGACATTGAAAACTGGCCCAGAAAATCGGCATTTGAATTCTTCAGAAACTACGAAGATCCTTTTTTCAATATGACCGCGCAACTCGATGTGACCGCTCTCTATGAGTTTTGTAGGGATAACAGCCTTTCGTATACTTTGGCGTGCCTGTATTATTCGCAGCAGGCGGTCAATGGCATAACAGAATTCAGATTCCGGTTGTTGCACGGAGAACTGGTTGAATTTGAACTCATAGAGGCAACCCTGACGATACTTCAGGATGATGAAAGCTTTTCTTTTTGTTATTTCCCCTCGGAAAACAGCGTTTTTGAGTTTAATGCAACGGGACTCGAATCCCGCAAGAAATACCTCGCCCTAAACACGTTTGATGTCGAAACCGAAAGATTGGACCTCGTCTATTATTCGGTCATACCCTGGGTCTCGTTCACGAGCTTTAAGCATGCGAGCCGGGGCGATAAGTCACTAACCATTCCGAGAATCGTGTTCGGTAAGTTTTTCACCGATGGGAATAAAAAACGGATGCCGGTTTCGGTCGAAGTCAACCATATGATTATGGACGGGATTCACGTTGGAAAGTATTTCAATTCCCTTGAAGAGAAATTCCTAAACCCCCGATGAATTTGAAGGCTGGGACCAGAGCATAAATAAAAACCGCCGCTGACTTCAAGGCAATTCGACCGTAATATGAAAATCTCCGAAGAAATTAAAACCGAATTACGGGAACTGTGGATACCGGTCATCTATAAAAACAAAATCCGGAGCCAGCGAACACGGTTGCACTCTCTAAGTGTTCCCGAAACCGAAAACAAGGCGGAGATTCTTCATACGCTTCTCGGAATCGAGTTAAAAGTCAGCAATCAAAGATTTTCCTGCCCGGATCTGTCTACTGCCCGATATTTGAGGATTTTTGCCCGGCTTGGGGTTAACGAGTTTGCCGTTCCGTACGACATATCGCGTATTTCGAACCTGGCGGACGAACTCGAATCATCGTGGCAAAGGATGCTTCTTCTCCTTGACCGAAAGTGCAGCGGCAAGTCGCCGCAGTCATACGGGAAAATACGTGCCGGGTTGATCCGGGCAGTCAGGAATGGAGTCGATGAAATCGGACCCGGACGCGCGATTCCGGCGTTTCGGAAGTCTACAAAACACAGGATTAGCAAGAATTGAGCACAGTCTGCGATTCCGAGATCGGCGTTTTTTTGTTAGATTCAGATATTCGAAAATGTTAAGATAGAGGGTGACTATGCTTGATGCTACGCCATTCATAGAAACAGAATCATTGCCGTTTCCTTATAACAAGGAAACGTTTTGCCGTTACGAACCGATCGAACGGCAGATCGATTACGCGAAGGTACTGATCGTCAATGATTTGCTGCGTTACGAATCGGATCTTTCCCCGCTTGCCAGGAAAGATTGGGGCGATGATATCAAAACGCATCTTCAGCTTGAACATAAGCTGTCTCAGATGGCTTGCAATAATATTGCCAAGAATGTTCAGAGACTGGTCAAGCAGCCCAAGACCCTGACCGTTCACCTGTCTGAAGTTTCCGAAGCCGCGCGGTCATTTGATCCCGATGCCATCGTACTTAGCGGCACTCTAACCGATTTTGACTACTACAACCCGGAATATCTAAAGAGTTTCGAAGATTTCATACGAAAAACACGAATACCGGTTTTGGGGATTTGCGGTGCGCACCAATTAATCGGAGTTTCCTTCGGTAAGAGGCTGATCACGCTGGATAACCTGGAACCTCATCAAAAAAGGACCAATCGGGTAGTCGAGTTTCAATACCGGTTTATAAAGATTACCGATACGACGGATCCGATATTTGACGGAATCAAAGATAAAGACAGCGGAATATGGCAGAGTTATACCGTGCAAGACGATATATTGCGCGTCTGGCAAAACCACGGCCTCCAGGTCGACGGCATTCCCGAAGGGTTCAAGCACCTGGCAAAATCGTATCTTTGCGAAAACCAGATGATGGTCAAGCGTTCGGACGGTCAACTGATTTATACGGTCCAATTTCACCTGGAGAAGTCATTTGAGGAATGGTCAAAAAATCCAACCCGTTGGGAACATCCGAATGAATCGCGCGACGGCCGAATTCTCTTTGAAAACTTTCTAAAACTTGCCCGAGATCACAAACATCACTACTAACTTCTGTTTTGTTCGCCTTTGTCAGAATCCTTAGCCGAAATCATTAAATCATTTAGTCAATAATTTCTATCGCGGCTATCTCTGCGGAAGCCGGGCTAGTTTTGGTTATTGTCATCGGGCTCGCGTACCGGATGTTCCGTTTGGTTTGTCCGGTTTTGAACCGGTTCATTTCGTCGTAATTCGGCGTTATTCGATTCCGCGGATTTAACCGCTTCGGCGCGGTTCCGGGCGTCTTCTTCATTTCTGCGGTCACGCTGTTCCCGGGTTTCATAAATCTTTGCTGCATTCGCGATAGCGTCACCCGGGGCCCGTAGAATTTCTTCAGCTGCTTTGACCGAAAGTCGTTTGACCTCGCCATTATTACCGTAAACAAATACCTGAATCTTCCCATCGACCCCGGTCCTGACGATCACTTTTCGCAACCGCGAATGATTATTGAAGATCCGGGCATCGGTTCGATTGCCGGCCCCGTCATACATCGTTGAAACGATGGAATCACCGTTTGCATCCCGGTTTCCCTCTTCACGTTTTTGGCTTTTCAGTCGACCCTTGTCCCCGGTTTCAGAATTGAAATCGGAATCAAATATCGCTATTTCATTGCCGTCTGAACCGTCAGCCACATTGAAATCCCGATCCCTGATTTCGATAACGTCACCCGAATTACCGGTCGAAACGGTACCTGCCGAGCACGAGCCCATAACAAGAACCGCAAAAGCAGCTGACGCAAAAATAAATTTTGAGTGCATCATTTAGAATAAATGAAATGGTAGGATCGCAATGAGACGCGGGGCGCCGCAGTATCTCCAATACTACTTGTCCGCAACGCCGAGAACAAAGTTACTAACCGCCGTCAGCCCGTTGGCAACGCTGCTCGAGTTATAAACGATATCTGACGTACCTCCGCCGGAGATATCATATTTAGGGCCCAGAAACCCTGCCGGAAGGTCATTCGGATTATACGGGGCAATAACGATGTTGCCTTGGAGAACTCCGTTTCCCCCGCCGCTTCGGTTGAGGCCTCCGCTCCCCGTCACGATCACCAAGCCGTTAAAGTCAAACTCGCCCTTAAGCGTAAGTGTTCCGGTAACAACAAGGATGCCGCCGCCGGCGCCGCTCAATTCAAGATTACCATCGACATAGGTCAGCCCGGTGGCATTTGCGTTATTTCCAACGCTTACCGGGGCCGTCCCGGACGGGTAATAGCTCCCCGAAGATTTTGCGACATTTTTGAGCGATTGGAGGACGTCATCAAGTTTCTCCGCTGACTCCAGCCAGGGCGGCATTTCCCAGGTTACATTGGCAGGATGTCCAATGACATCGGTCTTGACGCCCGTTGCTGCCAGATCAGCCTTGACCGCATCAAGATTGGCCTGCGCCGAAGTCCCGATCGGCGGCAGCTGAAAGTCCGAGACGACGTCATCGCCGGAATACAAAACGTTTTGAGAATTCCCTGACTTGAACACAAAACCGGTGGTTGAGCCGATTAGCGTCAATGTCGCGGGGGCGCTCATCCCGTCAAAAAAATTTTTGCGAACTACGGCTTCAAGTTCTTTTTTCGCGCCGCGCGGTCCATATCCGGTCGATTTAACGAGGAGTCTGATCGGCTCGGTTGGGGTTACATTTACCGAGATTGTAGTCTGGCTGACGCCGCCGGCCATCGAATTGGGGGTGAGCGGATCCGATGCCATAGTTATCGTGCTTCCCATCAGCGAATAGTATCCCGAATCAAAATTTATTTTTACCGAACCGGTCGATGTACTGTTGATAGCGCCTGATTCGATCGTCCCCCTGATCACCCGTGTGGCGGTAAATGGTTTATGCAAATCAACACGAATTGCAAATCGATACCCTTCGGGCGGAACGACCGCGCCGACACCGGTGCTTGAAATCACAAACTGGCCGACATCGGTCGATGCCGAACCGGATGATACATCTAAATTCGTTTTACTGGTTGAAATATAGCTGATTGTTGCAGTGTTCCCGCCGGAACCCACGACTATCGAATTCCCGCCGCCGTTAATGTTTGCGCTGGTACTGAACGAAATTGACTGCCCGGTGTTATCCGGATCGATAACTTCAAGGGAATAGGCGTATCCATTGTTCGGATTATATGATCCGCCGCCTAGCGTGGCCCGCGCGGGATTCGAAGATCCCGTAGGTGTGTAGTTGTACGATACCCATCTCGAGAGTCTTGCGGTCGCGCTCGTGTCATCCGGCTTATTCGATTTGCTGAGTGTGATCGCCTTTTTAAAATCGATCCTGTTTTCCGGGTCATTTGCCGGTTTGGCGGAATTTATCAGCGGCGACGGCGTGGTATTTCCGCGCAATACGTTTAAAGCCGACTGAATACCGCTTTCCGCAGCATTATATGCCTGCTGTTCAGCCGTCGCATCGGTTATGTTTGATGTGTTCAATGAAACTTCAAGAATAAGCCCCGCGCTGGCCACCAGCAGTAAAAATGAAATCAAGATCACCATCACCATCGCGGCGCCTTTTTCACCCTTACGACCTGAAAATTGATTCCCGGATTTCATTCGATTTTTCATAATGTTGCCCCTTTAATACTGGCGCAGCATATAATCCGAGTTACGTATCGTTACATCGGAGGTAAATTGAACGGTCTGGCCCGATGGCTGTCCTTGCACTTCTTCGAGTATGACCTTTACCGTAATACGGACCCTTCCCGTGTTGTTGGACGGTGTCGTCACCGCCGTTGGGGCGGAACTGCTGCCGGAGTAATCAAAGTATTCAAACTTGACGCTGCTTATATCATTTATGACTGCCGAGGTCTTCGGAGAATCGTTCGGATCATAACGGACTACGGCGTTTTTAGCGGTATCGTGATAATAGGTAACATCTTCGCCCATTTTACTGGTAAAGAGGTCGTCATTTTCAACATTCGCCCGAAAATGAAGCCGGCTTGCGTTGGAGTCAGCCGAAACTATTCCGTTAGTTTTGAGGCCAAATCCTGAGTTGGCAATTTCGCGCGACATAACGTTGAGGGCCGCGTGCGCCGATGTCAACGCGTCTGTCTTTCGACCTTCCCGCTCCCGGGTACCCAATGATCTCGAGATTAAGGTCGAAACCAGTCCGAGTAAAACAAGCATCACGGTGGCGGCGATCAGCAGCTCGACAACCGAGAATCCCCGTTCACGTCTCTGTATGACTAGTGTCAGCGTCATATGATCAGTTTCCTCTTACCCTCTGCAGAATGACGGTCGTCGGGACCGAGGTCTGCCAGCCGGCGGTCGGCCTGTTTAATGAAACCGTAACCGAGATCTCCTTGATTGTCTTTGTATTGTCAATCTGAGTACCCGATACGGCCGGGTCGTCATCAACGGTCTTATCGACGCTAAAACTCCCACCGCTGCTAGTAGTAACGACCTTGGTTGCATGCGTACCTCCGGCCAAACTGGCATCGCGAACCTGAGGCGTGAATTTTGCGCTTCGGAGGTTTTCCACTTCCTGCTGGAGAATCGCCAGAGCCTGTGCCCGTGAATTATTTCCCGCATTGTAACTGACGGTGTATGCAAAAACCGCGGATACGCCCAGCAGGGCGATCAGCAGAATCAACATTGCAACTCCGACCTCGACCAGGGTAAAACCGCATTGACCGCTTCCCGAAACGGCGGTGGCCGAATATGAGACTTCCCCGCCCGGCGACTTTGCCGACCGTGACCGGCCGTCTTCTAATTCCCGCCTGCGCGATTGCAATGTACTCATATCTTTATGCGAAAAATACATAGTTAATCTATTTGCATTGACCGTTGCCTGAAACCGACATCGGCGCCTGGCATACACATCCCGTATGCGACGGACGCTCGTTTTTTACGCAAATATTTACAGGCGGCGGAGTCGGCGTCGGGGACGGGGCCGGAGTCGGTGATCCGGCCGGGCTCGGTGACCCGGTTGGTGTTGGTGTGGCCGAAGGCGTCGGGGTCGGGGTTGAAGAATTAGAATTCGATCCCCTGATATAAACCAATGGTTCTATTTCTTGTGAACTGGACACGTTGGTTACGGCCGGCGTGGCGTAAATGGCCACGCTTTCACTCGTTCTTTCGAGCGATACGGTACCAGAACTGGATAGGCTGATCCTGAATCCGACGGCAGTACTGCCATCCTGACCGGCACATTTGTCACATATAACAAATCGCGGGTTTACTAGATTACCCAATGCATCAAACGCATATACATGACCGTGACGGTCAAAGTTCATTACAATCGGCAGTGAAATACCGTCGCCAAGGATACTAACGTCCGTCCTCCCTGCAAAATCGACTTCCCGAATCTCGTCAGCGGCAAGAACCCCATCGTTGTTAAAATCCAGATTGACCGTGAACTTGGTCGCGCTGTCGATCGAAACGCTTGACATTTGGGATTCCGACGGCGGCCTTCTCTTTACAGAGTCGTATCTGGCCCGGACCATATAGGACTGAAGCTCCTTCGCTACGTTTTGTACCTGAAACTCCTGTTTTGAGTTTCCAAGCTGGGCTACCGCGAAGGCGACCATTATCCCGGTAATGACCAAAACTACCATCAGCTCAATTAAAGAAATCCCGCTTTCGTGGGTCAATTGTTTCCTGCTCATACTATTTAAACTCATCGCTCAATACTGACTTCGGCAGCGAGGCCGCAATTTGCCTGCAATATACATTGATACCATTATTTGGTAAACACTGTCAATGATTTTTTAACATTGTTTATTCAATAGACAAAAAAAAGGGGTACTCATTATCATCGCCCGATTTGCTTGCTGAGATAAACAGTACTGTCTAATTGAAACAATCCCTGGGTACACTTTCCAGAGTATTCTCGATGAGCATATCGACAACGGCGTTAAAATCTTCACCGCTTTCTTCGTAAACGCGGAGTTGTTCATCGGCGGAGGTTCCGCGTTCCATAATCGTATGGATGTGTTCGATCTCCTTTCTTGAATTCAGTTCATCGACCACATCGTCAACGAATTCAAGTAATTCCCGGATCAGATCCTTGACCGGAACTTCTTTTTGTTTACCCAGATCAAGGAGATTACCATCAAGGCCGTATCTTACCGCCCGCCATTTGTTTTCCTGAATCAATCTGCGCGGGTAAAGGCGAAATCCCAAGTTCTTGTCAATTAAATAGTATAATTTGGCCGTAATCGCTTGAAACAGCGCGGCTATTGCGATCGTGTCGTCAACGCGCGTGGGGATATCACAGACACGATATTCAAGTGTCGGAAAATAAGGATGCGGCCGAATGTCCCAATAAATCTTTTTCGCATCGTCGATGCAGTTCATCTTTACCAGAAGATCAATGTAATTTTGAAATTGCTGGTGAGATTCAAAATGTTCCGGGATATCCGTTCTCGGAAATTTCTTGAAAACTTCGGTTCGATAGGATTTCAAGCCGGTCTTGAAACCGAGCCAGAACGGGGATGAAGTGGTAAGCGCCAGGACGTGTGGAACAAAATACCGCGCCGCATTCATAATATGAATCTGCCGGTCTTTATCCGATACTCCGACATGAACGTGAACACCGAAAATAAGCAGGCTGCGCGCCACCATTTGGAGTTCTTCGACCAACAGTTTATACCGGTCGTGTTCATAAATCTCCTGTTCGGACCATTTTGAAAATGGATGGGTGGAAGCGGCTACAATTTCGAGTCCTTTTTTCCGGGCTAGCCCGGATACGATGCACCTGAGTTTGGAAATGTCTTCGCGGGCCTCTTGAATATTTTCGCAGACCCCGGTTCCGACTTCAATCATCGACTGAATCATTTCGGGCTTTACCTTTTCGCCCAAAACCAGTCTGCCTTCTTCAAGAATCTCCGAAACGTGCGACTTAAGTTCCCGCGTTTCGGGATCAACAATTTGAAATTCCTCTTCTATTCCCAGCGTAAATTGTTTAAACATAGTTTCCCTAAAAATAAGGTGGATAAGCCTAAACAAAAACCTTCGCGAGTTCAAGCCAGAGGATCCTTAGTCCATTTCCAATTCCCGTTTCAAATGATTAAGCTGTTCCACCGTCAAATCTTTAAACCTGACTCCAACTCCTACTCCCCGGTCGACGTACGCGACGATTCCCTTTACGTTGAAACCCTCCCCGCTAAACGTCATTTGGAGAGCAATTTCGTCCCCCGTATTTAGATCGGCATCTGTTGTCACATAGAGTCCGCCTATGCCGATGTCACGCGTGTTGGATATACCGGTTTCGTTTCGACCGTTAAAACTAACGTCTACAATCAGAGTTTTTCTGTCAGATTTTCGCCTTTCTTGCGGTGATAATGCCTCTTCGGCGTCGGTTTGTATCATAAATCCCCCATAAGTATATGGTATTTCAAAAATCTTCTGGCAATTATTATTGTAAAACATTTTTAAAATTTTGTAAGATTTATTTATAAATGCCTATTTTCAAACCGTATCAATTCTCTGTTACCCATTTTGGCGCATTATTTGCGAGATTTAGAAATTCACGGGCCGCCTTCGAAAGCACACCGTTGCGCTTGCAAATTATATGAATTTGACGCTGAAGCTTCATCTCTTTTACCGATAAACCTGTTAATCGACCCGCCGATATTTCACTCTCGGCAGTTAACCTGGGAACAAACGCTACTCCGTCGCCCTGCTCGACGAGTCTCTTGATCGCTTCCAGCGAAGGCATTTCAATGCCGATGTTGAGGGTCGTTTTGCATTCCCTGAACTTTGCAATGACCTGATCCCGATAAGGGGAGGGCGCATTGTGGGCGATAAACGATTCCAGGCCGAGGTCACTGATCGATACGTTCTTCGATTTCGCCAGGCGATGCCGCGGAGAAACGATCATAACAAGTTCGTCTGTCTTCACCGAATACGATTCAACGGACTTATCTTCCGGTTTAAACGATATCACTCCGAGCTCAACCTCTCGGTCCATGATCTCCTTAGGAATCCGGCTAGCTACACCCCTTTGGATATGAATCTTGATCAACGGATGCCTTTTCTTAAACTCGCTTATAACCGGCAAAAGGTAAAAAACCGTATGTTCATTGGCGCTAATCGTCACCTTTCCGTGTTGAAGTTCGCCAATTTCCCTGATCGCCGTAGTCGCTGCTTTCCGCGTATTCAGCATTTGGCGGGCGTATTCCAAAAGCACTTCTCCGGCATAAGTCAGTGTTCCGTCCTTTGTCGAACGGTCGAATAGCTTTTCATCGATCTCCTTTTCCAACCGACTTACCGCCTGACTAATTGCTGGCTGGGTGCGATGGAGGAGTTTAGCCGCACGGGAAAAACTCTTTTCCTCGGCGACCGCTACTAAGACCTCGAGTTCGTGAATATCCATAATATTTACCGCACTTCGAGAGAGCAAAGGAAACCTTCGACCAACCGTTAATATCGTTTCCCCATTTCGAAAATCAACAAAATTCTTTGATAACAATAGTTTATAACAAACTATAATTCCTTAATTATATAAATATTTGTTATCTTTTTATAGAAAAAATAATCTTGACTTTATGTTTTTAACCTGTGTAGCATTCCGAGTCAAGTGCGACTCTTTTAATCTTAAGCGCCAATTAAATTCTACGATTCGATTCTGGTGTAAAACTTATGACTGTAAAGCGGATCCATATATTCGATACCACGCTTCGGGATGGCGAGCAATCGCCCGGATGCTCAATGCAGCTGGACGAAAAAACAAAAATTGCCCATCAACTGGAAGCTCTCGGAGTTGATATTATCGAGGCCGGTTTCCCGATCGCTTCCGAGGGAGATTTTCGGGCCGTCAAATCGATATCGAAAGAGTGTAGGAACGTCACTGTCGCCGCGCTTTGCAGGACAACGGAAGGAGATATTTTGCGGGCAGCAGATGCGCTTGGCGGGGCAGCTCACCCGAGGATTCATACTTTTGTGGCCACTTCCGATATCCACCTCGAATACAAATTGAAGAAATCTCGCAACGAGATTCTGGATATGACCGGCATGGCAGTTAAGTTGGCGAAATCCTATGCAGATGACGTTGAATTCTCGGCCGAAGACGCCACCCGCAGTGATCCGGACTTTTTATGCGACGTTTTTCGCGTTGCGGCAGATGAGGGCGCTACGGTCCTGAATATTCCAGACACGGTCGGTTATACACTTCCTGCAGAGTTTGCAGAATTAATCAAAAAGGTAAAAGAAACCGTAGTAAAGGAACGGAAAATTACGATCAGCGTCCATTGCCATAATGATCTTGGGCTGGCGGTTGCAAATAGCCTGGCCGCGGCCGCGGCCGGCGCCTCTCAGATAGAATGCACGGTCAACGGAATCGGCGAGCGGGCCGGAAACGCCTCGCTCGAAGAAATCGTCATGGCATGCAGGGTCAGAAACGATCACATGCCATACCAAATTGAGGTAAATACCGCTGAGCTTTATCCGACTAGTCAACTTTTGGCTTCAATCATAAGCTTCGGAGTTCAGCCGAACAAAGCAATCGTCGGCAGAAACGCCTTCGCGCACGAGGCAGGAATTCACCAGCATGGCGTCCTGAGCAATCCTTTGTGCTATGAAATAATGACCCCTGAGTCGGTTGGAGTGCCGAAGAATAGTCTTGTTCTTGGCAAACATTCCGGAAGGCATGCGCTAATCGCCCGGTATCGTGAAATCGGAATCGAAATCAATAATTATGATATTAAAGCTGTTTATTCAGCGTTTACGGATCTTGCCGACCGAAAAAAGAAGATTTACGATCAGGATTTGCTGGCGATTCTTCCAAATTCGGAAGCGGTGTCGGCGATCGCAGCGCAAAAAGATTCCGAGATTTCCGCTGCATCCGCGTCTTAAATCTCGCCGGGTCGGCCGCTGACATAGATAATTGGATTTATGAAAATTGCTATTCTTCCGGGTGACGGTATCGGTCCCGAAGTGATTCAACAGGAAATTAGGGTCTTAGAAAATATCTCGGACATTTTTGGTCTTGACCTCCAATTTGAAGAATATCCAATCGGCGGGGTTGCGATCCGGGATTCCGGTTCGCCCTTGCCGGCTGAAACTTTGGAAGGGTGTCTTGATTCCGTTGCGGTTCTGCTTGGAGCAGTAGGCGATCCGGAATTCGACGATTTACTTCCCGACAAGCGGCCCGAAATAGGACTTCTCCAACTCCGTCAGCAACTCGGTGGGTATGCAAATATTCGTCCGGCTAAGTCATTTGCCAGCCTCGTTGATAATTCTCCGTTGCGGCCCGAAATCTTTGAAGGCACAGATCTCGTCATTGTCCGTGAGCTTTTGGGAGACGTTTACTTCGGCGAACCGAGAGGTTTCAGCGAGGACTTGAGTGCTGCCTTTAACACGATGAGATATTCTGTGTCCGAGGTTGAGAGGGTTTCGAAAATCGCTTTCGAAATGGCCCGTCAACGTAAGAAAAAGGTTACATCGGTCGATAAATCAAATGTTCTTGAATCGTCGCGCCTCTGGCGTGAGACAGTAATACGCGTTTCCGCCGATTACCCTGATGTCAAACTCGAGCACATTTATGTGGATGCCTGTGCGATGCATCTGGTAACGGATCCGGTGCAGTTTGACATAATCCTAACTGGAAATTTATTTGGCGATATTTTATCTGATGAGGCAGCCGTTCTGACCGGATCGCTCGGGATGCTGACATCATCGACGGTTGGCGGAAAAGTTGATTTGTATGAACCGGTGCACGGCTCGGCGCCAGATATTGCCGGGGAGAATATTGCAAATCCGCTGGGCGCGATAGGATGTGCCGCAATGTGTATGCGTCAAACGTTTGGGAACAACAATGCGGCTAATGCGATCGAAAGCGCGATTGCGAGAGTGATAAAGGAAGGCTTCCGAACCAGCGACATGACACCGGGACCGGGTAATACTGAAGTTTTGTGTGACGAAATGGGCGAACTGGTTTCACGTTATTCGGTTGAAGAAGCGCATGTTGCGTATTCGTTTCACGCGGTTTAGAGTTCATTACGTCATTGATAATCGACGATATGAAAACGATTTACGATAAGATTTGGGAATCACACGTTGTTTCCAAAGAAAAAAACAAACCCGAACTTCTATATATCGATCTGCATTTGATTCATGAGGTAACGTCACCGCAGGCGTTTGAGGGGTTGCGTCTTGCAAAGCGACGGGTAAGGCGGCCGAATTTGACAATCGGAACAATTGACCATGCGATCCCGACACTTAACCGTAATCTTCCCTTTAATGACCCGATCGCGGCCAAGCAAGTCGAAACGCTCCGCCGGAACGCGCGCGAGTTCGGTGTCAGGATTTATGATCTCGATGAGCCTGAACAGGGTATTATCCATGTATTTGGTCCGGAACAGGGAATGACCCAGCCCGGAATGACAATTGTTTGCGGTGATTCGCATACGTCAACACACGGAGCGTTTGGCGCGCTCGCATTCGGCATCGGAACGTCAGAAGTCGAACATGTACTCACGACCCAATGTCTACCGCAAAGAAAATCGAAGAATTTCAGGATAAAAATAAATAATCAACTCCCTCCGGGCGTCACGGCAAAGGATCTGGTTCTTGCAATTATTAATGAAATTGGCACGGACGGAGCAACCGGACACGTCATTGAGTACTCCGGCAGTGCAATTGACCACCTTTCGATGGAAGCGCGAATGACAGTTTGCAATATGTCGATCGAAGCGGGGGCAAAGGCTGGTTTAATCGCCCCCGATTCGAAAACCTACAAATACTTGAAAGGAAAACCTTATTCGCCAACCGGGGAGGTGTGGGAACGGGCGGTTGATCATTGGCGCTCGTTGGGAAGCGAGGAAGATGCGGTTTTTGAACGGGAAATTGAATTTGACGCTAAAAGTATTGAGCCGATTGTAACGTGGGGCACATCACCCGGCATGGCTGCCAAGATCGGAGAATGTATTCCAGAATTATCTGAAGGTGCGGGTGAATCAGAGCGGAAATCATATCTGAAAGCATTGAGTTACATGGCGCTTGAACCGTCTCAGAAAATTACCGAAATCTTGATCGACCGAGCATTTATCGGCAGTTGTACGAATGCCCGGATCGAAGATCTCCGTGAAGCTGCGAATGTCGTTAAGGGTTACCGGGTATCTGACCGCGTACGGGCAATGGTCGTCCCGGGTTCGATGCAAGTAAAGAAACAGGCGGAATGTGAAGGTATCGCGAAGATATTTGTCGATGCCGGTTTTGAATGGCGCGACGCGGGTTGTTCGATGTGCCTCGGAATGAACGAGGACACTCTAAATGAAGGCGAGCGGTGTGCTTCAACGTCAAACCGAAACTTCGAGGGTCGACAGGGAAAAGGCGGTAGGACGCACCTCGCGTCGCCGTCGATGACTGCGGCGGCGGCAATTGTCGGGCACTTCGTGGATATCCGAGAATGGAAATATAATTAGCGAAATAGGCGGTATGCCTTCCGGTTCAATCAAATGAATAAATTTTACCGACATACGGGAAAGTGCGCGCCGCTTTTTGAGGAAAACATCGATACGGATCAGATTGTTCCAAAGAAATTTCTCCTCGAAACGGGACGGACGGGCTACGCGAAAGCGCTTTTCTATGACTGGCGGTATGCGAGCGATGGCACAATTAATCAAGAATTCGTATTAAACGATCCAAAGTACGCGGATTCGACAATACTAGTCACCGGTTCCAACTTCGGATGTGGTTCTTCCCGGGAACATGCGCCTTGGGCACTTCTCGAATACGGGTTCAGAGTAATCATCGCCCCCGCGTTTGCCGATATCTTTTACAACAACTGTTTTAAAATTGGACTTTTGCCGGTAGTTGTTGATCAAACCGAGATCTCCAAAATCGTCACTAACATTGAAAACAATGATGGTTATTATTTAACGGTCGATTTGTTTGAACAGACCGTTACTAACCGCGGAGATTACGCCTTACAATTTGATATCGATGATTTTCGAAAAAAGTGCTTGTTAAACGGATTTGATGATATCGATTTAACGTTATTACACGAGAAAAAGATTGCAGATTTCGAAAATAAAAGAGTTAGTTACTTCAATAATCAATAGCGTTTACGGGTTCGACTCGTGACCTGCCTTCAGTTTGCAATTTCCAATCTCCCACGTTACCATAAATCCAAAAAATAAGGCTTTAAGTAGTTTTTTGCCCCACCGGAGTCTATAATCTTAAAAGCCTTTTTTATTTTAAATTCTTTCAGCTGATTTATGGGTTTTTCAACTACTGCAATTCACGCCGGCAACGAGCCGGATGTTGCTACGGGCGCCGTCAGCGTTCCGATTTATCAGACTTCGACATACGCTCAGGAATCGTTGGGCAAACATAAAGGGTTCGAGTATGCCCGCACTCAAAATCCAACCAGGTCGGCGCTGGAAAAAAATATCGCAGCGCTTGAGGGCGCTAATTTTGGGTTCGCATTCGCGTCCGGAATGTCCGCCACCGATGCCTGTCTAAAACTCGTCAAAGCGGGTGATCACGTGATACTGGGCGATAACACCTACGGCGGTACATTCAGGCTTTTTGACAAAATTCTCTCAAACTACGGAATACAATTCGACTTGGTTGACACAACCGATATCCACCAGGTTGAATCGGGATTCAAGCAAAACACCAAAATGGTTTTTGTTGAAACCCCGACCAATCCCGTGATGAGCGTGACGGATTTGCGCGCCGTCTCGGAAATCGCTCATGCCCAAGGTGCAAAGGTCGTTTGTGACAACACCTTTATGTCACCCTATCTCCAACGGCCGATCGAACACGGCGTAGATATCGTGGTCCATTCGACGACAAAATACCTCAATGGTCATTCAGACAGCGTCGGCGGCTTTGTCGCCCTAAACAATGAACAGGATGCCGAATGGATAGGGTTCGTCCAGAACAGTATCGGTGCCATCCTTTCACCGTTTGATTCCTTTCTTGTGCTTCGGGGCACAAAGACGCTCGCCGTCAGGATGGAAAAACACGATGAAAACGGCCGTGCGGTGGCCAGTTTTCTCGCCGAACACCCGAAGGTTCAAAAAGTTTATTATCCGGGTTTGGCATCTCATCCCCAGCATGAAATCGCAAAACGGCAGCAGGACGGTTTTGGCGGAATGGTGTCGTTTGAAACGGGTTCACTCGAAAACGCAAAAAAAGTTCTTGAAAACGTCAAAATATGTACTCTAGCGGAAAGTTTGGGCGGCGTCGAGAGTTTAATATCCCACCCTGCGTCAATGACACATGCGTCGGTTCCGGCCGAAAAGCGTGAAGAATTGGGAATTACCGATGGACTGGTCAGAATTTCCGTTGGAATCGAAGACAAAGAAGATATAATTTCAGATCTGGACGAGGCTTTGAGTTAGTATTTAGTGCTCAGCCAACTGCCGAATGGACGATTCGGGAAATTTACTGGTCACTATTACGCATTTAATATGTTAATTGTTGAAACACATGCTACTTCTCATGTAGGTCGAATCCGTAAAGGTAACGAGGACAACTTTCTGCTGCTCGATTTATCTAAACCCGAAACGTGCACCAGCTCACAGGCGCCCGAAAGTTTAATTATCGAATCACGGAAGTTTGAGATCGACGAGAAAGGCATTGTGTTGGCGGTCTCTGACGGTATGGGCGGGGCACTGGCAGGCGAGGTTGCGAGCAAGATGGCGGTCGAAACGATCAGCAAGGCGATCCTCGAAGAGGACCCGGATAAGACGATCTCGCCCGATTCATTTGGCGACAATTTAGTCGGCAGGTTATATGATGCAACGGTTTATGCGAATCACTTGATTCACCAACGGGGCCGCGAACCCCAGTTTCAGGGAATGGGTGCGACATTTACCGGGGTAGCGATAACCCGGGACGAAGTCGATTTGCTTCAGGTCGGTGACAGCCGGGTTTACCTGATCCGCGGGGGCAGTATTTATCAGGTCACGAAGGATCAGTCACTTGTCCAACAGTTGATTGATTCGGGTCAGATTTCGTCGGAAGATGCCGAGACGCACCCGCTCAAAAACGTTATTTTACAGGCTTTGGGAGCCCAAAATGAAATCTATCCGGTTGCCGCCCGCCTGATGCCGCAGCGGGACGATATCCTGCTTATCTGCAGCGATGGATTGTCAAATAAGGTTGAAGGAACCGATATGCAGAGGATCGTCATGGAAAAGATGGACGATCTCAAAATGGCTTGCCCGGAACTTATAAAAGCGGCCAATGATAACGGCGGCGAAGACAATATCACCGTCATTTTGGCCAGGCTCACCGGCAGCAGCCTTCCCGAGCCGACCGACGAAGAAATCCACCTTGAAATGCTGAATGCGGAGAATATTCACGATACCGCAGAACAAGAGATGGCTGAAAATGATTGAAACGGCTTATATTTGTGTTTGCCCCTTGTGCGAGAAAGGGATTCGGCCTCAACCCCTTCTAGAGCGATGTTTACCGGGTTAGTCGCTGTCTTTCCAACCGCGAAGTTCTCTATTCGCCTTTCGGACAAAAATTGAAGAACCTTCAACCCGGACGATTTCGACCTTCTCGCCTTCTTCGAGCAGCAGATCCTCATCGACGGGAAATGCCTTCCAACTTGTACCGAAGGCCTTGACAGTAGCGGCGTTCATTGGGCCCTTGCTGCCGCGCTTAACGGTGACGATCTGTCCGGGAAGGGTTTCGATTCCGGTTTTTAATCTTTCGCCGTCGCTGTGCGGATAATACTGATCAAAGATCGTGCGTGACATAATTGTCAAAATCGTAGAGACCAGGGCGAAAATCAGAAACTGCCCAAACATGCCGACACCGAGATATGCGGCCAGTGCTGCGATCACAGCACCGATTCCAAACCAGAACAGCACAAATCCAAGCGTAAAAACTTCGGCGATAATGAAGAATACTCCTAAAATCGTCCATAAAATCCATGCGTATTGTTCCATCAGGTTCCTCGGGGTAATGATCTTGTAAACTAGTATCTCAAGTATTTGAGAATTTGTCATTAACCGTGATTTTATAAAGGCGGCCCGGATTTGGACATCCCAAAAAAGAG
>JBFGKW010000054.1:0-20084 GCA_041576495.1 Aridibacter sp. | reverse complement strand
CTGGCTGAAATCGCACAGAAGCATATCGGAACTCCAAACTTAGATGAAATTTTTCCACGCTATTCAATAGATCCTTCACGATATAAAGGATTTTTGAGTTAGATCCCTTCAATGTTTGCGTGGAAAATGGAGAGCCTTCTTTAGGTTGAAAGAGGGCTTTTTTATAATAAACGTAAACCTCGGGCTCGGGAGTGCCTAAATTATTACCAATTAAGGCCGCGGGTGATTGACTAAATCCAGTGAGTTGAATTGGTTGATATCCTTTTCCGTGATCGCTGGCGGGTATATTTCAATTCCATAATAAAAGACCGTTGAGAAAAATTTTGCTCAACGGTCTTTTGGCAGGTCCCTGCTCGCAGGGTTATCGGGGGACGGATTCGGCTCGTTTATTCAGAAACAAACGTAACTGCCGGTGGATAATAGAATGGCCCAAACGTCTTCAAGGTAGTCGTGTCAAATTTTTTCCGGGCTCCGCAGTGCAAGCACGCGCGATACGAGGCACGCCGATTGGTAAACGGCCGGCTCAAGTTCTTGTGCCAGCAACCGAAAATCTTTGTTACGAAACCGATCTTTTGACCAAAAGCCCCATCTGTCCTATTTATGATTGCTTCTGCTATACGCCCTTGATCTAAAACAGCTTCCATATTAATTTACCTCCTTGCATCAAAATTCGATGCGCTCCATCAATAGAACGCGTTGTTGATGCGGTTTTGCAGTAATTAAGATGAATCTATCCGTCAATCGTTGTCCGTTTTGACGTAAAGTTATGTAAAGATTGAACAGAAGCGACGGTAATATTTTAGTTTTCGGCCCCGCTCCTATAGAATCATAAAAAAACACACTTTTTCGAGGACATTCGCGTGATGATAAAACAATTTTCAAGCGGCTTGCTGGTTACGGCAGCGATTTTAATCTGTGCCGGACAGGTATTTAGCTGGGATGAAGTGGGACACAAACTCACCGCTTATATTGCCTGGGAACAGATGACACCGGCAGCCCGGGAAAAGGCGTTTGATATTTTAATGAGCGCGCCCGAGAATTCCGATCTAAATGTTCCATATGATGCATTTAATTCGCGTTCTGAAGCGGTCAAACGACGTGAGTTGTTTATGTTTGCAAGCATCTGGCCTGATGTCATACGGGACCGCAAATTTGAAACCCGACATAAAATTTACAATAACAGCAACTGGCATTATTCCGATATTTTCTGGCGACAGGAAGGGGAAAAGGCGGTTGTTCTTGAAAAGTTTGACGGCGACGGCGGGATCGCGATACCAAAGCTGTATGAGTTTGAAAAAATTCTGAGCAATCCGGGTTCGCCCGATTCCGAAAAATCGATCGCGTTAGCGTGGTTTTTGCACGTCGGAGGTGATATCCACAATCCGCTTCACAACGCTTCGCGGGTCACCGATACCGAACCGAAAGGCGATCAGGGCGGGAATCTTGTCACACTCCGGCCCGGCGATGCGGAAGGCCGCGGACGGCTCAATTTACATGGTTATTGGGATTCGATAATCGGCCGGCAAAAACCCCGCAAAGATGACGCGTGCGACATCGATTATTTGGCCCCGATTGCGCGTAAATTCATGAGAAAATACCGCTTCCCCAGGCTTCAGGAAAGCCTGTTCCTGGGCGACTACAAAAAATGGAATCAAGAGGGGTTTGAAATGCTTTCAACCAAGGTCTATACACCCACGTTGATACGCGGTCAGATGCCGGCAAAACGCTATCAGAAAAACACTTATCGGATCGCGGAAGCTCAAATTGCCCTCGCCGGTTACCGCCTCGGCGAAACGCTCAACCGGGTTCTCGGAAATAGCGTCAGAACGGAATAGACGCACCGCAGCGGCGACTGATCGGCATAGGGCGCCGACGAATATTATCGGCCCGTTGGAATCAGTAGGATCGATCCCTTATCTTATAAAGGTATAGAATTGCTCAGTAAGACCTTCCGGAATATGAATTCAAAAGATTTACTGGAACACTTCAATCGCGAATCCGACAATATTATCGCGTCGGTTTTTGAAATCGTCGAGATTGAGTCACCTTCTTTTGATGTCGACGGAAGCCGGTCGGTGGTTAGTTGGATCGAAAGCCGGGCGAAGGAATGTATCCGCAACGTTTCAGCCGAACGGATCACTGAACCCGAAATCGGCGAACATCTGATCATCAAGCTGTTTGAGGGTATGAGCGAAAAAAAGCCGATCTTGATACTCGGACACACCGACACCGTTCATCCGGTCGGCAGCAAGTCGCAAAATCCGACACGCGTCGAAAACGGGCGGCTTTACGGTTGCGGGACTTTTGACATGAAGGCCAACATTGCATTGTTGCTTGAGGTTCTAAGGGCTTTCGAAACCTTTGAACTCAAACCGAAACGACCGATAAATATTCTACTGGCGTGCGATGAAGAAGTAGGCAGCGAAACGGGGCGGAAGCATGTCGAAAGGATGGCGGGTGAATGTGAATTTTGTCTGGTGTTTGAACCTTCAGCGGCCGGCAAAGTAAAGACCGGCCGAAAGGGGACCGGAGGATATACCTTAAAGACCCTCGGGATTCCGTCACATGCCGGGTTGGAACCAAAAAGAGGCGCCTCGGCAATACTCGAGATTTCGAAGCAAATCGAAAAGCTTCACGCACTTACTGATTTCGATATTGGGACGACCGTTACCGTGGGACTTATCAAGGGCGGAACGGCGACGAATGTCGTTCCCGCCGAGGCCGAGTGTTCGATCGATGTCCGGTTCGAGACGCTTCGAGAGGCGGGGCGGATCGAAAAAGAGCTCAATTCAATGAAACCATTTGATAAAAGAATTTCGCTTGTACTCTCTGGCGGCATAAACCGGCCGCCGATGGAAAGAACCCCGGCAGTCGTCAAACTGTTCGAATCTGCCCGGTCGATTGCCGAATCCTTTGATTATGAACTGGGCGAGGAACAAGTAGGCGGCGCGTCCGATGGAAATTTTGTCGGGGCGATGGGGATCCCCCTCCTTGACGGCCTGGGGATTACGGGTGACGGCGCTCATACACTCGACGAATATGTTTTGGTCGAGGATATCCCAAAACGCGCAACGCTTTTGGCAAAAATGTTGTTAGAAGATTAGACTTTATTGCGGATGACCGAATCAAGCCCTAAAATGTCCAAGGCACCCAGGAATCGTACAATCGACTTAAGCAAAAACGAAATTCAGCTGTATCGGGAAAAACTCGTCCGGTTGGAAACCGCCGCCAAACTCTCCGACATAAGGGATAAGATCATTTGCGGCAATACGTTCGACGTTCTTGATTTTCTGCCGTCAAAGAAGTTCGATCTGTTGTTCTCGGATCCGCCCTATAATCTGACCAAGAATTTCGGAACCAGATCTTTCAAGCAAACAACGCTCCGCGAATACGAGAATTGGCTTGATTCCTGGCTGAGTAAATGCGTCAGACTGCTCAAAGACTCGGCATCGGTATATATTTGCGGGGATTGGCGTTCAGCCTCGGCTATCCAACGAATTGGAATGAAATACTTTAAAATTCGCAATCGGATTACATGGGAACGCGAAAAAGGACGCGGCGCAAAATCGAATTGGAAAAACTCATCCGAAGACATCTGGTTTTTCACCGTTTCTGACGATTATTTTTTCGATGCGGAGGCGGTAAAACTCAAACGAAAAGTGATCGCTCCCTATAGAAAAGACGGGAAACCAAAGGATTGGGAGGAAAAGAACGGTCAAAAATTCCGGCTCACTTCAGCGTCAAACCTCTGGAACGATCTTACAGTGCCATTCTGGTCGATGCCCGAAAATACGGTTCATCCGACGCAGAAACCGGAGAAATTGCTTGCCAAGATCATATTGGCAAGCACCACCAAGGGCGCGCTGGTTTTAGATCCGTTCGCGGGGAGCGGAACTACCGGGGTCGCCGCCCGTAAACTGATGCGAAACTTCGTCTGTATCGATGACGATGAAAATTTCTGCCTGCTGGCTCAGAAGCGGCTCTCGTTGGCAACCGAAGACAAATCGATTCAGGGATTTTCTGATGGCGTTTTTTGGGAACGGAATTCGAAGGCGGCGGGTACGAAAAAGTAAACTTAACCGGTTCCGAGTCCGACAGTGCTATTCAACCCGGGCTAGGGATTTTCTGCTAATTAAACGAACTTTTAACAAAACAAATTATGCTATCTGATCTTCAAATTGCCCAACAGGCAAAACCAAAACATATTTCTGAAATTGCCGAACAAATGGGCCTTACTTCTGACGATCTCGATTTATACGGCAGTCCTCACGTTGCGAAAGTCCGGCTGAATGTCTTGAAAAAGCTTGAAGGAAGGCCCAATGCCAAGTACATCGACGTGACGGCGGTAACACCGACTCCCCTTGGCGAGGGTAAATCGACCACGCTGGTCGGGCTCGGACAGGCGATGAAGCACATCGGCAAGCGTTCGGTGATCACCATGAGGCAGCCTTCTCAAGGACCGACCTTTGGAATAAAGGGAGGCGCGGCCGGAGGCGGGTATGCGCAGGTCATTCCGATGGAAACATTTAACCTGCATCTGACGGGTGATATTCACGCGGTCACAGCGGCCAACAACCTTCTCGCGGCGATGATAGATAACAAACTGATGCGCGGAAACCCGCTCAATATAGACCCTTACAGCATCACCTGGAAACGCGTAATGGATGTCAACGACCGGGCGCTGCGCCATATCGTTATCGGACTGGGGGGTAAACTGGACGGCGGCGTCCCGAGAGAGACGGGATTCGATATTGCGGTTGCATCCGAAGTGATGGCGATCCTTGCGCTGACCACTTCGCTCCAGGACATGCGCCGGCGTTTGGGAAGGATTGTCATCGGATCAACGAATGACCGAACCCCGGTGACGGCTGAAGACATCGGGGCGGCAGGCGCAATGACGGTTCTGATGAAAGACGCGATTCGCCCGACGTTGCTGCAGACGCTGGAAAATACCCCAGCCTTGATTCATGCCGGCCCGTTTGCCAATATCGCCCACGGAAACAGCAGTGTTCTTGCGGATTTGATCGCGACGAAATGCGGCGATTATGTGCTTACCGAATCGGGCTTTGGTGCGGATATCGGCGCCGAGAAATTTTTTAACATCAAGTGCCGTTACAGCGGCTTGAAACCGGATGCCTGTGTTTTGGTAGCAACCGTGCGGGCGCTGAAGACGCACAGCGGGAAATACAGAGTTGTTGCCGGAAAACCCCTGCCGAAAGAAATGCTTGAAAAGAACGTTGAAGACGTTAATGCCGGCGCTTCCAACCTTCGAAAACAGATCGAAAACATCAAGGTTCACGGGGTCACTCCGGTTGTCGCGATCAATGCGTTCGATTCGGACCATGACGAAGAGATTGAAGCAATCAAGCGTATCGCGGTGGAATCAGGGGCAATCGGCGCGGCGGTTTCTTACCACTGGCAAAAGGGCGGTGAAGGAGCGGTCGAACTCGCTGAAATGGTTGTTGCGGCTGCAGAGGAACCCAGTGACTTCGCGTTTCTGTATGAATTGGAACAGCCGATCACGGATAAAATTGAATCCATTGCAACAAATATTTACGGGGCCAAACGAGTAGAGTATACATCGACCGCAAGCCGGCAAATTCGCGGCTATGAAAAGAACGGTTTTGGAAACCTGCCGATCTGTATGGCCAAAACGCATTTGAGTATCAGCCATGACCCGGCCCTGAAAGGCGCACCGAGCGGTTTCGTGTTTCCGGTCAGAGAAGTTCGGGCGAGCGTTGGCGCCGGTTTTATTTATCCTATCTGCGGAGAAATGAGTACGATGCCCGCTTTGCCCGCGATGCCGGGCGCCGAGAAGATCGATATTGACGGCGACGGGAATATCGTCGGGCTCTCATAGGTAAGCGGCCGAAAGAGTTGCAGCCCCGATCTTATCGCCGGCACCGAAACTTTTCTCGAAATGGCCGGCGATTTATGCCGCCTTGCGCCGGAGACTTTACTATGAAGATTGCGACCTGGAACGTAAATTCCATAAATGTAAGGCTTGAGCATGTTCTCAAGTGGCTCAAGGCAACGAAAACCGATGTTTTGTGCCTCCAGGAAACCAAGTGTGTCGATGAAAATTTTCCTATGGGAGAGATAGTTGACGCCGGCTACAGCGCCGTTATGATCGGGGAAAAGTCTTATAACGGAGTCGCGATATTATCGAAACACAGCATTGAAAACGTTCAAAAAAACATACCCGGTGATGAAGATAATGCGCCAAAGCGCTTTATCGCCGCAGACATCGATGGCATTCACATCGTCAATACATACATCCCAAACGGGACTAAACTCTGGAGTGATAAATTCGATTTTAAGCTTGATTGGTTGCAGCGGCTAAGGCGGTATTTTGACGAGAAATGTGAGATCAGCGCGGATGTATTGCTTTGCGGGGATTTCAATGTCGCGCCCGATGAAATCGATGTCTGGAGCGTAGAGCGATGGGAGGGCAAGCTCCACTTTTCAAAACCCGAGCGGGCGGCAATGTACCAGGTTAAACAGTGGGGATTTACCGATTTATTTCGGATGATCAATCCTGCACTGCAGGAATACTCCTGGTGGGATTTTAGGACAAACGCCTTTCCAAAGGATCAGGGACTTCGGATCGATCATATTTGGTCATCGGAATCCCTGGCCGAAAAATGCAATAAGTGTTGGATTGACAGGGAGCCGCGCGGATGGGAGCGGCCAAGCGATCATGCACCCGTGATCGCCGAATTCAGTTAATGTTATGAAACGAGATTTTCCGGCCCCTAAACTGCTACCGCTTAAATTCCGCTACTTTGAAAACGAGGGCGAACAGATCCGGCGCGCCGAAGAATTCTATGAAAATTTAAGACTGCGCCGCACCGTCAGGGACTATACCGATCGGGATGTCCCGTTGGATATAATTAAAAAGGCGATTCTGACCGCGGGAACGGCACCGTCAGGCGCCCACATGCAGCCCTGGCGCTTCGTCGTCGTTAAGGATGATGAAATCAAAACAAAGATCCGTGAGGCGGCTGAAAAAGAAGAATTTGAAAGCTACCACGGCCGCATGTCCGACAAATGGCTCCGGCGGCTTGCCCCGCTCGGTACGGACGAAAATAAGCCCTTCCTTGAAATAGCCCCTTATTTGATCGTGGTTTTCAGGATCATCTCAATCGAAGAAGACGGCGAAACCGAACCGACTTATTATTCACAGGAATCGGTCGGCATCGCCGTCGGGATTCTCCTCGCCGCGCTGCACAACGCCGGGCTGGCGACCCTCACCCACACCCCGAGTCCGATGAAATTTCTACGCGAAATACTCGGGCGACCCCAAAACGAGGTGCCGTTTGTCCTGATTCCGGTTGGTTATCCGGCTGAGAATGCGAAGGTTCCGGATCTGACGCGAAAATCAATCGATCAAATCCTTGAGATAGTTTGAAAACGAGTTTGGCGAGTTCACTGAAAGTCGGCTGAGATGGTGAGTTTGAGCCCCGGTACGGGGTGGCCAGCCTATAGCCCTCGGACTTGGCTGCGGGCCGCAACAAGCCAAGACCCTACTTCGGGGGCTTCGCCCATCCGGGCCGTCACAAAGATTTTCCGAGATACAACCACCACCTAACTCAGCAACGGCTGAATCAAGACCGATTGACGCAGCTTCTCAATTCGTTCGGGCAGTGTTTTCTGTAAATCGGCAGTCCCGTTTCCCGGATATTCAGTCTTAAGCGCGTTGGAAATTTCATCCGTAGTTTTGCCGTTCATCAGATGTTCGAGAATAAAAAGATCAAAATCGTTGAAATCCTCGATACCGAGGGCATTCGGAACATTGGAACCGAGAACTTTTGTTTGAGAGAGATCAAACACCCAATCAAGCACTTTATCCATCGGTTCGTCGTCGGCAAAACGCTCCTTAATCAACGCGAAAATATTTTCCCTGTCGTCGATATTTAACAGCAGCGCGAGAAAAAACCGCTGATCGTTATCGGTGATATAATGCCGCCTGTTCAAAATCTCGTTGCTCTTATCCTGTCGATCATAAATCTTTGCAAAGACATCGCTTAGAGCGCCGTGTCGTTTCCTGGCGATATCCATAAACTTCGAGAACCGGTCTTTCGGGCCGTCCAAATTAAACATCTGATCAATATGGTTGTGACTTACCTGGCCGCGAAGGTTCGAAAGAAGCGAAAAGGTGGTTTGAAAATCCGCCTTTTCAAGCATTTGGACGATATATTTATCAACTTCCGGGTGTTTTGATCTGATCAGGGCGGAAATGCACTGCATTTTCTTGGTCATGTTCGGATCATCAAAAAACGGATCGATCGCCAGATGAGGCTTCCGATAGTCGAATTGCGGAAGAAAGAGCGGACTCTTGTGGGTCCGGACGACGATCGTCACTGACGGCTGATCAAGATGGAAGAGCGAATGGATATAACGGCGTCCGGCCCATATTTCCTGCACGTCGCCGACGCTCAGAAGCTCACATTGCTTGAGATTGATATCGCCGACTTCGGTAAAGGAATTGATCTTTTCCTTGAGCTCGAAATCGTACCAACTATGAATACTCGAGCCGTGGAGGACCTGAAACGCGCCGCAAAACGCGTGTTGATGAATCGAGGTGGTTCCCTCAAGCCAAAAGTAGGTGTCGACGTGAAATCTTGGCGAGTTATAGAGGGTTATCGGCGGATCACCAAAACGCCCGGGCAGATCGCGCTGATCGGGTAGAAACGTCTGGCCGAGTGTCCAATCCATAACCTCCCAGGCGGTGACCTTTTCGGGCAGGTTCGCTTCCGTCAGCGCCTTTGCCGCTACTTCCGGAAACAGCTCTTCGTCATAATTCTTTTCAACCCACAGGTCTTCTACTTTTTCACCAAGTTCTCTGAATAGCTTCATATTTTTCCCGTTTGTCGACTTGCGCTCAATAAACGAATTGAATTCGACGACCGGTTTTGTCTTTTTTCAATGTGAGAATAGCCGGCTTAATTTAGGCTTGCTCCGGAAGTAATTCTCTAAAAGCGAAAACGCTTTATATTATCATTCTTATCTGATATATTTTGCCCTAATCTCTTCCATTTTCAAAAAACGCAAAGGAAAAAATTATGTCAGCAAATGAAATGACGGCGTCCGGCGATTTACGGAAACATCCGTTGGGATTGTATGCACTTTTCGGGACTGAAATGTGGGAGCGATTTAGTTTTTATTCGATGCTCGCGCTGTTTACCCTGTATCTCCAGGATCCGGTAGAGGGATTTGGATGGACTCCGGCCCAGGCGACAACGCTTTATGCAAACTACCTGATGTTTGTATATGCGAGTCCGCTCATCGGCGGCTGGCTGGCCGATAAGGTCCTCGGCTACCGTAAAGCGGTCATGATCGGGGGATTCTTTTTCATGGCTGGCCACGGTTTGCTTTCGATTCCCGCGATGTGGGCCGTCTATTTGGCATTGACTTGTCTCGTGATCGGAAACGGGTTTTTCAAGCCAAACGTTTCGACAATGGTCGGAAACCTGTACCCGGAAGGCAGCCACCTTAAGGACAGGGCATATAACATTTTTTACATGGGCATCAACATCGGCGCGTTTATGGCGCCGGTTGTGATGGAGATCGTGAAGGCGAAATTCGGCTTTCACGCAGCGTTTGCCGTTGCCGCATTCGGAATGGTCGTTTCGGTCGCGATCCTGTGGTGGTTTAAGAATGAGGTCGAAGATCCGGATGCACTGGCATTGAGACAAAACGGCACGCAGCTGGCGGACGCCGCGGCTACCGCAGTTGACGCTCCCCCTCACGGAGTCAGCAGCCAGGATGAGGGTGACGAAGCAGGCCTCCCTGCGGCCGATGACGGAACTCCAAAATCAAATTTGATCGACTCGGTACCGGATTTCAAGCGTGTGGGTGCGCTGATCGTGATATTTTTGATCGTCATAGTTTTTTGGATGGTATTTCATCAAAATGGATCGACTCTGACCTACTGGGCGAATGACAACACTGATTGGAATGTCTCGGGAATCATTTCAAATGCGATTAATCCGTTTTGGGTCGTCACACTGACGTTCCCATTGATTTGGTTCTGGAAGTTTCTGGATGATCGCGGTAAAGAACCTTCGACGCCTGCAAAAATGGGTTTCGGAATGCTGCTCGTGGCAATATCATTCTTTTTCCTTGCTTACGCGGCGACGCGCGGCGAGAGCCAACAGGTTGACAGCACGATGTTCGGAAACGGTTCATTTCGCGTAAATGAACGGGTTTTGGGATATTTGAAGGACGAAGGGGTTCCGGAAGACACTCTTAACAAGGTGAAGGAAGCCAAGAACCCGGACGGAAAAAACGCGATTCTCGAAGTGAAGTTTGCAAAAGACGAGACCGGAACCGGTGAACAGAAGTTTACCGAAGCGCTTTCCAAGGTAGTTTCGGCCGAGGAAGTCGAAACTCATAAATCGGCCTTCCTGACCAAATCTTACCAATTTCAGGTATCGCCCTTTTGGCTGATATTCGCCTATGCGATTGTGACGCTCGGCGAACTGATGCTCTCGCCGATGGGGCTGTCGCTTGTTTCGAAAGTCGCCCCGGTTCGGATGCGGGGGCTTTTGATGGGGGGATGGTTTGTCGCAACGGCGATCGGTAACAAACTGACGATGATCGGGATCTACTGGAGCATCTGGAAGCAGTCAAGTTTCTTCCTGGTACTCGGGTTATTCGCTTTTGTAATGGCGATAGTCTTGGCGATATTGCTGAAACCGCTTAAAAAAGCGATGCCGGGAGTGTAATTGGCCCGATGACGCAGTAAGAAAGCCGCAATATCGATCGATATTGCGGCTTTTTGCTTAACCTTATACCTTTTATAAACTTCCAAATAGCCTTCAACGATCAGGCAATCAGCTTCTCATAAATGACAAAACCGCCTAAAGCGAAGCTGAACATCCCCGCACCGCCGAGTATCGATTTATTAAGAAACCGATATTTCCCGGCCGTAATATGAACCGGAAGGCCCATTAAAAAACTCATTATCATCATCCCCCCGATCGAACCGATCCCAAAAATAAGTATGTAAAACATTCCGGCCATGGGCGACGTGATCGTCGGCACGATTAGCAGCATCAATGCCGCGCTTCCGGCGAGCCCGTGAACCATTCCAACCGCTATCGATCGCGGGCTGGTCCGGATAAAATGATGGGTCGCAATTGACGCCTTTTTCGCGTGGGCATGAATGTGGGTGTGTATATGTCCGTCATGCCGGTGCGAGTGAATGTGAATTTTATCCGCTTTCCGGAGCTTCACGATCGCGTTCACGCCGAGAATTACGAGCATCAGACCAACACCCATTTCCAGATTTGATTCAACCCGCTCGGAGATTTTAATTTTGAGGAAAACCACTAATCCGCCGACCACCAAAAGCGAAACGGTATGACCAACCCCCCACAATCCACCGACCAGGGTCGAACTCAATGCGTTTTTCCGCTCGGCCACAATCGTCGAGATCGCGGCCAGATGATCGGCCTCTACGGCGTGTTTTAAGCCGAGCAGGAAACCAAAAAACAGTATTGACGTTATCTCCATATTTCAGGTTTATTCCGTTGCCCTGATCGTCTAAGCCGATTCATCAGCCGGAATTTCACTCTTCCGTTTTTCGAGTTCGGAAATTTTACGCTTCAACTTATCAATTTCTGCATCGATTCCGGATCTTTCATCGATGTTGTCGCTGAGCTTATGGAATACTGGAATTACGATCGTCAAAGCCGCAACGATAATTGCCAGGACGCCCAGAATTCTCATCAACACGTCTGATTCATAAACTCCTTCCCACCAGATCAAAACCAATATTAACGCGGATAAACTTAAAACCGAAACAAACACTGATATCAATGCCCACCTAAAGCGCGGGTCGAGCCTGGCGAGGGAAATCAAAGAAAGATGCGAAAAGGATACCGATAACAGGGTGGTGCTGATCAGTGACTTGCCAAGTGTTGGACTTATGGATTCGGTATACCAGATCACAATCAACCATAAAAATGCCGATAATACGGCAAGGCCTATACCCGCAAGCGGAAAAATTCTTCCGCGTTTTGCTTCGAGGCTCGCTCCGCAGGCAAGACCCAAAACGCTGGTGCAAATTACCGTCAACGTACTCAATAAAACTCTTGATTCAAACTCGCCGAAATTACCGATCAGAATCACGGCTATCCCGAGTATCGCGCTCAGCGAAACTGAGGCGATCAGCAGGTACAGAAAGAATTTCTTAAGATTTAGCTTTTGCATTAAAATTAATTTTCTCGCTCCCTTTAATCGCATTTCCGAGCTTCTGAAGCGAATGAACGCGGAATGCTTCCCGCGTCTCGTCAAAGTCCGAACGGTAATGGCCGCCCCTCGATTCTTCTCGCCAGAGCGCCGCCTTGGCAACCAATCCCGCGAGCGTTACAAAATTTCTCGAGGCGATTGAAAGTTTGGCATTCGCGATTTGATCAAACTCGTTTGAAGCTCGTTCCAGCGACTCGCGATTCCGCACGATTCCTACCCTTTCCCACATCACGCGTTTGACCCGTTTTCGAACTGCCGTCGCTATCTGTCCGGATTGTGAGGCACTGATTGATTTACTTCCGGCCCCGGACGAGGCCGGCGAAGCCGCAACGGCGTAATCACGATTGTCATCAAGCGCCGATTTACCCGCCCGGGCACCAAATACCAGCCCTTCGAGCAGCGAATTCGACGCCAGGCGGTTGGCGCCGTGTACGCCGGTGCAGGTAACTTCTCCGGCCGCGTAAAGCCCGGGCAGCGTCGATCGCCCCCATAAATCCGTCCTGATACCGCCCATGCAGTAGTGTGACGCGGGCGAAACGGGCAGCAGGTCCTTTGCGATATTCAAACCGTAGTATTTACATGTATCATAAATCTTTGGAAACCGTCCCTTTAAAAACTTCTCACTTTTATCAGTTATATCGAGAAAGACGTGCCTTGAACCGGTTTTTCGCATTTCCGAAACGATCGAACGCGACACAATATCCCTCGGGGCGAGTTCCAGCCGGTCGTCATAATCGGACATAAAGCGCTTCCTTTGAACGTTTCGAAGAATCGCTCCCTCACCTCGCATTGCCTCAGACAACAGGAAACGCGGCGCGTTTTCAATGCTCAGTGCGGTTGGATGAAACTGCACGAACTCCATATCAGCGATTTCCGCCCCGGCGAAATATCCCATCGCAATTCCGTCACCGGTAGCCCCCGGGGGATTCGTCGAATGGAGATAAAGCTGACCGGCACCGCCTGTGCAAAGTATTACAGCTTTCGCAAATATCTCCCTCGGAGTCTTGAGAATCGGATCCAGAAACCTTACGCCCTGGCATCTTCCGTCATTCACCATCAGGCTCTCGACGTTAGCAAATGGAAGCAGGTTGATGGTCTTTTCCTGCCGGGCCCGGGCAATCAGTGCCCGGACAATCTCTTTTCCGGTTGAATCCCCGTGGGCGTGTAAAATCCGTCGGCGTGAATGGGCTGCCTCACGGGTAAACACCAGTTTTCCGCGTTCACGGTCAAATTCGGTTCCCCATTCGATCAATTGCCGGATATACTTTGTTCCTTCGGCGACCAGCGTCTCGACCGCCTTTTCATCGCATAACCCGGCACCGGCAACGAGCGTATCATCTTCATGGAGCTCAGCGTTATCATCGTCCGAAAGCACCACCGCCACGCCGCCCTGCGCCCACTCCGTATTTGAATCACTTGTTTTAGACTTGGTCAGGACCGAAACATTTGCACCCGCGCTGGCGAGTTCGATCGAAGCCCGGAGGCCCGAAATGCCACTGCCGATGACGATAAAATCTGTTTCGAGAGCCATTGATTTGAATATTGGACCTTTATTCCGAAACTTTCAACCTGGCGCTTACACCGATGCTTCTTTACAGGTCAAAGCAATATAGCCTTGGCCGGAACCAAATTTGCTGCCGCAAAATACTCCACGTAAAAAAGGCAAAGCACCCGGACCCGTAAATGACGAGTCGGGCGCTTTACCGATCGCGGCTGCTCAAACCTAAGCGGTTCCGCTTTCGCTCTTAGGTATCGTAAGTTCCTGTCCCGGATGAATCACATCGGGATCGCTGATCTTATCGCGGTTGGCTTCAAAAATTGCCTTCCACCCGAGACCGTATTTGGAACCGATTTTACTCAATGAGTCCCCGGATTGAACCGTGTAAGTTGTCGTACTGTCAACTTCCGGACTTGTAATATTCAAGACCAGATCGCCCGATCGATAATCGGGATCGATTTGCGCATACTCTTCCCACAATTGCTTTTTCGCAGCCTCATTCGGAGCCGTCCCATCGATGTGAAGTACGGAATCTCCTTCATTCACGCTCAAGTCTGTAATTCCAAAACCTTCTGCCATGTCAATTATTGACTGATATTTTGCTGTTAACATTTGTATGTCCTCCTTAGCTCAATTCTATTTAACTTGAAGCTGATTATCCACGCTTTTGGGCTTGGCTTCGTTGGCAACCATCATTACTTCCGGCAGTTTGTCCTTTGATACAGAACCCCGCAGTGTAACGACACCGTCTTTGACGTCCACCGAAATACCGGTGATGTTCTTTTTCTTTAATCCTTCTTCAACTTCCGTTTTTAGATCGGGATCGGGCTTTGAAGCGGCCGGCGGCGGCGGGGTTACGCTGACTTCGTTGTTCACCGAAGTTATACCTTCAACTTTGGCCAGTTGTTCGGCCTTTGCCTTCGCTGCATCGTCGGCTACTTCCCCTTTGATAGTCGCCACACCATCCTTTACCTCAACCGTTACTCCAGAGGTCGCAGAATCACCCTTGAGCGCGTCGGCTGCGGCGTTGCTCAGATCCGCATCGCTCTTTCCTCCGCAGCCCGCTAATAAAATCATCGATATTATCGATGTAATTACCAAAAATTTAATCTTCATTCGTTCCTCCTGAAAATGACTTATTACTTTAATGCATAAGTTTAGACGCACGTTACTTTGCACCAACCAATGTCGATCGCCGTGGTAACCGCGATAAGAATTCAACCGAACTTACCTTTACTTCTAACGCTTTGTCAAAACTAGTAAGCTGGCTCTTTTGGGGGGCCTTACTGGCGTTATTTTGCGAAAACCTCTTTTGCGATTTGTTTCGCTACGTCATAAGAATTGTTTCCTGACTTTATCACAAAATGCCAGTCAGCCAAACAGTAGAGCTGTTGACGCTCGTCAAACAAACGCCGGGCCTCGATCTTGTCCTTTGCCAGCGGTCGTTCAAATCTCGAGAATTTGATATTTCTCCAGCAGTGTTCAAATGTGGATTCAAGCCAGATGGTCGTGCAGTCTTTTTCCCTGATCAACCTCCGGTTTTCGTCAAGAGTCCACGCCCCGCCGCCAAGTGCGATAATCCGGATATCGGAATTTAAAATTTCGCCTAGATATTTTGTCTCCAACCGCCGAAACTTATCGAGTCCGCCGGCTTCCAGAATTTCGGGGATTGTTCGCCTCTCGATTTTCACAATATAATCATCGAGATCCATCTTTCTTTCCTTCAATATATTGGACAGGTGTCGCGCAACTGTGCTCTTACCAACACCCATAAATCCGGTCAGGATCGTCCGTTTTCTGAAGTTCGCCATTCAACCCTACTTTACAACACTTTCAAGCACTTGAAAAAAACCGGGAAACGATACATCTACACACTCAGAATCGACTATTTCGGTGTGCCCGTCAGCGAAAAGCCCGGCGATCGCAAATGCCATCGCGATTCGGTGATCGCCATACGAATCAACCTTCGCTCCACTCAAATCAGACCGTCCGACCCGCAAGCCATCATCGTATTCAGTCACGTCCGCCTTCATCTTCCTTAAATTATTGACAATTGCGGAAATTCGGTCCGATTCCTTTACTCTGAGCTCTTCTGCGTCGCGGATCGTAATCCCGCCGGCAAGCTGGGTTCCCAAAACCGCAAGTATCGGTATCTCGTCGATCAAGCTGGACAAAATATCACCGGATATCGTTAAGCCGCCGGATTGATGCCGAAGATCAGCCGAACTCCGGATTCTGACGCTACCGGATTCTTCGCGATTGAGTCTCCTCCGGTCCCCGATTTCGATGTTTGCGCCGCAATTCTTCATCAAGTCAATAATCCCGGTTCGGGTAGGGTTCAGTCCGAGATCTCTGATCACGATATCGGAGCCCTCCAGGACACTCGCGGCGGCTATAAAGAAGGAAGCGGATGAGATATCGCCCGGGACATAAACCGGTTGAGGCTTCAATTCTTTCATACCACTGATGGCCAACTCTTGAACAAACCCGTCATCGGTCTCGTGAAAATGTTCGACGATGTCCGCCCCAAAAAACCCGAGCATCAGTTCGGTGTGATTTCTTGATATCGAAACGCGACTGCGTGACGGCGGGCCGGTAACCCTCGTGGTTGCATCGCCATAGAGTGATGCTAATAGAATCGCGCTTTTTAGTTGGGCGGACGCAACCGTCAGCTCGTAAGAAACTGATTTGAGGGGGCTGCGTCCGGAAATTTCGAGCGGCGCTCGCCCGTCACGCGATTTGATTCTCGCTCCCATCGCGATTAGCGGCTTGATTATGCGGTTCATCGGTCGGTTAAGGAGCGATTCGTCACCGGTCAGCCGGCAACTGAAATCGTGACCGGCCAATACGCCGGATAAGAGGCGAATCGTCGTACCGCTGTTTCCGCAATCTAGCGGGCCTTCCGGCTTGGTAAGCCGGCCGCCGCTGATGTTCAACAGTTTACCGTTCCGGAGCGCGTTGATACCAAGTTGACGCAAACAGTTTAGGGTGGCATCGCAATCCCTACCGGTCGAATAATTTTTAATGACCGTTTCACCGTCCGAAATCGCGCCGATTATCGCTGCCCGGTGTGAAATCGACTTATCTCCCGGCAATTCGATTTCGCCCGCTAAAGATTTTACCCGTGAAACTCTCATAATGCCCTGTTGCCGCCACTGCCGGCTACCTATGTTCTTGACATAAACCCAAATAAAACGCAAACTTAGGAGAAATTAAATCAAAAAAGAGTACTCAATTATTTTCGACATTGTGACCGAAAAACAGATGAAATTTTCGATCCCAAGTAAGATCGCAGATATAGATGGCGCCGTCGTCAGAGCGGTCGGGTTTGCAGAGGAGTTAGGATTTGACGAAGATTCTATCTTCGGGATTGATATGGCTGTCAGGGAGGCAGTGGCTAACGCCGTTAAACACGGCAACAAATTGGACGAAGCAAAGACGGTTGATATTTCGCTTCGCAATTTAGCTGACGGGATTGAGATTAAAATACGCGACCGTGGAGCCGGATTCAGGGTCGAGGATGTCCCGGATCCCACGAATCCAGAGAACTTACTAAAGGAAAACGGCCGCGGCATTTTATTTATGCAAAACTTTGTCGACGTCGTCGAATGGCATAACCATCCGGATGGCGGGATGTTGGTAAAAATGGTAAAAAATCACTGATTAGCTTTGTTTTGTAATTACTTTTTTGATAAATTTCGACTATATTTGCATTAAAACTAATCAAAAACTTAAATCGAGGAGATAAAAATGGCAGATCTTAATATTTCGGAACGGCAAGCCGGGGATGTAACAATTCTCGACATGAGCGGGAAAGTAACGATCGGCGAAGGCAGCGTCGCACTTCGTAACACGATTCGAAGGTTACTGGGAGAAGGCAAAAAGAACATTCTTATGAATCTCGGAGATGTCAAGTATATCGATTCAAGCGGAATCGGAGAGCTCGTATCGAGTTTTACGGCGGTTAACAAGGAAGGCGGAACTTTAAAACTCCTCAATCTCACGCAAAAAATTCAGGATTTGCTGGCGATCACGAAGCTGCTTACAGTTTTTGATACCTTTGATGAAGAAGGCGCGGCTCTTGCGAGCTACGATTAGTTAGTTGCGGAATTCGAAAGGCTTAACGGATGGAAGATGTTGTTTTTACGTATGTCTTTCGTCCTTTTGCTTTTTGTATAGCCCGTAAGCATCTATTTAGATTAGTCGGGCATCAATATTTGAAGCAAAGACACAGTTTAAGCAAATCTTCTATCCCCTGATTATATAGTTAATTGCTTATATTGTGTTCTTTGCATTTAGGAAATTCAGTTTCGGAAAAGATGAAGAAAGTTTTATTAATTGCAGTAATGGCCGCGTTCGCGCTGAACATAGGCGCGCAGAAGGCCGGTTCAGACTTTAATCTGGCTAACTATGGCGTCACGATCGCGCCCGACAAACGGCTTGTCAGCGTTTTAGTTTCACTTGAAATTGCGGGTGTTGAGACCCCTCTCAGCGATCGCGGCGAAGAAATGAGAACCGAGATTCGCAACGAATTCAAGGGAATAAGTCCCGACCTTCGGCAGAGGATGCGAAATTTTATCGGGCAGTATAAGAAACGCAATGCGGGCAAATCCCCGTCGGAAATAGTCGCGCCCTTTATTACGCTGGCTTACAGTCTCGGTGCAGCCCCTCCGCTGACTCCCCCGGAACGTTCGTTAGATCTGCCGGATGACCTGCTAGAGGTGCTCGATTATTCGACCCTCCTGACCGAGTTTTATAAGTCGCCCGGAACGGCCGCCAAGATAGATGACATATACCGGCGAAATGCTCAGATGGGAGACGACCTGGGTCCGACTGCGAAGGAGATGGTCCGCGACATCCTTGACTATCTGCATACGACCCCCGAACTGGTGTATGTCGAACGCATCAAGGTCGAATCTGACGCTAAGAAGAAGAAATCGACGGATACTTTTCAAACACGGAACGTCGAAAGAAGTTTTAAGATAGTTCCCGACGTCCTCGCTCCGATCGATACCGTAAATTTCGTCAACATACGCGACGGCTATTATGCAGTGGTCTCGCCCGATACCGACCTGAGTTCTTCGGAAGTCCGGCGGGCATACCTGCAGTTCGTTTTAGATCCGTTGGTGTTGAAATATGCAAAACCGATCTCCGATCAAAGTGACGGTATAAAGAAGCTCCTCGAGCAAAGAAGGAAAGCGGGCGTGCCCGTATCGCCTGACGTTTTTCTCGCAGTTTCCAGGTCGCTGGTTGCCGCCGCCGATGTACTTGAAAGAAAGTTTCGGCGAGACCAGCTTGCCACTTCCCAGGCCCGGAGAAAAATCGAATTGATGGAGACAGACAGTGAAAAACAGGCGGTGGTCGCCGAACTAAACAGGGTCAAGCGGATTTTGGCCGACGAAACTGCGCTCCGGCTTGCGGAAAGTTATGAAAACGGCGCTGTCCTGTCATTTTACTTTGCCGGTAAATTTGAAGATTTGGGCGGTTCGGGGTTTGATATTGCAAGCTCTTTGGAAGACTGGATCTTGTCGATCGATGCCGGAGCTGAAAGTGACCGTCTTGCCCAGAATGCTGACGCCCGGCGTCGTGCCGAGTCTGAAAGGGAAAAACGAAGAACGAAATCCTATGTCGAGACCACGCTGGTGAGCAACCCCCTGACCGAGGCACTTCTGGAGATCGATAAGGAAATCGACGCCAAGAGACTTGTAGAAGCCGAAAAATCACTTTCCGCGCTGCTGGAGAAATATCCAACCGGGGCTGCACGGATTTATTATTCGCTCGGGCGTGTCGCCAGCATTTCGGCCGAAGGGATCGCCGAATCGGTTGAAGTAAACAAGCGCCTGATCAGGGCAAAGAATTTCTTTGAACGGGTTTTGAGTGTTGCAACGGCGGACACCGATAAGGAATTGATCGCCTTAACTTATGTTTCGCTGGGAAGGATTTATGAGTTTTATGATCAAAAGGAATACGCGGTTAAGATCTATGAAACCGCCATGGAATTTGGCGGAGCTGACGGCGAAGCTTATAAAAGGGCGTTTGACGCGAAACAAAAACTGGTCAGCAAGAATTGAGGGGCGTTTTATGGTAATTGGTACCGCGTAATTGGTACTTAATACTTGTTACTCGATACTTGGTACGCGATACTCGGTACTTAACACTCGGTACTCGGTACTTGGTACTTAATACTTGGTACTTATTACTTGGTACTCGATACTCGATACTTGGTACTTGGTACTTGGTACTTGGTACTTGGTAAATTTAAAGGTAAAATAAAAAAATAAGCCTCGAATACACGAATATTTTTAACTAGAAATACAACGTTTAAAAT
>JBFGKW010000053.1:0-20384 GCA_041576495.1 Aridibacter sp. | reverse complement strand
GGGTTGCGCAGATAACCAGAACGTTGTCGTCGCATCGGCCGATTGTATGCAATATACGATGCCCGGCGGCGGTTCAGCGTATTCCTTCAGAGAGAGAATGCATCGATTGACCCGACTCGCCGATTTAAGTTTTGCGAAAAACTCGCTGCGGGCCCTAGGGACGTTGACCCACGGAATAATGGTAAATCTCGGTGATGTTCCGATTGAAAACGTGACGCTCGAATCCGAGGGAGCGAACTTTATAGTTAAGTTTAAGCCTGCATCGGATATGAAGACCGCCGCTGAGATTGCTAACAAGCTGATCAAGGGGATCAGGGATAAGAACTTAATTTACGGGAGCGTATTGTCGGCGCAACCGAATACGACCTATATCCTTCGTTCGATCGCATACCGGGGCGAAGCCTTAAAATCTATTGGCGGGATCGTCTATAACGAACTTGAGCTCGACAAACGTGAAGATATTATCGTTGCGTTTCGGGTGGTTGAAATGGTACCCGGGAAAAGTATAACGATGTTATGGAAGGAGCTTCGGGATAAGAAATCACCGCGAATCAAGGCAGAATAATGGATTTGAAAAACAGGGTCGCGGTCGTTACCGGCGGGACTAAAGGGATTGGAAAAGCGATTGCGGAGAGTCTGGTTAAGGCCGGGGCGGATGTTTTTGTTTGCGGGAGAGACAAACAGGCGATCAATCGCACGGTCCGGGATCTCGAGCGTTTTGGACGAGCGGCCGGTGAAGTTTGTGATATCAGAAGCGAAACCCAGGTCCGATTAATGCTCGACGAATGCAAGCGCATTTTTGGACGGATTGATATTTTGATCAACAACGCCGGGGTCGGCGTTTTTGGAAAAACGGTTGAGGAACTATCGCCCGACGAATTTCGGCTTGTTATCGAAACCAATCTCGCGGGTGTTTTCTACGCCTGTCATTTCGCGATTCCCATCATCAAAGAAGGCGGCGGCGGTTATATAATTAATATCTCTTCGCTTGCCGGACAGAATCCCCACCCGAAGATGGCAGCGTACAACGCTTCGAAATTCGGATTAAACGGATTTACAGAAGCACTTATGCAGGAGGTCCGTCACGATGATATTAAGGTTAGCTATATCTGTCCGGGATCTGTAAATACGGAATTCGGCGGCGATGCAGTGTCAGATGACAAGGCGTGGCAGCTTCAACCCGACGACATTGCGCTGACGGTTATGAGTTTGCTTGGCAATGATCCGCGGAGCCTGCCGAGCAAGGTTGAGATTCGTCCCAGCAAACCACCGGCTAAGTGATATGCTCATTTACAATTTTCATTAAAGCTTCGGGTCCGAATGGTTTTGAAATATAATTTGTTGAACCGGCGCTTTCACCGAGATCCTCATCGAAATAACCATCTTTTCCGGAGACCATAATCACCGGTACATCCTTGGCAGATTCATTTTCCCGGATCAACTTACAAACTTCGTAACCGTCCATACCGGGCATCGTAATATCCAGAAGGATGAGATCGGGCTTTTGTTCTTCAACCTTTTCGAGTGCATCCGGTCCGTCAACCGCGCAGATTGTTTTATGGCCGCAATTTTCAAGCTTCTCTGAGATCAGTTTTCTGATCGTCGGACTGTCATCGACCACCAAAATACTTTTACACGAAGCGTTAACCCGGTCATCGGCTTCCGGAACGCCGGAGACGTCACCGTTTGAGCTGCTTGCCGGGTCTGGGAGATCCGCCACATCGAATTGATAAGAGGTTGCGGGTTGCGTTGCCGATAGTTCATCAGCGGAACTCGGCATTTCAATCGGACCTAAATCCTCGTCGGATCCGCTGACCTCAACTTCGGCTGAAGATTCGGAAAACTCAAATTCCTCGGTCGGTGCATCGAAGTCCGCCGGTCCGTCGGAATTCGACTCTTCGCTGAGATCGAATTGGCTTTCCTGCTCGACCGTTCCGGAAAATTCCGCGTCCCGACTGACAACGTCTTCGACTTGCCCGTCATCGAGTTGAACGCCCATCGTTTCGACTTCAACGGCTGCGTTTTCAATCTCCACGGGTTCTTCAGAATCTGAGCTCGAAAACAATACCTTGTCGAATTCCTTGTCAAATTCTTCGTCGAAATCAGCTTCGGAAAAATCGGGATCCGAAAGGGTTTCTTCTACTTCGATTTCTTCATGAGCATCTTCGGATTCCGATGCCGCATGGAAAATGTCTTCTTCCGGATTAAGTGCCAGGCATTCTTCTGAATCCTCGATATCGACGGATTCCTCGGCGCTTACTTCGACCGTTAACTCCTCCTCGGCTGCGTTGAAGTCAGTTACCTCAACCGCTTCGACTTGCGGTTCTTCATCATTTAGTTCGGGGACAACCTGCGCCGGGTCGTCGGTGTCAGCCTGATCCGGTCGGGAGGATGTGTTTTTGACGATGTTGCGAAGCGATGCCAAATTCGCCGCTGCCGCGTCATCTGCGGGATTGAGTTCGAGAACCTTTTCAAAGCAGCTGATCTTTGCGTCGAATCCGTCTGCAAGGTGTGCTTTCAGCAGCCATGCATCGGCTGAATCCGGGCTAAGTTCGAGTACCTGATCCAGTAATCGGTCGGCTTCTCCTTTGTTTCCCGCAGCGGCCTCCGAACTGGCTTCCGCAAAAATCCGGCCGGCACGCTCGCGACGGATCTGGTCCTTCGCCTGGATTGCCCTGTCGCTTTCTGGAGAAACGGAAACAACTTCTTCGAGGATTGACTCCTTTTCTTCCGGCGTTCTGGCAAGTTCAAACTTAAGCCAGAGAAGCTCTTCATTTCCCGGGGAAGCCGAAATCGCGTTGTCCAGTTCGTCACCCGCTGAGTTCAAATCTCCCGATTCGATCGCCGCCCGAATCGTTTCAATTCGTCGGTCCAAAAGTTGGCGTTCCAAGTCTTTTCGTTGATTCAGGGCATCTTCGTTATCCGGGTTATTCTTAAGCACGAAGTCCAAAAGATCCGATTTTTCATCCAAAGAATCACTTAATTCGCACTTAACAAGGATCGCATCCTCATAATCGGGCATTCGGTCGAGAGCTTCGTTAACCAATTCCTCAGCGTTGTCTTTCCGGCCTTCCGAAATTGCGCGTTTTGCTTCTTCAACCAGGCTCTTAGCCTTGCTCTCGTTCAAAGCCGAGATCTCTTTTGCGATGTCTTGATTTGACGGATCGATCTCAACGGCCATATTGAGGTAGGCGATCTTTGAGTCGTTCGAATCGGAGATTTTTGCCTTCAGAATCCAGACTTCGATCGTATCCGGCGATTCTTCAATTAGTATATCCAACAGGTCGCTTGCGTGATCGGTCTTTCCATCCGCAATAGCTTCTTCAACCATACGAAGTGAGTCGGCGGTTTTTAGTTTTTTTGCGGCGCCGAGCAATGCCAACGCGTCCTGATTGTCCGGGTTCAGCTTAAGAATTTGGCTAAGTAATTTGATTTTGTCCTCAGCAGCCTCACAGATCTCAGCTTTAAGTAACAGCGCATCCTCCGAATCGGGCGCGTACTCCAGACACTCATCGGCAGCACGCTCGGCTTTTTCATATTCCCCGGCCGAAAAGTGTAACCTGGCTTTTGCAAGCTGGGATTCGGCAACCCTGTTTTTGGCGCTCTGATACGATCCGGATGCCTTGCTGTTATCCGGATTAATTTTTAGGACTTTTCTAAGATGGGAGATCTTCTCGTCGTCAGAATCTGAAATCGATGCCAGCCACAGCCAGGCGATTTCGCTGTTCTCATCGTGGACAATTGCTTGGAGGAAGCATTGTTTTGCGAATTCCCGGTTGCCCTCGTTTTCTGCGTCGACACCACGTTGAACAAACGTTTTCGCCAATAGTACTTTAGTTTCGTCGAGCCAATTCAAAGCCTTTTCGTTAGCGGGGTTCAACTTCAATACGTTATTCAGATAAATGAGCAGCTCTTCCGGATATTCGCTAATCGAAGCGAGCCACAGCCAGGCGGTCTCATTATCGGCATCCTCTTCAGTAACTTTGATTAGCAAGTGTCTAGCTTCGGAGCGATCGCCTTGTTTAGCGGCCTCGATACCATCAGCCAGCCATTTCTTAACTTTAGGCGATGAATTCTCGCTGATAACGCTTTCATCGACAAGATCTTCGACGAGCGACAGAGAAGCGGTTTCGTCTTCTAAATGTAGTTTCATAATCGTATTTCGTGCAATTTTGGTTTGATTTGGCGTGTTGGCAAGTCCGTAACCTGCTTAAACCATTGGGAAATGACAAAAAATGGCAGACTTCTTCTAACAAAAGCTGACAGTTTTGATGGAGGGTGAATACTGGATTTTCGCAGTACACATAACAATAATCGGAAATTGCCAAGAGCTGGTCGACTTTTAAGAGGAGTCGACGCAACCATACTTATGCAACAATCAAGCCAAAAGTGTCGCAAACTGATCCAATTCTGAATTAAAGCGGCTTTTTTCTTACGAATTCGGCAAAAATATCCGGATTTTCACCCGAAAAATGCCGGCAACGGTCAATTGCGAGATCAAATCGAATCCAGCAGTGTTTCGAGGCGTTGGGTTTGAATCCCGTAAAAATCCTTTATCGATCGTATTTGCTTGTCAATTTCTTGAGTGTCAAACGGATTCGGAAGCCGGGTACCGACAATCATATTGTTTTTCGCGGTGTGTTCGTTAGAAATGAACTCGAAAACCTTTGTCGAATATCCGCTTTTTTCAAGTAATAGGGCGCGCAGTCCGTCAGTGATCGTTTCGGCCTCGTGTTCAAGCATAATGCCATGTTTAAGCACGTTTCTTAACATTTCGGGGGGGATAATCTGAGGCCGGATCTCCTGATGGCAACAGGGCGCTGCGACGATTAGTTCGGCGCCAGCCCTAATACCCTTATAGATCGCGTCATCGGTCGCCGTATTGCAGGCGTGAAGAGCAATCAGCACGTCAACATTTACGAGTTCAAAATCGTCGATATGCCCGAACGCAAACTCCAATCCATCGAATCCGCAAGATTTGGCTATGTCATTTCCCAGATCAACCAAATCTCGCCTGGTGTCGAGTCCGATGACGGAAACATCTTTTTCGCGGGTGTTCTTAAAGTAGTCATAGGCAGCAAACGTCAGGTATCCTTTTCCCGCACCCATATCGACAATTTTAAGCCGGGTTTTGTTTTTCAACGGCGAATTTTCGATCAGAATACTGATCGTTTCGACAAACTTATTTATTTGCTTCCATTTGCCCTGCTGTTTATCCCGGATTCGGCCTTCGTCGGTCGTTATTTTAAGCGCTTTCAGATAGAAGCTGTCCTGATTCACGGGGCGTTGTTTTCGCCGGTTGTGTTCAATTTCGGGCTTCGAATGAAACGTGGGCTTAGCGGTATTGAGGCGGGTCCGGAGATTTTTTCCAATATCGAGGTGGAAATCTCGTTCGGTGGTAAACAGATGGCCCGATAAAAATTCCTTGGCTATCGAGATTCTTATGATTTCGACGCCTTTGTCAAACGTGTAATTCTTCGCCGTATCCCGTGTATCGTAGCGGTAAAGAAAAAACAAACGAATTCCTTTTTTTGTCGACAAGAGTCGGATTAGCAGCTTTTGCAGATGGGGATCATCGCCCGTATAATTACCCAAAGTCATTTTAACAAAAGTCTGATCGGTTAAACTTTTTGTAAATATATCGATGAATTTTTTGATATGTTCTACTGACATAGAAGTTCCGGATAAAGGTTAGCAAAAGATGATAACAGATGAAAATTCAATTCGAACCGTCGATTTCTTAACTGCCGTGCTTTATATTTTGAGGGAATCGTTCGAAGGTTCACCCGAGGGTGAAGGGAGCGCCTATCTTGATCAGAGAGTGGGAATTTTCGATACGCTCGATTCTCTTTCCGCCGAAGACGTTTCGGGTAGTCACGCCTCTACAACGATTGCCGCTCACACCGAACACACCAAGTTTTATGTTGACCGTCTGACTGAATTTATCGAAGGCCGCACTGAACCCGTAAATTGGGAACAGAGTTGGCTGATAGAAACTGTAAACTCCGAAGAATGGAAGATATTGCGTGACGGAATGCGAATATCTTACAAAAAGCTGCTTGGTACATTGTCGGACGTCGACCAGTGGAGTGAGGATAGGATCGGTGAGGCGGTAGCGATCGTTGCCCACACGGCTTATCATCTCGGAGCGATACGTCAACTTTCGAAACTGGTTCCCAAAAAACGGGCAGCTTGAGGAGGGCCTTATGGAAAACAGATTTCACTTGGCGTTCCCGGTAAATGACCTTGAGGAAGCGCGGGACTTCTACGGGCGGGTTTTGGAATGCAGCGAAGGCCGGAGCTCCGATATCTGGATCGATTTCGATTTATTCGGTCATCAAATCGTGGCGCACCTTACTCCGGATGGCGGCGGTGTAAGGTTAACAAATCCGGTTGATCAGGATAATGTTCCGGTGCCTCATTTTGGAATCATACTTCCGATGGATGAGTGGAAGGCTTTTGCGGAAAAACTCAAGACAAAAGGAATCGATTTTATTATCGAACCAAGGATCAGGTTCAAAGGCGAAGTCGGTGAACAGGCCACGATGTTTTTCCTCGATCCGAGCGGGAACGCTTTGGAATTTAAGGGATTTACGGATTTCGCTGCCATTTTTGCCAAATGATTACCCTCCAGCGGTCGGGCGTGAATACATCCCGCTTTTGAAAATGCGGATTTACGTCGAGTTGTTGGTCACCGTATATCTCCCATCAATCAACTGACGGATTCCGAGCGGATTTGCTGTTTTCAATTCGGGCGGCAACGCATCATCCGGGAAATCCTGATAACAGACCAACCGCGCAAAGCGTTCGATTGCCCTTGTGCCCACCGATGTGGACCGTGAATCGGAGGTTGCCGGATACGGGCCGCCGTGAACCATCGAATGGCAAACCTCTACCCCGGTCGGGAAACCGTTAAAAAGCAGCCGGCCCGCTTTTGTTTCAAGAATATCGATGAGATCGGCGTGATTTCGAAGGTCTTCCTCGGTGCCGTGAATCGTTGCCGTCAGCTGCCCTTCCATAATCATCGCGATTTCGATCAGGTCCTCTTTTCCGGCCGATTTTACCAATAGCGTCGTAGGGCCGAAAACTTCCTCTCTAAGACTGGGTGAATTCAGGAATCGCTCCGCATCAGTTGCAAAAACCGACGGGCTGACCGCGTAGCCGTCGCCGGCTTTTACGGCCTCGCCGGACAAGGGTTCCATTTCGTGTGACTCGATCCCACTCGAATAAGCGGTTTGAATCTGCCCGGTCAAAAGCGGCGATGGGGGAGTTGCTGCGGTCAATTCCAATAGAAGGCCGGTAAAATCGGCAGATTCGTTCGAATCGGGTATCACAACAATCCCGGGCTTGGTGCAGAACTGTCCGAACCCGAGGGTAAAGGAGCTGTGAAGGCCGTGCGCGATCCCCTCTCCGTCCCGCGCCAATGCCCCGGGAAGGATAAAAGTCGGATTTACCGAGCTCATCTCCGCGTATACCGGGATCGGTTCGTTTCGCGAGGCGGCAATATCCATCAACGCCCTTCCTCCCTTTCTAGATCCCGTAAACCCCACGGCTTTAATTAACGGGTGGGCTACGAGAGACTGTCCGATCTGGTAGTTGCTTGAAAACAAGAGGCTGAATGTGCCTTCGGGAAGTCCGCAGGATTTAACCGCTTCGGCAATCGCTATTCCGACAAGCTCGGCGGTTCCCGGATGTGCCGGATGGGCGTTTACAATAACCGGGCAGCCTGCTGAAAGAGCCGACGCGGTATCGCCGCCGGCTACCGAGAACGCAAGCGGGAAATTTCCGGCACAAAAGACGGCGACCGGTCCGATCGGGCGGTACATCGACCGGATGTCCGGTTTGGGGACGGGTTTCCGTTCGGGATCGCCGGGGTCGATACGGGCGTCCACCCACGAGCCTTCCTCCACCAGGTCCGCGAAGAGTCTCAATTGTGAACAGGTGCGTCCCCGTTCGCCTTGAAATCTAGAGGCCGGCAATCCCGTCTCAAGCGCTGCACGGTCAATCAGCTGATCGCCTAACGACTCGATGTTTTCGGCTATTTGCCGCAAAAATGCGGCCCTTTTTGCGCTTTCCGTCCGCCCGTAGGCAATTCGCGCGAGGTCCGCCAATCCGACCGCACCGTCTAATTCCTTGCGTGTGGCGGAATAGAAATCGGGTCCGGCCGCATTTCCATCTTGCGGATTGAATGCCGTAAACGTCTTACTCGTTTCGGATCCGCGCGAACTTCCGATAAATGATCTTCCGGTTAGTTTTTGCTCATTTGAATCGGCCATATTTCGAAACTAAGGTGCTGCTGCGGTTAATTTTGGGCGCTTGTCCTCGATCTTGTTACCGGCCGGTTATTGATCGACTCATCAATTATTTTTAACGCTGAATTCAGTTCTTTGCCGGTTATCTCGAGACGCGGAGGGCGGACCCGGCTATTTCCCATTCCCACTTTTTGCTGGACGAGTTTTATCAACTGGACAAATTTCGGCAAAGTATCCAGCCGCAGCAGAGGTAAAAACCAATCGTAAAGTTCCGCGGCCCGCACGGCGTCGCGGCGGATTGCTAAATCGAATAGATTGACCGATTCGAGCGGCAAAGCGTTGACAAGTCCGGCGACCCAACCCACCGCTCCGGCGTTTACTCCTTCCACGACGGCATCATCGAGTCCGACAAAAATCGCCAAACGCTCTTTTTCCAGTGCACGGATGGCGGTGATGCGGCGGACATCGCCGCTCGATTCTTTGACCGCATTGAGATTCGGGTTCTCATCTGCTAATTGATGAATCTGCCCGGGCAGAAAATCGGTTCGGTAGGCGGCCGGATTGTTGTAGAGCATACACGGAAGCGGCGTCGAACGAATTATTTGAGTAACGTGATTCTTTAATTCCCGCCAGTCGCCCAGATGGACATATGGCGGCAGAATCATCAGGCCTTCGCAACCGGTTTCAAAGGCGGTTTGCGCCTGATTTATCCCATCGTCCGTGCTCAGTGCGGCGATCGCCGGAATTACCGGGACCCGACCGTCAACCGCCTCAATACAAGTTTTCCAGAGCGCCTTTTTCTCTTCAAACGTAAGCGTCGCTCCTTCTCCGAGTGATCCGTTGGTGACTATTCCGGTTGATCCGTTTTCGACCAGCCAGTTTACGTGCTTTGCAATAAACTCGTGATCAATCTTTAAATGCTTGTCAAAGCAGGTAGTTATCGCCGGCATGACGCCTTTCCATTCCATTTTTCGCCCCTTCCTATGATTTTCGTAATCCTGTTTTTTTGCTTACAGTTAATTAGTTCGAGATCGGCCGTTTTCAGCAACTATTCTGGTTTTTGGGAAGCGTTGTAAAACGCTTCGCGCCAAGTGAGCCCCGACAGGCTGCCAATCTGACCGGGAACAAAGGGAGCCGCACCGTGTTTCTCTCCGCACACATTTCGTTACCTTCTAAAATTATGACCATAAACCCCATGGTGAAAAACGTAAGGCGCAGCCGCACCGGCAATTGCGGCACCGATAACGGCAATGTCATAATTTTCATTATGCCGAATTCAAGTCCCCGAACCGTAAACCGGAATTAAACGCGGTCAGTGCTTGTCGGGTACGCCGGCGAGCTGACTACGCGACGATTCCATAGCGGTAAGGGTCCTGCGGATCAAAAATCAGTTCGCTCTCCGCCGTAATAAAAGCCGAACCCTTGATTACCGTCACGATCTTTTCATCGACAATTTTGAAACAAGCTTCAAAATGGCTACCGATAATGCTCTCCTGTTTCCACGGTTCTCCGGGTAGAAGTTCACCGTTCTCGTAAAGACAAGCGAGTTTGGCGCTTGTCCCGGTCCCGCACGGACTTCGATCGTATTCGCCGCCCGGACATAATACGAAATTCTTGCTATTTGCGTTGACGCTGGGAGAAAACAACTCGATATGATCAATTTCGTGTCCGTCTTTGCCGGTAATACCGCTTTCGGAAAGCGCGTTTCTTACCCGGCCGGCAAAATCGGTTAACTTCGCGAGATTTTCTAACGCCAGGGTCTCGGAATGTTCATCGATCAGGAAAAACCAGTTTCCGCCCCACGCAACGTCACCTTTTACATTTCCGTAATTCTCGACCGCGATTTCTACATTTTTCGCATACCTGTAGCTCGGCACATTTTCGATGTTCACGAACCCCTCCGAATCGAGTTCGGTTCTGACCGTCCCGGCCGGGGTTTCGATATGGTGAATACCGGGCTGGATTCTGTCCAAATACTCGAGCGTTTTGATTAATCCGATGGTTCCGTGCCCGCACATCCGCAAATACCCGGCATTATTAAAAAAGATTACGCCCGTCTCACATTTTTCATCAAGCGGCCTACAAACCAAAGCGCCGACCATCGCGGCGTGCCCTCTCGGTTCAGAAAGAACAGCAGTTCGGAGCCGGTCAAACTTCGTCTTGAAGAGATTCACCCGTTCCTTTACCGAACCGCTCCCCAATTCTGGAAAGCCGCCGATTATGGTTCGGGTGGGTTCTCCGCCGGTATGGGAATCGATGATCCGAATTTTTTGAATATCATTTGTCATATTGATTGAATCTAAGTGGATTCTAAGGCCTCGGACTCGATTTTCCAAAACACAGCGATCCAAATCGAAATTAACCGAGATTAATGCGTTTGACTCGGGTGTGCGTAACAATCGAGGCGATGAGCGCTCGAATCCGATAAGTGGGATCGATAAAGAAACGGTTTGTTCAAACGGTTTCCGATTTATGATAAATTCGGTCTATGCAGACGGCACTTATTCACCATCCAATTTATCAAAGACACGAAACCGGGTTTGGACACCCCGAATCGCCGGCGCGGCTCGAAGTAATTATGAGTGCGCTCCGAAAGGATATCGACTTATGGAATTCGATTTTGGAAATTGAGGCAAAGGAAGTTTCAAAAGGTATAATCCAGGCCGCCCACACCCCGGATCACTTCAAACTGGTTGAAAGCGCTTTTGGCCGCGGGCTTGAAGCACTTGATAACGACACCATGATTTCAATGAAGTCTTTTGATGCGGCTGTTTATGCGGCCGGCGGCGCGTGCCGCGGGGTCGATGCGGTGATGGGCGGAGAGGCGAAAAATGCTTTTGTTGCGGTACGGCCGCCGGGTCACCACGCAACGGCGGAAAACGCGATGGGCTTTTGTCTTTTTAACAACGCAGCAATCGCGGCGCGATACGCCCAGAATCAGTATAAAGATATTAAGCAGGTCGCAATTGTAGATTGGGACGTTCATCACGGCAATGGTACCCAGGGAATCTTTTACGATGATCCAAGCATTTTCTTTTTCTCTATTCACCAGTATCCCTGGTATCCCGGGACCGGCAGCAAGGGAGAGACAGGATACGGCCGCGGAAAAGGAACGACATTAAACGTGCCGGTCAAAGCGAGGGTTCCGGCCGAAGAACACAAACGGATGTTTGAGGCGGCGATTGGAGATATCCACCGGAAGTTCAAGCCTGATTTGGTAATTATTTCGGCCGGGTTCGATGCCCATCTGACGGACCCCCTTGGGCTGCTGATGTTAACAGATGACGATTACGTGTCGATGACCAGGTCGGTCAAGCAATGGTCAGCGGAAGTATGCGGCGGCCGTGTCGTGTCGTGCCTTGAAGGCGGATACAACCTCGAGACCCTCGGAGGCACAGTTAAGAGCCACGTTCGTGCCCTCGGTGAAACTGCATTCCCTGAGTCGTGACTTGACCGTTAAACGGGACTTCTGTGTTAAACTTTTTCTACCCCTGATTAGTAATTTTTTTAAGGAGAAGACGCGATGCCAGATGTTGAAATTCCGTGTGTTCAATGCAAAGAAATATTCATTTTTAGCGAAAAGGAACAGGAAATATATTACCAGAGAAACATGATGACGCCGCAACGGTGCACTAAATGCAGAACGAGAAAAGCCGCCTTAAGTGAAGATAAGGGGAAGCGGTTTGAGATCGTCTGCGACCACTGCGGTAAACACGATACGGTGCCTTTTAAGCCAAAAGTCGGCCGGTCGATACTATGTAAAATTTGCTTTCAGGCAAATCGTTCCCGCGCAAAGACGGGGTAAGCCCTCGAAGGCGCAGGTTATCGGAGTGTTCCGATTCAGAATCCATGCGCAGTCCAAACAAATATGTTCGAAACCGTAATCTATAACCTAAAAGATGATATTGCGAAGATAACCTTTAACCGCCCCGAGGCGCTCAATGCGCTTTCGATGCAGTTGACCCGGGACACCCGTTTGGCAATCGATAGAGCAAAATCGGACAACGCCCGGGTGGTCGTGTTGAGCGGAAACGGCAGGGCGTTTTGCGCAGGAGGAGATCTCCGCGAGATGCAGTCGATGTGGGAAAAGGAAGGACGAATCGAAGCTTTTTTGGAAGAACCGCTCGCGGAATTGCACGGGGTGATAACGTCAATCAGGGAAACGCCAATCCCGTTTATCGCAGCCGTAAAAGGCATTTGCGCCGGCGCCGGAACCAATTTTGCGCTTGCCTGCGATATGATTTTTGCAACGCCCGACGCAAGCTTTAATGAGGGGTTTGTAAAAATCGGACTTTCCCCCGATTGCGGGGGTTCATTTTTTCTGCCGCGGGCAGTCGGCAGTAAACTCGCCGCTGAATTGCTAATGACCGGCGATTCGATCTCCGCAGATCGCGCTGCCGGGATCGGGATGATCAATCGGGTAATTGCCGAGGATGAATTTGACGCAGAGGTCGATGAGTTTGCACTTCGACTCTCCCGGTTGCCGACGGCTGCGATAGGAAGGGCCAAGAAAATGCTCAACTCGACATTTTCAAATGATCTTCGAACTCAGCTCGCTCTCGAACACGAATTGCAGATTGAATCGGGTAAGGCAGCCGATTTCAAAGAAGGTGTGGCCTCGTTTTTTGAAAAACGACCCGCAAGATTTACGGGAACGTGACCCGAAGGTTAAACCTGTTGACCCGCCGACCGTTAGCTATCAATCTAACGGTTCTTTTCTTTTTTGGATTTATTAAAGTACATCCTATTTGGGTCATTCTGCGCTCGGGCGTGTTATGAATTTAAGCTATCGACAATTACTGACCGGAAACAGAGACTTCCGAAACCTGTTGTGGGGTCAGGTGATTTCAGAGTTGGGAAACTGGTTTAATTTCGTTGCCGGCCTGGGCGTGGTTCGGGTCGTTTCCAAGGCCTCACCCGAGGCAGCCGGATTGCTCTTATTCTGGCGCACACTTCCGTTCGCCTTGCTGATGCCCGTTGCCGGAACAATTGTCGACCGGTTCAATAGAAAAGCAATTCTTATCATCGCTGATCTGGCGAGAAGCGGGCTGGCATTACTCTTCCTTTTTGTAACGAAACCCGAAGATCTGTGGATTGCCTACTTTGCTTCGATATTAATCTCCGGCGCGACTGCCTTTTTTGACGGCGCCAAAAATGCAGCCACTCCGAACATAACCGGGACGGAAGGTTTGCTGGCCGGTACCGCATTGATGTTTTCCACGCGCTTCCTCTTAATGGCGGTCGGCGCTGCGCTGGGAGGTGCGGCCGCAGTGATCTTCGGTTATGAGATCGCCTTTATCATCAATTCTGTTTCATTTCTGGTTTCTGCCGTTTCGATCTGGCTGATACCTGCGGACGCGATGAAAGGAAAAGCAAAAGCGCCGCCAACGGATTCGCAAACCCGGCCATATTCATTCCGGAAAGAAATCAGGGAGGGCCTCCATTATACCCTGGTAAACAAGTTTGCACTGACGATCCTGACAATGAATATTATCTGGGCGATGGGCGGAGGGGCAACGAATATCGTGTTTGAAGGGCTCGGGACGATGGTGTTCACCCGGTACGAGAATACTGATTTTGTTTATTCGGCGTTATTAACCGCCAACGGAATCGGCCTCACCATCGGTATGTTGATCGCCTACCGCGTCGGCACATTTGTAGAACGGCATGGGATAACACGCAACTTTATGGGATGGGCGTTAATCGCCCACGGAATTCTATTCGCTGTTGCCGGCTATATGCCGAGTTTGCTGCTGGTAGCTTTTTTTGTCATCATCTCCCGTGCAGTTATCGGCGCCCAGTATGCAGTGCAGGAAACGATGTTCCAGCGCTCTCTGCCCGATCATATACGTGGACGCATTTCGACGCTCGACCGGGGCGCAGAAATAACTATGTTTAGTATCTCGAGCTATATCGCGGGAATATCGTTGACGGTGATTTCCGCCCAGTTGTTAGCGTTGATTGCCGGAATGTTGTCGAGCGTCGCCGGAATCGTCTGGTTTTTCCGAACCCGCCATAACGGCCGGAATTCCGGGCTAAATAAAAGCAAGATTTTGGATCTGAAAATTTAACAGGTGCGGATAAATTAAAAAAGTAGTTATGCTGTTATGATAGCGGTTTTCGTGCCCATTAATTCCGAGAAGTCTTTTGAATAAACCGTATCGACCCGCCGGACCTCGCTTATCGCCTCGACGATATCCTGGGTATGTATGAACCCGTCTTCGATGTGTTCGATCGCCCATAAATCGATATGTTGAGCGGTTTTGAAAAGTTCGACGATCAGACTCAAATACTGTGATTTAGTTTCAACGTTGGTACCCAGTTTTCCGCTCTGACTCGATTCGAGATCGTTCCAAAAAGAGTCTTCGCCCCGAATCCATTCCTCACGCCATGCTTTCCAGCCCAAGGTCGTTTTCAAGTTCTGCTTGCTCGCTCTCGGGAGTCGCAAAAACAATAGATCCGTGTAGTTTTCGGCGACAAACTCGCCCGCAATTTTGTTTTGACAGGTATTGTTTTGCCCGTTGTTGACCGGGTCGTTTAACATACTCCAAAGCCGCCGGTACACATTTGTAAGGGGCTGTCGTAATTCGATCGTGTCTTCGTCAAACGACAGGGAGTAATCACCGACTTTCATGCCGATTGTCAGCGCTACCGCCTGAGCCATCGGAGAGGACAATTTATCGATATTCTGCCTGACATTGTCAAACCACCAGGAATCCGTTTCATTGAACCAGTTCGTCAGGGCCCGGTTTTTCAACTGATACTTAGGCACATAGACATCTTCCAGGATTATTTCGATTTCCTTATCAGAAAGACGCTCGCCGTTGTTTTCAATGTTGGCCGCCAGATCCGCGTATGCCGACCGGAGCATGTCGTTTGCCAGCACACGGATATCCCATTGTTTTAATGTTCTTCCAAGCTGCGAATTTTGGGTGAATGGAATTGCGATCGTTTCAAATTCCAGGCGGCGTAAAATGTTGAGTTCAAACGCGAGCCAGCTTTCCGGTAGATGAGTTGAATTCTTCTGCATAACGGCAAATCGCGATTCCCTATCCTTAATCTCTTCCGGCGTAAGATTCGAGTTCTTCGAGTTCGCCTAAAGCCAGAAAAGCTTTTACGACTTTCGGGTCAAATTCGATACCCGCCCATTCGGTTACATACCGCCTTGCCTCGACCGTCGATATCGGCACGCTATAGGGACGTGAGTCAGTTAGCGCAGCATAGCTGTCTGCAAGCCTGAGGATACGGGCCGCCAGCGGAATAGTTTCGCGTTCAAGACAGTCCGGGTAACCTGCTCCGCTCCACCACTCGTGATGCCAGCGAATGATAAGTTGCACCGCCCTGCCGAATCCGCGTTTGGCAGATTCCTGCTCGCCAATCACCGGGTGTCTGCGCATATCGGTCAATTCCAGGTCAGTGAGGTTCCGATTTAAGGAAATATAATCCCGGTTCATCACCATTTCTCCGATATCGTGAAGCAACGAAGCTTGCTGGAGTGAACGCCGGTCGTGTGCCGCCAGGTTGAATTTTTGGGCGACGGCATCCGCAATCACCGCAATCCTCGCTGAATGCGGATGCGGATAACCTTCAAACTCATCGATCGATTTAGCAGTATCCAGGAGCACTTCATCGGCCGAGATTTGTTCAATCTTTGCTGTTTCAGGAAAGGACATAGAAAAAATTTATCTTAACCGCAATTTGGAGAATTCAGGCACTCTTCAAATTCAGCAGCCCGCGGTTCTCCGAATCGCACGCACGTCAATCGTTCCGGTTAATTATTACAACTTCTAAGATATCCTGTCGAGCAGGGCTAACGCTTCACTGTCGTCCGGAATGATTTCAAGAATCCGGTTCAGCTCTCCTTTCGCACGGGCCGTAAGTCCGATTTCAAAATAGAGTTCGGCGAGCATCATATGATAAACAGGGTTATCGCCATCCAGTTTTACGGCTTTCTGCAATTCGCTTTCGGCGCGATGCCGGTTCTTCGAATCATGGGATAGCGCCTTTCCAAGATAAGCGTGATAACGCGGATTCTCATCGTCAAGTTTTACCGCCCGTTCCAAAAAGGGAAGTGATTTTCCGTAATAACCGTCCATAAACAGTGCGTAGCCGCGCTCGAATTCCGGAACCGCTGCCTGAGCTTCCTTGTGCGTTTCGAAATCGGTTTTTGCATCATCCGGGGGCCGGTCGCTCGATTTTGAAGCCTCAATTACTTTTCGGAGCTTGAAATCATAAAGTTCTCGCGAATCTTTGTCTCTGATCGTATCGTAGGCCCGCGCTATCTCGGTAAAAGCATTTTGAATCTCGCGGTGCTTTTTGTCTTCAACTTTGCGGTAAAACAAATCCGGGTGAAAGTTTTTCGCAAATCGAAAATATATTTGCTTTACCTCACTGATTTTCGAATCCGGTGAAACGCCGAAAATCTCGTAGTGGGTCGCTGCTTCTTTCACCTGTTTTAGATAAGCCTCAAGCGATATGGTTTTAGCCTTAACCGCTTTTTCCTCCCGAAGTCTTGTTTCTTCCGCTTCGGCTGCAAGTCGTTGTGCCTCTTCGTCTTCCTTGATTGCGGTTTCCTGATCTTCTGCCAGCGAGCCGGCCGACGTTATTAATGTAAGTTTCGCCTCATTGATCCTTTTGACGTCTTTGTCTTTTATTATCGGATTCCAGTTTTCGCGATTTATAATCCCCCCAAACCACATCCGATAAAGCATTCCGGTGAGTTCCTTACTGGGAATGCCGCTCATCGTTCGGATTTCTTCAATGGAGAGCATCTCGGTGCCGAATCTGGAAACGACGAATGCCTCTTGCGAGCTTTGCAGCGATGAAACATCAAAATCTTTTGAAACGAGCGTAAATCCTTCGGCGACGCTTCGAAAGCGCGAGACTATGTACTCGTCCGGCAGTGAATCCGCATATTTTCTTAGAAGCTGCTTTAAGTCGAACTTCTGACGTATGCCTTCCTTGAGTTTCGCGGTCGGGCTGAACATCCATTCGCCATCGTTCCATTCCAAAACAGCGTTTATTATTCGCTTGAGCTGGATTGAGAAAATGGAATCGACGATTGGGGTTGAGAGAATCCCTTCTTCTACCAACACCCCTGCCAGATGAAGGTCATTTGCAAAGCCATCGATCCCTAAAAGTTTCTTTTCTGAAACCACATTCTCATTGAGCAGGATTTCAAAAAGCCGGTGAATCCGGAGGTTGGAAACGGCGAATACTACTTCACCCGCCTCAAAATAGACGATTACCTTCTCTTTCTTTTTGGAAAGGCGAAGCGAGCCGCTGAATTTCGCCTGAGAAATCTCAGCGAAGAGTTCCGGACAATTGTGCTTGCGGAGTGAGCCGTTTAATTCGAGTTTGATTTGTGAATCCATCTGGAAGACATCTGGCAGTGGGATAAAAGAGGGTTGGGTAAAAAACAATACTACCGCTCTTAATAATAGCAAATTATAGGGCGAGGCGTGAAGCAAAATGTAAACAACGGCCATTGGGCAGGCACATTTGACAGCACCGATTCAAATTGCGAAAGTTTCTACGTCACCGATTGGTTGATTTCGATTTTTCTTACGGAAGGTAACGCTCGATGTCAGATGCCGATGTTGAAATTCGTGAATGTACGACGGTCGAAGACCTCGCCGGCTGCGTCAGGCTTCAGCGGGAAGTATTTAACTTACCCGAAGTTGAAATTTCTCCGGTTCGGCATTTCATAATCACCCGGCACGCCGGCGGATTTACTTTAGGAGCTTTTTCGGGTGGCAAACTCGTCGGTTTTGTGCTGTCGGTTTTAGCCTTCAAGGGAAATGAGAAGATCTATTATTCCCATATGACCGCGATCGACCCGAAATTTCAAAATTATGGAATCGGGACGCGTCTAAAATGGTCACAGCGAAAACGTGCCATTGAAGAAGGTGTTGACTATATCAAATGGACATTCCAACCGGTCCAGGCGAGAAACGCATTCTTCAACCTTGAAAAGCTCGGTGCAGTTGTTCGCAACTACGAGCCAAATTTTTACGGGACCGATTACGGAGCGGCTGCCGGAGAAAGCGCCGGGCCGGGGATCGAAAGCGACCGGCTGTTTGCCGAATGGCATTTAAGCAGCGAACGCGTAAATAGACTATCCACCGGTAAGGAACATGCCTTAGCTGATCAAGTTGCCGCCCGGATCAACACCGTTAATGATTGGAATTCATTACTTGAGAATGACCCGCGGGCCGCGATTTCAGAACAATTCAGAATTCGCGAGGAGTTTATTCAGGCGTTTGCCAGAGATCTGATATGCCGCGGATTCGTCAGAGACCAACATCATCCTCATTTTTTGCTTTATGACAAATGACTTTTTCGAAATAAACTAAGTCGATGGCTAAAATGAAATTCTTTGAAATAGATCCGGATATATCGACGGCTTCAACCCTCCCGTCAGGTTTCTATACCGATCAGGACTATTTCGAAGAATCGAAGGAGAAGATCTTTTCGAAAACGTGGCAACTCGTGGATTTTAAGCCGTCAGGCGCAAGCCTATTCCCCCATTTGTTGCTTCAGGGATTCCTAAATGAACCGGTCTTGATTACGCGGGATAATCAAGATTCATTACGATGCGTATCCAACGTCTGCACCCATCGGGGTAAAATACTAGTCGAAAAAAAAGGCAATGCCGCAGTGATCAAGTGCGGATATCACGGGCGGGCGTTTGATTTGGAAGGTAAGATCTCGAATATGCCCGAATTCGAACTCACCGTGGGCTTTCCGTCAAGGGAAGACGATCTTGCGCAAATCCCGCTTGAAAATTGGAACGACTTCATTTTTGTAGCGCTCGATTCGGCCGCTCCCCTCGCGGATTTTATTTCTCCGCTCGAAGAAGCTCTTCCCGATTTTGACTATGAAAATCTCCAGTTTTCCGGGCGTAAAGATTATTTCGTAAAATCTCACTGGGCGCTTTACTGCGAGAATTATGTCGAAGGATTTCATATACCCTTTGTTCACCGTGCGCTTAATCGCGAAATTGATTATGGAAATTATACGACTGAGCTTTTTCGATATTCGAGCATCCAGACCGCCAGGGATAACCACGCCAAAATCGCCGCACGATATGTTTTTGTTTTTCCCAACCTGATGCTTAATTTTTACGACTGGGGAATTTCGGTTAATATCGTCAAGCCCCAGAAAAAGGATTTGACGAAGATAACGTATTTGACACTGGTAAATAATGATTCGGCACTTCACTCCGGTCCCGGCGCCGATCTTGATACCGTAGAAATCGAAGATCAGGCGGTGGTGGAATCCGTTCAATCCGGAATCGATTCGAGATTTTATGACCGCGGCAGATATTCACCAACCCGCGAACAGGGGACGCACCATTTTCATCGATTGATAAGCGAATTTATGCGGCGCTGACGGTTAAAACCTGAGTTTAACATTTATGACCAACCCCGAGAAAGAAATTCAGAAATTAAGGTCGGAGATCAACCGTCATAACGATCTCTATTATCAAAAAAGCGACCCCGAAATCACTGACGCGGAGTTTGACCGGTTGGTTGACCGCCTGAAAGAACTTGAACGCGCCTATCCGGACCTGATTACAGCGGATTCACCGACTCAGCGAATCGGCGGCAAAGCAGAGGGGTTTGATACGTATGTCCACCGCGTCCCAATGATGAGTCTCGATAACTCCTACAATATTGATGAGTTGAGGAAGTTTGACGAACGCTGTCTGAAATTGGCTGACGGCCGCCGATTTGAATATGTCGCCGAACTAAAAATCGACGGCTTGAGCCTTTCACTGCACTACGAAAATGGAGTATTGGCTGTAGGGGCAACACGCGGGGCCGGTCAGAGCGGCGACAACGTTACGCCGAACGCTAGAACTATCCGGTCAATTCCGCTGCGACTGAATGGTAATTTTCCGGCCGAACTTGAAGTCCGGGGCGAAGCCTTTATCCCGAAATCCGTATTCAACCGGATCAACCAGCTATTGATTAAAAAGGGAGAGAAGCCTTTTGCAAACGCGAGAAATTCGGCGTCGGGCACGATCAGGATGCTCGATTCGGCGATCGTCGCTTCGCGGCGTCTTGATATGTTTCCCTACGATGTCTTAAGCGGTAACCGTAAGGCGTTTAATACTCACTGGGAAGG
>JBFGKW010000052.1:0-20599 GCA_041576495.1 Aridibacter sp. | reverse complement strand
GGGAATTTTGAATGGAAATCGGGTCCGATTTTCGCGAATATAATTCTCGCTGACGAAATTAACAGGGCGACCCCAAAGACACAATCGGCGCTGCTAGAAGCGATGGCTGAAGAACAGGTTACCGTCGAGGGTGTGACGCGAAAGCTTCCGTTGCCGTTTATGGTGGTTGCAACGCAGAACCCGACCGAGCATCACGGTACATATCCGCTTCCCGAATCTCAGCTAGACCGTTTCATGCTTCGGCTTCATATTGGTTATCCCAGCAAACAAGACGAACGTGAGATCCTTCGGGACAGAGAACGGAACAATCCTCTTAAAAATATCGAACCGCTGATGTCAGAATTCGATATCCTCGAGATGCAGCGAATGGCCAACGACGTTCTTGTAAACGAGAGCTTGGTCGACTATCTCTTGGAAATCGTGGAAGCGACTAGGAAAAGTGACTCGATTGATCTTGGAATCAGTCCCCGCGGAACGCTCTCGCTGTTCCAGTCAGCTCAAGCATTAGCTCTGGTCGAGGGCAGGGATTTTTGCACACCTGACGATATTAAACGGTTGGTGATTCCATGTTTCGCCCACCGGCTGATAGTGAAATCGAAATACAAAAATGTTGCCCGCAGGACCAACGATTCCGAGCAGATCCTAAATGACATATTATCGACGATTCCGGTGCCCGTCTAACCGCTTTCGGAGATTAACGTGAAAATGGAACAATAATGATGAGGATCAGATGATCGATTGGATCCGCCAACTGTCCCAGCTTGTTAGCCTTCGTGAGTTAAGAAATGCCCTTTTGGGGTTCATTGTCGTTATCGGCGGTCTGGGTTTGGCGATGTTTACGCTTTACGCCCATCGGACCGGAAACATCCGACTGGCCGGGATCGCTGCGGCTGCATCGCTGGTTTTTGTCTTACTTATCATTATATTCGTAATTCCTCCGTTGGCGCGATCCGCGAGTGCGGAAGCATCGCAGATGAATCTTCCTTTTGAGTTTACGACCGGAGGCGCAATCTCCATTGGTCTCCTCGTAATTGTTGCGTTTGCAGCGTGGAACACCGGCAACAACCTATTATTCCTTGTATTATCCTTTTTTTCTTCGGCGTTGTTTGTAGGATTTCTCAGCGGTAATATCTGCCTCAGAAAACTGGATGTAAAAATGCGTTTTCCGGAAGCGATTTTCGCCGGCGAAGAAACTCCGATTCTGGTTGGCCTCAACAACCGAAAGCGCTTGTTCCCGACGATTTCCGTTACCACTGAAGTGCGCGGGAGAATTCGCGAACATTCTAAGTTTCTTCATGAATACAAAAAAATGCTTTCGGATAAGTGGGCCAAGCGTATTTCCCGGCCGCCGATAATCAAGCACACGCTTGATTATTTTGTGTACGTTTCAAGAAAGAGTTCGACCGAAAACAAGGTCAAACATATTTTTGGTCAGCGGGGGCGATTCGTCATCCGGGATTTTGAACTCTCGACCAGGTTCCCATTTGGGTTCTTTCGGCACCGGCGCCGGCTCCCGACTCAAAAAGCGGAGATAATCGTCTTTCCTAAACTCGGTCAAATCGAACACGAACTATCTGAAATGCCCCTTTTTACAGGGAAACTGATCTCATCCAAAAAGGGATCCGGGCAGGATTTGTTTGCGCTTCGCGATTATCAACCGACCGATGATTTCAGACACATCGATTGGAAAGCTACCGCCCGTTCAAATCACTTAACCATCCGCGAATTTACTGCTGAAGATGAAAAACGCGTAACCGTTGTCCTCGATCCCAACGTTGAGCGAACGGACGTTGAGCGGAGTACACCGCTCAGGCAAAAGATCAAGGCCGAACAATCCGGAGAAAAACTGTCATATTCCGAAATGCGGTTTGAAAACGGCGTAAGCATCGCAGCCTCGATTCTTTCGATCTTCGCAAATCAAAATGCGGATACGCGTTTGGTCATCGGGCACAGCATCGAATCGTATGGTTCCGGAGTCGACCATCTGAATCAAGCCTTTGAAAAACTCGCTCTCGTCGAGGCGGTTTTTGAAGAGGACAAGCCCGGCCAAGATCCGTACGAAATCTTCCCCGAACTGACTACCGATGAAGGCTTCGTCAATCATATTTTCCTTGTAACCGCCAAGCATGAAAAGGAAATTCCTTCCGAAATCAGACGCCGCGTCAATCTCGTCAGATACTAAACCGAACAAACACCGGTCAGCCGTCGTAACCCACTGTTCGATTTCAAATTAACGGGGATAGATGATGACCTGAATTGTCACAAACTTCGCTGCTGCGGTGTATTGTTATTGAAAGCCATCGGTAGATGCTAAAATGAGCGAAGGCGTGAAAACATTTGTGGACGTGATGTCCGGACAAACTGCGGTTGCAAAAGACGAGATTGTTTTTGATGAGGCATTTACGCTTCACAACAGAACTGTCTTTCGGGCGGCATGCGCCGTGGTCCATGATTCGGGTTTGGCCGAAGACATTACGCAGGAGACCTTCATCAGGCTTTATAAAAACATGGAAAGCATAACTGATGAGGAAATGTTAAAGCCTTGGCTAATCCGCGTCGCCTTGAATCTGGCTAAAAACACCGTTAGGGGAAATTCCAGGGCGAACGTACGCGAGGAGAATTACGTCAAAGAGCATCGCCAACGCGAAAATTTCACCGCCGAAAAACACTTAGAAAGCCGCGAACGGAGGGATGAAGTCCGAACCGCCCTGAGCAAAGTCAAAGAACCGCTTCGAAGTTGCTTGATCTTAAAACACCAAGGCTTGTCATATAGGGAGATTGCCGAGACCCTGTCATTAATTGAGACGAGTATCGGTACTTATGTAGCACGCGGAAAAAAGGAGTTTATTAGATTTTACGGCAAGGTCAATGGTGAAGTATGAAAAACGATTGCTACGAGATTGGCACAATCCAAGCCTTTTTAGACGGCGAACTTCAGGCTGAACGTGCTGAACGTGTGGTTAAGCACATTTCGTTATGTACGGAATGTGCGTTGCTGATGGCCGACATTCAGGACGAAGGGGCGGCCGCCTTTGCCGCGCTTGACGATGAGCTGAATGTGTTGGTGCCGACCCAAAGGCTTCGCGGTAAATTATTCGCCGCGATTGACGAACTGAAACGGCAGGAGAAGACGGGTTGGGTTGAGAAAATGAAGTCGTATCTCGGTCCGTTCCTCGAAATCGATTTGCGGAGCCCGGGTATCGCGGCTCTTGTTTGTACGCTTTTGTTTGTTGGTTCGTTCGCGATCGGGTTAAAGGTGTTTCCGCCGCTTAGTTCGATCCCGGATGTCGCGGTAGATCGAGGTTCGGACATCGATTTCAGCAATGTGAGGAGTGCACCCGTGATCGAAAGCGTCGAATCGGATTCGAAACCAAGCGAAAACAACAGCCTATCTGAAACAAACGTTCCGGGCGTGAATGTTGTGAGGGCGTCAAACCGCCGCTCGCCAAGGCGGAAAGCGCGAAGGGTTGTACAGCCGTCCGTTTCCCGCGACGTTATTCCGCAGCGCGCGGTTCCGGCGGTCGCCGGTGAAGATATTTATGTGCAGACTATTTCGTCGCTGAGTCAAAATATTGTTCAGAATAAAGATGATCTGCTGCGTCCACGAGAGCGCGTGGATTTCGAAAAGAATTTGGCAATGGTCGATCATGCGATCAATCGAATGAAGCAAGAAGTACGGAAAAACCCCGGAAATATGGCGGCCAAAGATCTTTTGAAGGCGTCATATCAAAACAAGATTGATTTGTTGAATGCGGTATCGGAAAAAAACGACTTGATGGCCAGCATCCAGTAACCCGACTGCCGTCGCTTAGTGAAATGAAACCTAATCTCAAACCAAATTCCGGAAAAATACGCCTGCAAATCATATTGGCGGCGCTAATTGTGTTTTGGATTGTAGGTGGAAGTGCCGTCGGGCAGGGTACAGGTGGAAACGAGTGCGGTGATGAAAAGACGACTCCAAGGGCGGTGATCAACGCGAGTCCCGCTAACGTAGTCATCGCGGCGTCAGGCAGTCCTATAGAAGTTGGGCGGAATACAGTGAATCCCCCGGATGATGTTTCGGAGAAATCAATTGTTGCCGATCCGAAAGTATATGTTTCCGTTTGTGTTCTCCGGGGAAAGGTCAAAATAAATGGTTGGGACCGGTCAGAAGTTCGCGCCTTCGTCGATGGCGGCAGTAAAGTCGCTTTCCGGGTCCGCGAGAAAGTTCGTGAAAGCGCGAAACCAAAATGGATCGAAATCGTCGCAAAATCCCCGACTGAAGTATCGGGCCGGTCATTTTTGACCAAAACAAGTATGACGGATGCTGCATCTGCCGTATACGGAGGAGGTTCAGAATGCCTATCCGGGGAATCAATTGAACTTGATTTGCCGACAGGAGCTTCTGTTAAGTTACGAAGTGAACTTAGCGATACTAGTATCGACGGCGTGAGATGGGCGGATGTGGCTACCGGGGGAGGAAGCATTACGCTTCACGGGATCCAAAACGGCATTACCGCACAAACATACCGCGGGGATATTACTGTCAAAGAATCGGGCGGGAAAATGGAAATGGCGACGTCGGAAGGTTATATTCTCGCTTATAAGACAGATTCGAACGAAATCGGTGATTATCTGATAGCAAAAACACAAAGCGGCGCCATTACCCTTCAGTCGGTAGGGCAAAAAGAAGTCAAAGTAAATTCGGTCACCGGGACGATCAATTATGTCGGAGCGCTTGCGGAATACGGAAAATATAGTTTCGGCAGCGGCTACGGGACGATAAATCTCGGTATCCCCGCCGCGACGTCTTGCCGTATCGACGCGTCATACGGGGGACGATTTACATCCGAACTTCCGCTTCAAGATGTTAAAAAAAGTAAATTTGACACGATCCTGTCTCTTACCGGACGCATTGGCGGCGGTTCGTGCAGCCTCAGCTTCAAAACCTTTAACGGGTCGATCAGAATCAAGTCACTTGCCGGGGACGAGCCGTTGGTCGCGGACGGTGATTTGGTATTCAATCTATTCAAACCGCGCTTCAGATTCGTCCTTGATTAACCCGCCCGATATCTATTATTCCCCGCCGGCGTATTAACTTGCATATCCAACCGAAATACAGTTAGAGTTGGCATACGTTATGACGAAAAGCGGTATTGTAGGTCAAGTCCTTGACGGAAAATACAACATTGAAAAACAATTAGGCAAAGGCGGAATGGGTACCGTTTACCTGGCCACCCATATTGGTACCGGACGTCCGGTAGCGGTAAAGGTCATCGTTCCGGAATACATGGAACGCGCCGAGTTTGTTGAACGGTTCAGGCGCGAAGCTCGCGCTGCCGGCCGCCTTCGTCACCCAAACGTGGTCGATGTAACCGATTTTGGATTTGCCGATTCAGAAAGTAATGAAAACGTGGCCTATCTGGTTATGGAATACCTCGATGGCTGTACCCTGGGAGAAGTGTTGGAGGAGGAAAAACAGCTTCCGCTCTCATTTTCGATAGATATCCTTGAACAGGTTTGCTCGGCGGTTGATGAAGCCCATAACGAGGGAATAATCCATCGTGATCTTAAGCCCGAAAATATTTGGCTGGAACCTAATCAGCGCGGAGGTTATACGGTTAAAGTCCTCGATTTTGGGATCGCAAAACTTGAGGAGTCGACGGAGGTTAGTCCCAAACTTGATGATCAAATTCAGCCTGCGGGCGATGAATCCGTCGGTCAGAGCGAAAGTAATACAGTTATTGAGGATTCGGGATCGGACACGATTGTCGATAAAAAGACTCCGACGTTGGTTTCGGAAAAAGAAACAGTCGAGTTGTCCGAAGATTCAAAATCCGGGCATTTGAAAGATGAACCGGTTGATTCGGAGGGCGGGACTGTATTGCTTCCGTCGGGCGAGACGAAATCGATCGAACCGGAAATCGGCAAGGCCACCAGGTTAATTGACAGGCCGGTGGAAACGGACGAATCGCGAGTTGGTATACCGCCAACAGCAGAACTGACCAGAGCAGGAGCCGTATTGGGAACGCCCCTTTATATGTCGCCCGAGCAATGCCGTGGTGAAAAACTCTCAACCCGCTCAGACATCTATTCGCTGGCAGTGATTCTTTATCAAATGCTCTCAGGATCACCCCCGTTTGAAGGTGACTACCGGGCTGTAATGGATGGCCATAAATCCCTGGATCCGCCGCCGTTGGTTGCGAACAAAACTCCGAAAAAACTCCGAAAGATAGTGATGGAGGCGCTTGCAAAAAACCCGGCGGATCGTCCTGAAACCGCCGAGGCATTTGCCAGCAAAGTCCGCGGCAGCGCCGAAGGCCTTGGAGTTCTCCTCAGGCGGGCGGTTGTGATTTACAGCGAACGGCTGCCAAAGCTGCTCCAGCTGACGATATTGACGTTTTTGCCGCTGATCGCGTTGAATATTTTTAAAGGCGGATTTGGGCTTGCGGTTGGATTCGGTTTTATCAACGATTATCAGATCATTTCAATTGGCTTTGAAGTCATCCATTTCTTTTTATCGATTATAACGTCGGCCTTTCTGGTTGGTATGATGACCTGGGTCGTTGCCCACTATCTCGCCTATCCCTTGCGGCCGATGAGCCTCCGCCCGGCGTTTAAGGAAGTGCGGATGCGTGCCAGATCGCTTTCGCTGACCGTCGGGTTGAGCACGATTATCGCATTTATCGGTTATGCGTTTTGTCTTTTGCCGGGCGTCTGGCTTTCGGCCAGATTTATGCTGATAGCGCCCTCGATTATGATGGAAGATATTTCGGGAAGAGCGGCGTTTAGGCGTTCGATCGAATTGACGAAGCGCTCGTTTAGAACGGTCTTTGCAACCGCATTGCTCGTTTATGTGATTCCTGCAACAGCCGGGCTGATTATCGGGATTTTTATTGCATTGGCGAATACCGCCTATGTTCAGTCGCTGCGGGTTTCGAAAATGAACCAAGAAATTAAAACGATGAAGGAGAAAGGCGTCAAGGCGGAACCAAAGGCCGAAAAAGAGAAAGACTCCGGCGATTCCGTAAAGGTGGAATTTGGCAGTAAGAGAATAGGAGTCTTTGCGACCGACGAGTTAAAATTTAACGGCGATAGTGAGACGGCAGAGAAAGTTAAGAAATTCGGAGCAGTATCTCAGGTCGTGAGCCAGGCCGTTTTGATACCATTGATCGTAATTATGGCGTCGTTTACATCAGTCATAACCGCGTTGCTCTATTTTAAAACCCGCCAATCGGGCGGCGAATCGATGCAGGGATTATTGAGCAAACTTGATGACGCCGATCGGCCTCAGACTAGATGGCAGCAAAGAGTACGCGAGCGGTTAATTCAATCGGGCAAGATTACGCCAACGCCCAGCGGAAGCTGATCTCCAAAATATGACGAAGTATATACAAGTGACGTTAATGTGCGTTCTGGCGGTTTTTATCGCCGCGGAAGGTTCGGGTGCGCAAACCTTGAGTCGCGAGTTCTCGTTGGGTTCCGTTCGTGTAATTGAAATAAAAAACCTCTACGGCCGGGTTGAAGTTGAAACTGAAGATGAACGTGAAGGTTTGATCGCGCTATCGATTAGTGGTTCTAAAATGTTATCCGACAAAGATTTACGGATTGAGGATGAAAATGGAAAACTCAGGATCGAAGTGCTCCCGCAAGGACCGGACGTCCGCGTTGATTTCGTTGTCAAAATGCCGCCGAGGGGACGGGTCGAGCTCGAAACCAAAGAAGGCGCGATTCATCTGATCGGAGATTTTTCTGAAGCGAGAGCAAAGAGCAGTACCGGTACCATATACGCAGATGTTTCAACAGAATATCTGGATTACAGATTTGTTTGGTTAGCCTCTAACCCGAGGTTTATCAGCGATGTGGCGCTTGAGCCGGTAAGGGAAAAATCGGCCGGCCGATTTCAGATCAAGGGAAGATTGAGGGAAAAGGCAAAGGGGAATCCGGTCATCAATTCGAGTTCGGATGACTACGCGGTGGAAATTCCGATGGCTCCAGTCAACGGGGAAATCGAAAGACCGCAGGGACCAATTTCTCTTGACTTCACTACCGCGCGCGGGATTATCTTACTCAATGTGCCCCCAAATGAAGTGCCGTCAAACCTGCGGGAACGGCCCCTTACCGAAGCCGCCCGGGCGATCATAAGAAGCGGTGATTCATTACTTACCAATTCCATCCGCCGGGCGAGCCCGAAATATTTCGGGGAATATGCCGCGACGCTTCCGCCGCGCAGCAGCATGCCGTCGTTGAGCGCCGCTGTCAATCGGCAGGATTCCGTCAACGGTACGGTCAAACGTGTGACGGTTCAGGTTACGGACATTAATAACCGGGCAATGCTGGATCTTTCCAAAGAGGATTTTTCGCTGATCGAGCGAAACGATGAACGAGAGATCTTGTCCGTCGAATCGACAACGGCACCCTTTAATCTGGTCTTGTTGCTCGATGTTTCCGGAAGTATCGAACACTATGTAGATTTTATTCGAAAAGCCGCCCGCAATTTTATAAATACGACTAGTCCGCAAGATAAGATTGCGATCGTAACATTTAACGAGGATGTCAATACGCTGTCTGACCTGACCAAAGATCGGCTTCGTCTTTCAGAAAGTCTGGATACGTTTGATGCAGGGGGCGGAACGGCCTATTTTGACGCCATCGCATATTCTCTAACTGAAACGCTGCGGACTTTGAGAGGCGAAAGGACGGCCATCGTCGTACTGTCCGATGGTGATGACAATCGCTCATTTCTATCATTCAATTCGTTACTCGGTTCGATACAGGAAAGCGGCGCTTTGATTTATCCCCTCTATGTACCGTCGGGGCTCATCGCGGCTTCGAGCAGCAATGATCCGTTAAAGGCAGTCGATCCGCTTCGGACGAGATATATGTCGCTGACATCGAAGGCGCAGCAGGAAGGCGAAACGCTGGCGAAAGTTTCGGGCGGTGTCTACTATCCGATTTCGCGTTTGAGCGAATTGCAGGAAGCATATAACGATATCGTTTTGCAGCTTCGAACGGCGTATACGATTACATACCGCTCTGATTCAGACGAATTTCGCGAAGAAAGGACATCTCCCCGGTTAAAAGTAAAGGTCAAGCGTGAAAGCGCGTTTGTAAAACTCGGCCCCGTAGTGGCAGTTGGAAATAAATAAAAAAGATGTCGAAGGTGCCGTCCGGTTTTATATCAGGACGGTTTGATCTTCCGTATTCGCCGGGGCCCGTTAAAGTTGCAGGAAATAATTGCGGCGAAATGAATTCGGGCGAAGTAATTCACGCCGGCCGGAATGGTTCTTGCGATATATTCAAACTGATGAACTCACCACTTTTAAGATCTTTGTTTGATGAAGAAGAGCGGCGTCCGCTGACGATTTCTGAATTGAACGCCCGGGTCAAGGGCGCGCTTGAAACAGGGTTTTCATCGGTTTGGATTGAAGGGGAAATTTCTGATTTTTTTGACGCCACTTCGGGACATTGGTATTTCGGTCTTCACGATGCCGATTCCCAAGTAAAAGCCGCCTGCTACAAGGCAGCAAACTGGCGTATTCGTTTCAAGCCGTTTAACGGCCTCCAGGTGAGGGTTCGGGGGAAACTAACCGTTTACGAGCCTCGCGGTGAATATCAGATTCTGGTCGAGTCGCTCGAACCGGTCGGTGAAGGCGCTATAAAAATCGCGTTTGAGCAAATCAAGGAAAAACTCCGGAAAGAGGGGCTTTTTGATCCGGTATTCAAGCGTAAGTTGCCTTATTTTCCGAAACGCGTGGGTGTGGTCACCTCGCCCAACGGCGCGGCGTTTCACGACATACTTAACGTACTTTCCCGCCGGACTAAATCCGTTCACATCGTTTTAATCCCGGCCCGGGTACAAGGTGAAACAGCCCCGGAAGAGCTGCGGCGCGCGGTCTTACTGGCAAACGGCTTTAGCAAAAACGCTGCTGCAGGGGATAAAATCGACGTTTTAATTGTCACGCGGGGCGGGGGCGGCGCCGAGGATTTATCAGCGTTTAATGAAGAACATCTGGCCCGCGCGATTTTCGCATCGGAAATCCCGGTGATATCCGCCGTCGGACACGAGACCGATTTTACGATTGCTGATTTTGTCGCCGATGTCCGCGCGCCGACTCCTTCCGCCGCGGCAGAGATCGTGGCTGAGCGGGAAGACAATATCGAAACGGTGCTCAAGCAACAGACGGATTATTTATGCCGCAACATCGGGCATAAACTAATGGGGTTTAAGAGCGATTTACGGGAGTTGGCCCTGTCAGCGGTATTCGTTGAATTCCCACAGCGGATCAGGGATTGGAGTTACGAAATCGAGGATATCGAAAAGCGTATCGCTGATTCGGTCGCCGAACACCTCCGAACAAGTAATTCCCGCTTTGAACATCTCGCCAGGCGTCTTTCGCCAATGACACTTTCGTCCAATGTTGGCAAGAAACAGTTACGCCTGGCAATTTTAATTGAAAAGTCAAATTCTGCGATAAGAAATGCGTTAGCTGCCAGAGAAGAAATGCTAAAAATCGGAATGGCCTCGCTCGATGCACTTTCCCCCCTTGCGGTTCTGGGGCGAGGGTTTTCGATAACCCAGGTTGAAGACGGCGAAATCCTGCGGGATTCGAAACAGGTTACGGTAAGCGAACAGGTGAAAATTCGTCTCGCAAAAGGTAAGATTAAGGCGACGGTGACGGAAGTGGATTAGGTCAGGAATGTCGAGAATTGTACTTAACTTGGAGAATGAAGAAAACGGGCCGCCGGCAGAAGGTGATGAGCCTTCGGCCGGGGAAAATGGAACCGAAAAAAGACCAGCCGGATTGCGGAAGATTCTGATAATCGTTTCGATTGTTATTTTGATGATACCGCTGATCCTGGCAGTGGGCGGTGGAATTTACTGGCAATACCTCAAGTCAACACCGCAATATTCGATTGCGCTTTTGGTTGACGCTTCAAGACGGGACGACCGGAAAACGGTTGATAATCTGATTGATACCGATGCCGTCGTCGAAGATTTCATACCGCAAATAGTCGAAAAGGCGGTTGACTTATACGGGCGCGGTTTGCCGCCGTCGATAGTGAGAAGCATTACGCGGGTTGCGACGCCTTTTTTGCCGGTAATAAAACGAAGAGCGAGGGCCGAATTTCCAAAATTTCTCCGGGAGAAAACGGAGAAGTACGAAAATATCCCGTTTCCGCTGATGGTCATAGCGGCCGGTCGGTATATAGAGATCAAACAGGATGGTGATACGGCAGAGGTTAAGAGTAAGGTCAGTGACCGTCCGCTTAGCCTGACGATGAAGCGTGAAGACGGGATGTGGCGGATCACGGGAGTCGAAGACGACGAACTGGCGGAACAGATTGCGGAAAAGATCGGTCAGGAAATGATTGCTCTTGCAAAGAATCGTGGAACGGATACGATAAATGATCTCGGCAGGCAGATCGGGGTGCCAAATCTGGGTGACATATTAAACCGGGCAGAGGATGTATATAAATAATGAGTGACCAGGAACAAAATTTTGAAGATTCTCTCCAGCGGCTCGAAAGTATCGTTTCGAAGCTCGAGGATGGCGAATTATCGCTCGAAGAGAGCCTGACCTTGTTTGAGGACGGCATAAGACTCTCCCGGGAATGCCAAAAACGGCTCGACCAAGCCGGGAGACGGATCGATGTGCTGCTCAAGGATGAATCAGGTAACCCGGTGCTTCAGCCCCTTGACGACGGATCATCCGACGCCTCGCCCTGATAAGACCCATAACCCACATTTGCAACTTCATTAAAAGCGAACGTTGATTTAAGCGAACCGTTTGGAGTAAAAGAATGCCAGTCAAGGATTCCGGTTAATCAAAATATACGCCGGTCACCTCGTCAGTTACACGAATTTAACTACCGATTTTGCAAAAAAAAACGCGGCATCTGATGCCGCGCTAGGAAAAAAAATGACCGCCGTTTTGCTTTAATCTCTTCCGGTAAAAATCTGCAATATGTACCAGAACAACAGAGCCACGCTTGCAAACAGCCCGAGAGAAGCAGCTACATGCTGATTCGTCCGGTAGCGATGAAGCATATTAGAAGTTTCATACAGTATCGCACCTCCGGCAAACGCGACCATCGCAAAGGCAAAAATGTTACCCAATCCAAATCCGAAGACGATTCCGGAAACGATAAACCCGAGTGCAACAAATCCACCGATACCGAGAATTGGACCTAAAAATGAAAAATCTTTGCGCGTCAAAAAGACGGTGGCTGTAAGCCCCAAAAATAATCCGCCGGTGACGATCCCGGCTTTCGCAATCGTCTCGTACCCACCGCCTGAATAATAAGCCGCCATATAAAGTAGCGGCAGGAAAATGATCGATTCGGCAACCGTAAACAAAGCCAGGCCCGCATATTGCAATGGCTTAGAAGTATCCGACATTGCCATCGACTGGGCTAGCCATGATACTCCCATAAACGCCATCAGTACGATTAGCCATGCGTATCCACCGGTCATCCGAAGCGCCACCGCTTCAGCAGTTGGCGTGTTAACCAAAACCCCGACAAGAACTGCAAAAACAGCGATCGCAAGCGCGAGATGGGCATATGTCTTGCGAACGAAAGATGCCCGTTCCGCGGGAAGTGCCTCGGCTGCCATAAAACCCTGCGGCGCCTGCTGGAATGTTGAATTATTCATCGTTACTCCTTTTCTACTTTAAAACTAACAACAATTGGATGCGACGGATACAAAAAAATCTGCCTCAAATCATACCATCGGTAATTCTACTATAATCGCGCCAATTGTCGGAAATTGACCAGCAAGCTTATCGAATTTAAATCAATCCCGGGTACTCGAATACCAGTCATTATGGAGGGACCAGCCGCTGCAGGAAAGACATGAAGTCCAACGCCACCGGTGGCTGCAACCGGGACATTTTCCCCTTGTATCAAACGTATTCCACGCCGTGCCGCAGCCGTCAATGTAAAATTCGGGCTCCAGGCAACCGGAGCAAAACCAACGGCTCGAAGGCTTTGGCCGCCAATTGCATTTCGGGCACCGTATACTCCTCAAATCAGGGCGATGATTTTCCGCCGCCGCGGCTTTATCGAATTCCCTTGATTTTACGGTTTTCTGCAATAAGACGAAAATGACCGCCCGCTTAAAGCACGATTCGGTTTTCAGCTTTATACGCCCCATCATCGATATGATTATAACTTTTTATCGATGACTTCAGCCAAAGAGTCCTGATACGCAAATAGGGCCGGTGTTCCCCCGGTGTGCCAGTAAACCGTCGTAGCCTCGTTTAGACTCCCCTCGCGAGCCATTGAAAAAAGACCTGCCATCGATTTGCCGGTATACACCGGGTCCAGGCATAATCCTTCGGTTTTGGCCGTAACCGTGAGCGCTTCAATCGTTTGGGAGTCGATTCTTCCATAGCCGCCGGCCAGATGGCGATCGGACGTTAGGACATCGGTGATGGCGACTAGATGTTTCATATCGAGCATCTTCTCGAGTGCCCGGCAAGTTTCAAGAACGCGTTTGGCCTGCGAATCTGCATCCCGCCGGACGCAAATACCGTATACCGGAATCCGCGAATTTAATGACCTGAGTCCGACCAGTAACCCGGCATGTGTATATGAAGTCCCGCTCGGCACAATTATCGACCCGAGCTTGATATTCATCGTTTCAGCCTGAGTAAGAATCTCCGCCGCGGCCTCAACGTATCCCAGCGCCCCCAAAGGAGGACGTCCCGGCCCAAGATAGATAATATAAGGATTTTTTCCGTCAAACTTAAGTTGCGACGCAATTTCTTCCAATTTTCGATCGGCCGCATTTTCGTTTTCACCATCCGGAAACAGATGGACCTTCGCGCCGAGCAGCCGGTTTAGAAAAGCGTTGCCGTTGGTGTGGTAAAGATCGGGCATCTCCTTTACGCGGTCTTCCAATTGAATATGGCATTCCATCCCGGCCAGATTTGCCGCCGCCGCCGCCATCCGCACATAATTTGACTGAACAGCGCCGGTAATCAAAACCGTGTCAGCATTTTTTTCGGCCGCCTGCCCAAAATACCATTCGAGCTGTCTCGCTTTGTTTCCACCGAATGCGAGACCGGTCAGATCATCCCTTTTGACATAGGGCATTCTGATGTCAAGGGCCGCCCCAAGGTTTGCGAGCGGATGGAGCGGCGTCGGTTTAGCGGCGAGTGGAAATCTTGCGAAAGGAATGTCGATTCTGTATTTCATCAATAGAGTGGGAACTGAATGTTCGAATACTCAAAGAGAAAAAGAACGGAAAGTCAAAGATCTTCCGTTCTCTAATTTATTTGGGCTTCAACGTTGGGCTATTTCGCAACAGCCCTTGTCGACTCGAAATCATCCGCCGGACGGGGTGTTGCCAGCCCCAATTCCTGTTGCCGCCAAAGGTTTGAAACGAGTAATTCACGTACAAAAGTCATTTCCTTTGGTAGCCGGTCATATAGCCTAAAAAACAGTTCATCATGCGAAGCGATTTCTTTGAGCCACAGATCGCGGTCGAGGTACATTACCTTCTCAAAATCGTCCTCTGTGAAATCTTCGAGTCCGCGCCAGTCCAAATGTTCATAACGCGGCCGCCAGCCGAGCGGAGTCTCAACACCCTTGGATGTTCCCCGCGAACGTTCGATGACCCATTTCAGGATCCGCATGTTTTCGCCAAACCCGGGCCACAGGAATTTCCCGTCCTCACCCTTGCTGAACCAGTTGACCGAAAAGATTCGCGGGGGTTCCGGAATGCTGCGTCCGAAATCAAGCCAGTGCGAAAAATAATCGCCCATGTGATAGCCCGCAAACGGAAGCATCGCAAAGGGATCGCGGCGAACTTCGCCAATTTTGCCGAATGCCGCAGCGGTCATTTCAGAACCCATCGTGGCGGCCATGTACACACCGAACGCCCAGTTGAATGACTGCATCACCAAAGGCACAACTGAATTTCTTCGCCCGCCGAATATAAATGCCGATACCGGAACTCCGTTTGGGTTGTCAAAATCTTCGTCTACGACCGGGCATTGTTCGATCGGAGCGGTGAACCTTGCGTTTGGATGAGAAGCCGGTATCTCGCTGGCAGGTGTCCAGTCATTTCCCTGCCAGTCGATCGCATGCTCCGGTGGGTCGCCATCCATTCCTTCCCACCAAATATCGCCCTCATCCGTCAATGCAACGTTTGTGAAAATCGTGTTTTCGCGGATCGAATCCATGGCATTCGGATTCGATTGGTAATTTGTCCCCGGAGCGACGCCAAAGAAACCCGCTTCCGGATTGATGGCGTGCAGTTTCCCCTTATCATTCGGTTTGATCCACGCGATATCGTCACCGACAGTCGTAACTTTCCATCCCTCTTTCTGAAAAGGCTTCGGAGGAATAAGCATCGCAAAATTCGTTTTCCCGCAGGCACTTGGGAAGGCTGCACAGACGTAGTCCTTCTTTCCGTCAGGTGATTCGACGCCCACGATCAGCATATGCTCAGCGAGCCAGCCTTCGTCCCGGCCTATGGTTGAGGCAATTCTGAGCGCCAGGCATTTCTTACCCAGCAGCGCATTCCCGCCGTATCCCGATCCGTAGCTTACGATCGAACGTTCTTCTGGAAAATGAACGATATATTTGTCTTTCGGGTCCGGGCTGCACGGCCACGGGACGTCTTCCTGCCCCTCCTCGAGCGGCATGCCGACCGAGTGAAGGCAATGAACAAAGTCACCGTCACCAAGTGCGTCCAGTGCGCGCGTTCCCATCCGCGTCATTATCTTCATATTGACCGCGACATAAGTTGAATCGGAGATCTGAACTCCAAATTGGGCGATTGGCGAACCGATCGGTCCCATGCAAAAGGGAATCACAAACATCGTGCGGCCCTTCATGGCGCCCCGAAACTTTTCGTTCATGATCGATTTCATCTCTTTCGGGTTCATCCAATTATTGGTCGGGCCGGCGTCCCCCTTGCTTATCGAACAAATATAGGTTCGGTCTTCAACCCGCGCCACGTCGCTAGGGTGGGAACGCGCCAGAAAAGAATTTGGCCGTTTATCCGGATTAAGCCGGACAAATGTTCCGCTTTCGACCATTTCTTCACATAACCGGTCATATTCTTCTTGTGAACCGTCGCACCAATAGACGTTATCGGGCTCACAATGCTTAGCGGTTTTTGTTACCCAATCTATAAGTTCCTTATTCGTAACATTCGACGGAATGTTCAGATTAGTCATAAAAAGATCTCCAAAATAAATTCTGACTCACTGCTTCTAATATCTTTGTAAATTGAAGGAAACGAGCAATTAAACACGATTTTCAATCGTATTTCGACATTTTAACAGCAAGCGGATCATAGTTAAAGGCTTTCTTGGGGGTTTTTGGCAGACGGTTTCCAATAATCCTTTAGTGAATGCACGGCCACGGTTGAAATGATTATTATGCCGCCTGCGACGGCCCATTTCGAAGGTCTTTCGCCGACAAATATTAATACCCAAACAGGGTTTAAGAGCGGTTCAACAAATCCGATAATGCTGGCGTTTAACGAGCGAACCCCCAACGCGACGCCATAGGTAAATAGAAGATAAGCTATACCGATTTGAAAAATGCCTAGATATGAAATTGCGAGGATGTCGTTCGGCGTCGGGATTTGAGGGTTGAATACGATGATCGGGAGCATTACAACTACGATTATCAGGTTTCCGTAAAAGACTGAAAGTGCGGGATTAAACTTCAACAACCGGGGATGCCGGAGGAATATGAAATAGAGCCCCAGGCAAACGCCTGAAATTAATCCCGCGATGTTTCCGGCGACGAGATTTCCGGCGAGTTTATTTTCAACGCCAGGCGCCTCAAAGAAAAAGAAACTCATCCCTGTCAGACAAAGCACGACGGTAAAGAGATCGGAGATGCGGAATTTTTCTCTTAAAATTAGCGGCGCAAACAGAAGAATATAGACTGGCGCGGTGTATTGAAGAAAGATCGCGTTTGCCGCGGTCGTGTTCTTATTGGCATAGACAAAGGAAGACAGAGTTCCCGCATAAAAAAGGGACGTAAATAAGATAAACCAATCGAATTTGAGTTGTTTTCGGACGGCGATAAATATTCCGACCGTTAATGCCGCGAGAAGGGCGCGGCCAAAATTGACGTGAACCGCGTTGACGGTAGTAATCTTTATAAAAAGACCGCCGGTTGACCAGAGCAGGACGCCGGCAAGGACAAATAGAATCGGCGGAAATTTATGCGTTTGATTATTCACACGGAGACTTCAAACGAGTTGCAAACGAATTTTCGAATAACCACCCACGCGATCTTCCGACAAAAATCTCACAAATTAGCATATGCCCGGCTGATTTTATCCGAATCCGGCTAAGCTTCTCAGGCGGCTGAGGCGTCGTCATTGAGATCCGGGTTTTTCTTTTTGCCCTGTTCGGAAGTCTTCAAAACATCGCTGATCGTTTCGCGGAGTTTTACAGCTGAGGTCGTTGCCGGCTCGAGCTCGATTTTTTCGATATTTCCATAGACTTTTTTGCCGAAGACGCCGTTCCACGGCGGAATTACCACCGAGACCGAACCCTCGGCGCGAGCCTGACAGGCAAGGCGCATATAGGGTTTCTGCTCTTCACCCTGATAATAACCAAACACCTTTATTTGTTTGCGTTCGAGTCTTTGAACGTCTGAAAGCCTGTCAGCCCCCCCGACAACACCGACCCAACAGGTACCGCAGGCCGCCGAGCGGCATTCGACCGGAATCACGCCTTCAATACACCGTTCGTCCTTTTCTGCCCAATTTTGCGATTGGTCACGGGCCGCGCCGGATGCGATTTCTTCATCAAACATTACATCGAACTTCGCACGCGTTTTCGTTTCATCCCAGTTAACTTCGAATTCCTTGTCGATCGTTTTAAGAAAGCTGAAAACGCCTTGCTTCTTTTCCTTGGCCCGGGCGGCGACTACCGCTTCGGGCGATTTTGACAAAAGCCCGCCCGGTTTTGCCGAATCTCCTTTTTCGGCCGAAAAAGCGTGAAAACCCGTCTGAACCAGCGTCATCAGTCCGACAAGGACTATTCCGATGACAAGAGAATCATCTTTTTTTCCAATTTCGCTCGCAACGGATTTTGCCAGCTGCCTGACCTCTGCCTCGAGATCCAGCGTTTCGCCGTCGAAACTTCCGGCCCGTTCTATAATCGCGTGTTTTACATTTGGCCAGAATCGATGGCCGTACAGGAAATCGTGTGAAGAATCGACCTGAGTCTTCAATTCGTAATTACCCTGTATCGCAAATCCGTTCAGCGTTGATTTCAGATCCTCAGCTTTCTCGAGGTATCTGAACAGCGAAAGAGGATAGAATCTGAACCATATCCTTGTCGCGGTCCGATCAACTTCATGAATCGAGGAGGCAAGCCTCTCGATTACGTTCTGCCAATCGTTTTCGTCGAATTTACCCAGCTGCTGCTCAAATCTTGTCGAATTTTTCTCACTCATAAGCCCTCCAAAAAAAGGAAGGACAAAGTGTATCGAAAGAATGGAAGAAAATAAAATCCCGATATACCGAAAGTGCCGGAAATCCAAGCCGGGCAAATCTATTTCGAATGCGAACCGAAGGCTTTCAAGGGTTTCTTTGATAATGAACTCTGGACCGGGTTTAACGGCAAGCGAAATTGAGACCCGCAGCGATATTAATACCGTGCCGGGCTTTTAAATTCGGCTCACGGCCGACGCTGTCCAGGATGGAGGAACCGATGCCGTAATCCGCACTATTGAAGCCTCGTTCCGGCTTGACATGTTTTCCAATATTACGTATATTCTGAAATTTCGGACTTTCAGTCTGACTCAGACCAAGGGCATCTGTCATAGGTTTGTTTGAAAGCGCAGCACGTTTGATGAAATACCAAACGTGCCAACAGTTATTGTAGCGTAAAATAAGGCGAAATCATTCCTCGGAATGCACCAGCGCTTTACGGCAGTGCTAATCGAAAAGATTACGTATCTGATAATTACTAAGCCACGCTACAGAAAAGTTGAGAAGATGGAATGCACCTGCGTGTTAATTCCTGATTATATTAAAGGTTAAGTACCCAAAATTGATGATTGCGTAGCCGCTTGTGCTAACTGCCGAATTGAGTTCGGTAAGAGGCAGGCTACGGGGTATTCTACGCTTTAAATTGGGTTTAAAGTCTGGGGTGGGCCGTTGCCTTCGCAGACAAGTTATGATGCGGCATTGCCGCAAAAGCCGGGATGAGCCGGCGCGTGAGAATTTTATGCCAACTATTAATCAGCTTGTTCGTAAGGGTAGAAAAAAACTAACCGATAAAACGGCGAGTCCGGCGCTGCAGGGCAGTCCGCAAAAGCGCGGCGTCTGCACCCGTGTTTATACGCAGACTCCGAAAAAGCCGAATTCAGCGCTTCGCAAGGTTGCGCGGGTCCGCCTGACCAACGGTATCGAGGTTACGACGTATATCCCGGGTATCGGCCACAACCTGCAGGAGCATTCAATTGTCCTGATTCGGGGCGGCCGCGTAAAGGATTTGCCTGGCGTCAGATATCACGTAATTCGGGGAACACTTGATTCCTCCGGTGTCGAGGGAAGAAATCAATCACGTTCGAAGTACGGCGCAAAGCGGCCTAAGGGAGCCAAATAACATCGATCATTTAACATTTGTCATTGAGCGGCTTTGAAAATGACAAATGTTAATTGGTAAATGGTAAATAGAGAGTTATGCCAAGAAGAAGAGTTGCTGAAAAAAGACAGATTTTGCCGGATCCGATTTACAACAGTGTTGTCGTATCCAAGTTTATTAACGGCATCATGTTGACGGGAAAGAAGTCGACCGCTGAGAGAATCTTTTACGGTTCGATGGAAGAGATTGCCGAAAAGACGGGCGAAGATCCAATGAAAATATTCAAAGCGGCCCTCGACAACGTCGCTCCGAATCTTGAAGTTAAATCACGGCGTATCGGGGGTGCAACATACCAGGTTCCGATCGAAGTAAGCAGAGACCGTCGGAACGCGCTGGCGATCCGATGGATCGCAGCTCATGCACGGCAACGCGGCGAAAAGACAATGAAGGAAAGGCTGGTTGGTGAACTTCTGGACGCTAGCAACAACCGCGGCGGTTCGGTCAGAAACAAGGAAAATATCCACCGCATGGCAGATGCCAACAAAGCCTTTGCGCATTATAGATTTTAGAGTAAAGCGTTTTTCGCTGAATACGGACTTATTTAAGAGATGTCACAGATTACGTTAGACAAATTCAGAAACATCGGCATTATGGCTCACATTGATGCCGGTAAAACCACAACGACGGAGCGCGTGCTTTACTACACAGGTGTCTCACACAAGATCGGTGAAGTTCACGACGGCGCCGCGACAATGGACTGGATGGAACAGGAGCAGGAACGCGGGATAACGATTACATCGGCGGCGACGACCTGTTTTTGGAACCGTAACGACGTCGAATACCGGATTAACATTATTGATACGCCCGGCCACGTTGACTTTACGATGGAAGTCGAACGCTCATTGCGCGTCCTGGATGGAGCGGTAGCGGTCTTTGACGGGGTCGCTGGAGTTGAGCCTCAATCGGAAACAGTTTGGCGGCAGGCAGACAAATACCGGGTTCCGAGGCTTTGCTTTATAAATAAACTCGACCGGGCAGGT
>JBFGKW010000051.1:0-20705 GCA_041576495.1 Aridibacter sp. | reverse complement strand
TTTAACACCTGAGGCTCCCACCCTTCCAAAGGAGGGGTCCGCCGCTTTGGGCGGGGGGTGGTTGTCCTTTATCACCTCAAGCTCTCCTTCCAAAGGAGGGGTCCGCCGCTTTGGGCGGGGGGTGGTGGTCCTTTTCTCACCTCGGGCTCCCCTCCTTCCGAAGGAGGGGTCCGCCGCTTTGGGCGGGGGGTGGTTGTCCTACCGATTCTTCTCCTTACCCAAAAGATGGGCCTTTACTTCGCCAATCAGGTAGAGTGATCCGGTGACGACAATTATTCCGTCATTATTTAGCTCGCGGGCCCTTTTGACGGCTTTTGCGGTTTCATCAATTACAAACAACCGGTCGGAAGGGACTACCTTAGCTGCAAAGCCGGCGATTTCCCCGGCTTCCATCGCCCTTTCGTTCTGCGGCGTCGTCAAAATCAGATTTTCCGCGAGTGGAAAGAGAATCCCGGATATTTCACTCAAATTCTTTCCCGACATTGAGCCAAAAATCATCGTAATCGGCCCGTCGATCGACTCCGTCAGATACTTTTGCAGCGCACGCGCGCCGGCGGCGTTGTGAGCCCCGTCATACAAAACTCCGTCGGAATACTCCAAACGCCCTTTATGGATCGCTGCGTCAAGTCCTTTTTGAATATCGGCGGGTTCGATCGGAAACCCCTTGTTCACCAGGGCTTCAGCCAAAAGTACTGCCACTGCAGCATTTTCTACCTGATGTTTTCCCGGCAGGTTTAGGCGGACATTCTCGTAGACCGCGTTCGGTGTCTCGAAGGTGACGATTTCCCTTTCCAAAAGATGCCTTTCTTCCCGGGAAGCGACGCCCGCGAGTCCGGGCGGTTTAACATCGCGAACAGCTACATCCGAGGCAAACCGCGGCTTAATATTGGTTGAAGCGCATTTCTCGAGAATCACGCCCAACGCGCCCTCCTTCTGGTTTGCAATCACGACGTCGGTTCCCGGCCTGACAATAGCCGCTTTTTCGGCTGCGATTTTCTCGATCGTGTCGCCAAGGGTCTTGGTGTGATCGAGATCAACCTGGGTGATGGCGACAATTTCGGCCCGCGTTGCTGTAGTAGCGTCAAACCGGCCTCCGAGACCCGCCTCGAGAATGCCGACCTCGACGCCCGCTTCAGCAAAAACCAACTGCGCAATACCGGTAATGTGTTCAAAATAAGTCGGAAGTGCCGCGAGCCGCCCGGACGCGACAAGTTTATCTACGGCATCGCGGACCTGGGTAGCGTAGGATGCAAAGTCAGATTCGGAAATCTCAACCCCATCCACCCTGATTCTCTCGGTCACCGATATAAGGTGGGGCGACGTATTGACGCCGACTTTGATTCCGGCGCTGATACAGATCGATTCCAGAAAAGCGCAGGTCGATCCCTTCCCGTTTGTCCCTGCGATTTGAACCTTGATAAAGCGCTTGTGCGGGTTATCCAGGGCGTTAAGAAGGATGATCGAATTCTCGAGTCCATATTTTTTGACCGAGCGCTCGTATCCCAGGCCGAAAAGATAATCAAGAGATTCCTGATAATTCACTTATTTAGAAAAAAGCCGCCTGTGGTAGTTGATCTGACCGAGGTGATAATTGAGATGGGAGAGCATATAAACGGCAACCGTTTCCGTTTTTTGGATGTCCTTGCCGAATTCTCCGGGATAGTCAGACGTAAAGGCCTCATCCGACAGATTGCTCAATGTTTCCCGTAAAACCACGATTGATTGTTCGAGCCGTTTGACGATATCCTGCCGCGTCACGTTTCTTGACGAAAACTCGAGGTCGCGTTCCCTTTGATATCCCGTGCCGCCGAGAACCGCGCCAAAAAAATGATTGATATTTCCGATCAGGTGAAGTGCAAGATTTCCGGCTGAATTGGAAATCTGCCCGTCCAGAATCCACAAATCCTCTTCGTTTTGGTATGCATTGATCTCTGCGATCACTTTCCGTAAATCGTTTTCGTAAAACTCAATCAGTTCGTTCTTCACGGTAATTCATCCTGTTCGAAAAAAATCGGTCTTATTTTAACCGGTCGTGTCGTTCATCATAAAATCGAGCAGCCTGATAATCTTGTCGCGTATTTCCCTGCGGTCGACGACCATATCCACCATCCCGTGTTCGAGTAAAAACTCAGCCCGTTGAAATCCGCTGGGAAGCTTCTGGCGAATCGTCTGCTCGATAACCCTTGGCCCTGCAAATCCGATCAATGCCTTTGGCTCCGCAATTATGACATCACCGAGCATTGCAAAACTCGCGGTCACGCCACCCGTCGTCGGATCTGTCAACACCGAGATAAAAGGGAGTTTTGCCTCGTGGAGTTGGGCCAGGGCCGCTGAGATCTTTGCCATCTGCATTAAGGAAAGAGTACCCTCCTGCATTCGCGCGCCTCCAGAGGCCGACACAATAATTACCGCTCCCCGGGTCTTGATCGCCCGCTCGATCAGGCGCGTGATTTTTTCGCCTACCGCGGACCCCATCGAACCGCCGATGAATGCCATATCCATCGCACCTGCAAAAACCCAATGTCCGCCGACGAAGCCCTTTCCCGAAACGATCGCCTCCGGAAGTCCCGAGCTGACTTTGGCCGCTTTAATTCTGTCTTTATATGGTTTGGAATCTACGAAACCAAGCGGATCATCGGAGGTTATTTCTTCATCGAGCTTTTCATATCGTCCGTCGTCAAAAAGAATTTCGAGCCGTTTTCTGGCGTTGAGTCGAAAATGGTGATCGCAATGAATACAGACTTCAAACGAACCCCTCAGTTCCCGACGGTAAAGTGCGCTGTCGCATTCGGGACATTTTTGAAAAATCCCCTCGGTTTTTACGGTCTGATCTTTCCGTTGGGATTTTTCTTCAATCTTTGGTTCTTTTCTGCGAAACCAAGCCATAGATGTTTTGATATTAAATCCGGCGTTCTGATTTTAGCAAGCCAAACGGGTCTTTTAATTCAGTATTTCAAGCATATCCTCGTGGATCGAGCCGTTGCTCGCGCAGAGCGGAGGCCGGTAGATGCTAAATTTTGAACCGTCATAATATGAGACTCGGCCCCCGGCCTCTTCAACAAGCAAAACTCCGGCCGCCATATCCCACGGGTTTAACCCATCTTCCCAGAATCCGTCAAATCGTCCGCAAGCGACATATGCGAGGTCAATCGCGGCAGATCCGTCACGCCTGACGGCCCGCGATTTTAACAGCATATCGGTAAAATGTTCGGCAAAATTGTCTCGCTTCGAGATATCATACGGAAAACCGGTGACCAGTAAGGCGTCCCCGAGCTTGTCGGTCTCGGAAACCGATATCGTCTTGTTGTTAAGACTCGCGCCATCGCCTCTTTCCGCTGCAAACAATTCATCGCGGGTCGGGTCATATGTAACGGCGATCACAATTTCGCCATCATATTCAACCGCGATGGTCACGCAAAAGCACGGGTAGCCGTGGGCGTAATTCGTTGTCCCGTCAAGCGGATCGATAATCCATTTCCAATCTCCGTCTCCGATCAAAACCGCGTCTCCGGATTCTTCGGCCAGGATTGCATGAAGCGGATAACGGGTCTTGATCCGTTCGATGATGAATTTCTCCGACGCGAGATCCGCCTCCGTGACGAGATCGATCTCGCCTTTTTTGGAAATATGAATCCTTTTTCCAAATTTTTCGAGTAAAATGTTCCCCGCCTGAACCGCAGTTTCCTTAGCGAAATTCAACATAATAATAGGTCAAAATCAAATTTGAATACGTAACGAGATTTCTTCGTTTCAAGCCTGATTTTGACCGTTGGGATGGTAACAGTGATTTGATGCTATTTCAATTTATGTCCGCCAAAAACTAGCGCCGGAAATAGATGTCGACGTAATCGATGATCTCTTCGCATGGATTTTCCATCTCCTGGAGCCTCCAATACTTTCGTTTTCCGGTGATTTTAAATGTCATTTCGCCTTCTCTGATACATTTCTCGCCGTTATTGTTGTAGCTGACCCGGATGGATATTTTTCCCTTAAACCGGAAGTCATAACGGTTAACTTCGGTGATCACACCTTCGATTTCCAAAATATCATTGTTGCCTCGCCCTTTCTGGACGCCCTTGAGACTTAAAACCCCATTTTTTTCGGTGACATCGGCACGCCCGAATTCGTCCCAACTGATCCATTGAAGCGAAAGCATATGGCGCCCCAAAAGGAGCCGCTTCGCAATTTGACTGTTGACTTCCGTAACCTCTTGCCCGAAGGCGGCTAAATTTAATGCAGCAATAATTAAAACCAAAAAACAGATCTTCGACTTCATCTTTATGATCCTCCGCTTAAACGACGGAAAATCCGGATGGATTTGCCGTCAATTCCCGCTTTGAAGCATAGACAAATCCGCCCCGTGAACCGTGACCGAAGTTTTACCGGGATCTGGTCTGACAAGTTCATTCGCCAGCCTGAGGAATTCCCGGATTTGTCGATCCCAGTATCTCCAGTTATTTCCGCACGGACGCTGACGGAATTCGTGGGAAACCTTATCTTTTGACGAGCTCGGCAAAGTCAAGATTTTGTTTGAGTAATCCGTCTTCGGTCCCGCAGTCGAGGTACAAAAACGGCAGTAGCTTGATTCCATCGGGATACTTATCCCCTATAATCAAGAAAAGGTCATTTTTTGCCCGGGTCTCGATACGAACGCCCACAGTATTATAAATCTCAATAGATTCCGCTTTTTCATCGTTGCCGTTACCCCCTTAACTAAAGAATCTGCTCAACCATCCGCTGTTTTCGTTTTTCTCGATCGCCTGGGCGAATTCGCCGGCATCAAGCCAAACGCCAGAGCATTTGTTGCAGACATCGATCACGATATTCTCCTGTTTGGTTTCGACAAGGGACCCGTCGCATTTCGGACACTGGAGCTGGAGGTCCGTGAAATTTTCAGCATCAAGCTTCGCTTTCATTTTTGCGATCAGCTCTTTTTCCTTCCGTCGGAAATACTCATTCTCAAGTGCCTTACCCCGTTCTTGCATTTGTTCGGACATAATAATTTCTCCATCAAAATTGTTTTGTTTTTGAAAAATTAGCAGACATCGGCGATCGTTTCAAAACCCCGGCTAAGAAATCAACTTAGGGTCAGGATTTACGATCGCTCCCCGGGGCCCTGATCATATCAGGCTATTTGGTTTTGCGGGTTTTTCTTTTTAGGAATGTTTACCATAATACTTGAGGATGGAAAATTCAGACATAAAATTCATGCGTCTCGCGATAGAAGCGGCGCTTGAAGCACGAAGCCTTGATGAAGTTCCGATCGGAGCGTGCCTCGTTGACGGCCAAATGAATGTCCTTTCGACTGCCGGCAACCGAACCATCATCGAAAACGACCCCACCGCCCATGCGGAGATTCTGGCCCTGCGCGAAGCGGCAGAGAAAGTTGATAATTATCGGTTGACTGAATGCACAGTTTATACGACTATTGAACCTTGTGTCATGTGTGCCGGTGCGCTCGTCAATGCGAGGATCCGGCGGCTTGTTTTTGGCGCAGTCGATCAGCGATTCGGCGCGGTGGTAACGAAATTCAGCTTATGCGACCATGAATCCCTAAATCATAAGATTGAAATTCATTCGGGTGTGCTCGAAGAGGAATGCAGCCGGCTGATTAAGGATTTTTTCCGCCTAAAACGGCGCGGTGCGTGAAACAAATAGATCGATTGAAAATGCGGAGAGGTGCGAGAGTGGTTGAATCGGGCGGTCTCGAAAATCGTTGTGCCTTATGGGTACCGTGGGTTCGAATCCCACCCTCTCCGCCATTGTTAGAAGCATAATTCAAAATTCTGATATCAAATCCCGGATATCAGCAATTCACTTGAAGTTTGATACTTGAAATATGAACCCGGATGCGGACGTTTCGCACCGGGAAATTAATTTCGCGGAAAGGTGCAGGAGTGGCTGAACTGGCAGCATTGGAAATGCTGTGAACCTCTAAAGGGTTCCGTGGGTTCGAATCCCACCCTTTCCGCCAGTCGGCAAAAGAATCTCAGCTTTCAGACATCATATTTCATACAAGGAATCTACCTGATAACCTGAGATTTTGAAATTTAAAATCTCGATGCGGCTTTTCGGCATCGGGCCCATGGCTTCAGGCTCCGCACAAGATTTGTGTTGTGAACCCCGCCAGACGAGGAATCGAGCAACGGTAGCAATTACAATCTGTGTTGCGGTTAAGTCTGAAGCCTCCAGTTTCTTTGATAACGGGACTGACCCTGTTTACGACTTTTTGAATTCGGCAATATCGCGCATCATATTTCTAGCCTCCCAAATCGAATTACGTTTTTTAAACCTTTCCTTCCACCAACTATTGAAATATGAAATCTGTAATTGATATCAGGTTCCTGCTTGTCGCGATTTCGTAAAACCGATAATATCTAGTACAACGTATGTCTTATCAAGTAATTGCCAGAAAATGGCGGCCCCAGACTTTTGAGGACGTCATCGGTCAGGACGCCATTACGCAAACCCTGCGTAATGCGATTGTGCACGACCGGCTGCATCACGCCTACCTTTTTTCAGGCGCTCGCGGCGTCGGTAAGACCACGACTGCGAGGCTCCTGGCCAAAGCGTTCAACTGCCGAAAGACCGATACGCCCAACCCTAAACCCTGCAACACGGGCGAAACCGGGGCGTGCGTTTCCTGCATCGAAATTGCGGAAAGCCGTTCGCTAGATGTTTTCGAGTTTGATGCCGCGTCGCATACCGGTGTAGATGATATCCGCGAAATCATCCTTGAAAGTATTAATGTCAATCCGGCCCGGGACCGGTTTAAGGTTTTTATCATTGACGAGGTCCATATGCTGACGCGCAATTCTTTCAATGCGCTGCTTAAGACTATTGAAGAACCGCCTCCGATGGTGGTGTTTATTATGGCGACCACTGAGCTGCACAAGGTTCCCGACACAATTCTTTCCAGATGCCAGCAATTTGATTTCCGGACGATTCCTGTAAGCAAGATATATGGACGGATTAAGGAAATCGCAGAAGCCGAAAAGATCCGAATCTCGGTTGACGCGCTGCGCGAAATTTCCCGTTCCGGTGAAGGATCAATGCGCGATGCTCAAAGCAATTTCGATCAGGTAATAAGTTTTTCAGGCGAGACAATCGACACCGGAGATGTGATCAACGCGCTCGGCATTGCGAGTGCGGAAACTCTGACAAAAACGATGGAGGCAATCGCCGATAAAAATCCGGCACTGGCCCTCGCCGTAGTTGAAGATCTGGTCGAAAGAGGGCATGACCTGCGGAATTTTTGCCGCGACTTGCTGACTTTTATGCGCGATTTGCTGGTCACAAAGCTGGCAGACGATGCAGAGAGCTTGGTTGAATCGGCGGTATTGGATGTCGAACAGTTAAAGAAGCAATCCGCTCCGTTTCGTGAAATTGATCTGATCCGCTTTTTTCATTCGATTGCGGAAACGGAAACGAAGATGCGTGATGCCAGCGAACCCAGATATTTACTTGAAATCGGCCTGATTAAGCTGATCGAAATGCGAAATATCGCTCCGATCGAGGACCTTGTGAAACGACTTGCGGCAATTGAAGATTCCCTGGGGACGGCAAGGGACATATCCGTATCCGCCGATTCCCCTCATGCCGCCGCCATGCCGGAAAAAAAAACTCTAACGCCTAAGGCCGGTCACACGGATCCTCAGCTTCCGGCATTTAAGAACGACGCGGCAGATTCAACCACCCAAAAAAGCCAAAGCACGCGTTCCAGGATGCGGCCGCAGAAAGCAAACGAGTCCCGCCGCGAAGATGAATCACGATTTTCAGGAGATGAACAACCGTCCACCGGAAGTAAAGAGACAAGGGCCGCCGGTCCCATCACGATTGATCCTGACGCGATGCCGGTCAGGTTAGAGCCGATCTCCGCCAAAGAACTCGAGCATGTTGAAGACAAAAGGCTAGACGACGAATTTGAGGCTCAGCTCGAGAAGGAGGGCGACGACCTGAGCGTCGATAAAAACGCGAAACAGCTAATCGACAAGCTCCTCGGACGTAAATCCTCCGGGGAACCGGCATCAGCCGCCATTCGAAATAAATCGGCGGCGGCTACCGCCGCGGCCCCCGCAAAACAAAACAGGGCACTCGAAATCTTGGCCCAAATGACCGATATCGAAGAGAAAGACGACGAAATCCCTGCTCTTCCTGAAGACCTTGATGACCATCAAGCGCTGCTTGAATACGCTGAAAAACATCCGCTCGTAAAAAAAGTGACCCGAATATTCCGCGGGAGTCTGGTCGATGTAAAGCGGGATTAAATGTTTTGGATCGAGCCGTTCCGGCCTTAAACTTTTTTCTTTTTTTTAGGGAACTACTTCGAACCGTTCTCCGTACTAATACTGGAGGTGAAATTTTAAACAATGCGTAAACCGTTGATTGCAGGATTTTTGAGTTTATTGGTTCCCGGATTGGGTCAAATTTATAACGGTAGAATAATTATCGGTTTAATTTGGCTGATCGTAACCGGATTCTCCTGGATTGGTTCCGCTGGCTTGCTCGGATGGGTGATTCATTTAATCGCTGCCTGGTTTGCCTACAACTACGCTCAAGAAAATCCGATTAGAGATTGATTTTTCTCCTCTGGCAAACTCCTCCATTACGCCCGGTGCCCGTGTGCATCGGGCTTTTTTGATTTTTAGATTAAATAGAACTGACGTATGATATCGACAGTCGGAGGTCAGCGGTATGATCCAGGACGCCGCCTTGAATCGATCTCTGACCTCCTTTTTTTTTATAGATATGGTTAAAGACGGCATTCCATTCGTTATCGTCCCGCTTGTATTGGCCTTGTTAGCGGGGTTCTTTTATATTTGGGTCGCTTTTGCCCTATTTCTGCTTTTGTCAGCATTTATGGCATTTTTTTTCCGTGATCCACACCGTAATATACCGACTGAGTCCAATATCGTGGTTTCAGCGGCCGATGGCAGGGTCACGCGGGTTGAGGACCGCCCGGATGGTAAATTCGTCAGCGTTTTTCTTTCGCCGTTTGATGTCCATATAAACCGTTCTCCGATCGCGGGAAAGGTCACCGCAGTAAAACTTTTTACTGGCAAAAAAGCGCCGGCAACGAGTAATTCGGCGAGTCAAACGAACGAGCGCAATGAGCTTACCGTCGAGGGAGAATTGATGACGGTTATCTGCACCCAGATCGTCGGCATACTCGCCCGGAGAATTGTCTGCTGGAGCAAGGAGGGCGATAAGCTTGCCCGCGGAGAAAAATTCGGGCTGATAAAATTTGGTTCGCGGACCGACCTCCTGATGCCCTTAAACGTGGAAATCCAGGTCAGGATCGGCGATAGAGTTAAGGGCGGGGAAACGGTAATCGCGAAAATGGTAGAATAATCGAAAATGATCGGCGAAGAAAAAAAGACCACCCATCGGGGATTGAAAAAAGGCCTGTTTCTGATTCCCACCGCATTTACCGCGGCGAATATCGCGATGGGTTTTCTGGCGGTTCTGGCTTCGTTACGGGGTTTTCAGATCGTCGAAATCGACCCCCAACAGGCAGCCGTTTATTTTGACTATGCCGCCAAGGCGATCGGCCTTGCCATATTGTTTGACACCCTTGACGGCCGTTTGGCGAGAATGACAAAGACGGCGACCGAGCTCGGGGTCCAACTGGATTCTCTGGCGGATGTGCTGACATTTGGAATCGCGCCGGTGACGTTGATTTACGGATGGGGAATCGGAGCCGTCTTCAACGAGACGGGCTCGGTCCATAACATCGGGATTTTTGTTCTCTTTATTTATCTGATGTGCGGCGTGCTAAGGCTCGCCCGGTTTAATATCCAGGCTACAAGGCCGCGGGTCCTGAAGGAAGGTACCCCAAAAGTCGACAAAAAGAACTTCGTTGGATTACCGATTCCGCCGGCCGCCGGGTTGATCGCCGCCGTGGTCCATTTTGCGCCCCATCCGCTAAGCTTTTATGGTGAGAGTTGGGCCAAGTTTTACGGGACCATGATTTTGTTCATCCTTCCGGTTCTGGGAGGGCTGATGGTAAGCACGTTGAGATACCGCAGCTTTAAGAACGCCGGTACCGGAAGACGAAATCTTTACCTGATCCTGGTGCTCGGTACGATCGGCATGCTGGTCTGGCTCTATTCACAGTTTGTTTTGCTGGCGCTCGCCTTCGCGTACGTTTCCCACGGTCTGCTGTGGTACCTGATGGGTATCTTTCGTCTCAGGAAAAGGATCGAAGCGGACGTCGCCGGTTGAACGACAGTTTGCGGACCGATATAGGCCAAAGACCGGCTTCAAATCCTTTATTTATTTTGAGTTCCAATGAATTAATGATCAAGTTTCGAACATTAAATATTTTGGTATTTCTTGCGGCCGTGATGACGTTCGCATCGTTTGTAACCGGGCAGGAATCCGGCAGCGATGAAAAACCAAGGCCTCGAATCCGGGATTTGGGAGTCAAGCCCGGGATTTTGCCGGTCGGCGGGATGAATTCGATCACCGACGTCAATGGGGTGAGGGTAGGCCATTCGACCGTTATCAGAGGCGAGAACATCCGAACCGGCGTGACCGCAGTGCTTCCCCATCCGGGTAATCTATTCCGGGAAAAGGTTCCTGGTGCGGTTTTTGTCGGGAATGGTTTTGGAAAGCTGATGGGATCCACGCAAATCGACGAATTGGGAGAGATCGAAACACCGATCCTCCTGACATCAACGCTCGCCGTTCCAAACGTCGGAAATTTTCTGATGGATTTTATGCTTGGATTGCCCGGAAACGAAGGTGTCGGCTCGATAAATCCGGTCGTCGCCGAAACCAATGACGGTTACCTAAATGATATCCGGGGGCGGCACATCTCGCGTGAGAATGTTTTTGACGCAATTAGATCCGCGGGCACGCGGGTCATCGAAGGATCGGTTGGGGCCGGCACCGGTACTATTGCTTTCGGCTGGAAAGGAGGAATCGGCACCTCTTCCCGAAAACTTCCGGGTTCGCTGGGCGGTTTCACGGTTGGTGTCCTCGTGCAGAGCAACTTTGGCGGAATTCTTACGATGGACGGGGCGCCGGTCGGCGTCGAACTTGGAAATTATTATTTAAAGGATTTCGTCTCGCGAAATGAAGGTGTCGTTAATCCAGATATCGAACCCGATCTGACGGGCAACGCCGATGGTTCGATTATTATCGTTATCGCGACCGACGCACCGGTCGATGCCAGAAATCTCAAACGAATTGCGTCGCGTGCACTATGGGGTTTAGCCCGAACAGGTGCTTCGGGTTCAAACGGAAGCGGTGATTACGCGATCGCCTTTTCAACCGCCGAAAGCGTCAGAATAAAATCATCCGGCGAAGGGTCCGAGCCGGTGGAGTTGGTCCCGAATAATTCCATGTCGCCGCTTTTTCTCGCTACAATTGAAGCTACGGAAGAAGCGATCTATAATTCGATTTTACGCGCGACATCCCTCAGCGGAAAAGACGGACGGACGGTAAACGCCCTGCCAATCGACAAGACAATCGAAATATTAAAGAAATACAATAAGATCAAACAACCCGACCGGTAATTGATTCCGGAAACGGCCGAATCGTCGACTTTAAGAATGATTTGTCATCGCGGGACGAGGAATTATTCATTGACGGTAGGGATTGGAGTGTAGATTTCGATTACAATTCGCCAATTGCCCCTCCTTGCTTTCCAAATCCGCATAAGATTGCCCTTCTGAGCGGTGCCGTTCGCCTTGGTCAACTCAATAAGGCCGTAACAATACATCAAATCGCTTTCGCCGCCGCACGTCGTCTGGATCACCTTAACGTCTTTTGTTTCTTTAAGTTCGGAACCGATTTGATCCAGCGAGCGGTCTTTACCGATTGCGGGAAACCGGCCTTCCCGGTATAGACGTACATCATCTGCCAACATCTCTCGGTATTTGGCGATGTCAGGTATGCCGGTAATAGGGAAGAAATTGTCGACATTTGGTTTGGCATCGCCCGGAGTGCGCTGCGGCGAACTCCATGCTTTTTGGGTTTCCGGCGGTTTCTGATGGGAATTTCCGATATCGAGCGCCGCTTTGAATTTCCCGTCCGCCTGCTTGGCCCAAATCGTAATATATTGGCCGAACCCAACCGGATTCGCATCTTTTCGATCGGAAAAATATTCCCAGTCTCCGGTCGTATATCCGATTCTCCCATTGGACGAAATGTCAGCCCAGACGGGATTCCAGGCAAGCAATGCGGATGTATTGGGTTTCGCCACCCACTTTTCCCGGCCATTTACCGGCCCCGGCTCAAAAATTATGCCGTCCTGCGCGAGAAATTCGAGAAATGCGCGTCTGACACCCAAATCACGCGAGGCTTTTGCAAATGCCTTTTCGGTTTCGACCAGCCTTTCGAGCTCCAAAACCTTTTGCGACGGTACGCTGTAAACTCCAAATACAACGACCATTATTATCAATAAAACTCTCATACGATCCGTTGGATGCGGTGTGCAATCGCTTCTTAAGTAAAATCGATTGAGCGTCCGCACTATCGCTTCCAATAATTCTTAATTTTGAGATCCAGCATCGGAAACGCGACATATTCCACCTGGCGCTTTGATTCCTTGAGTTTGTCAACCATCCTGACCGACGCTTCGGCATTACGCGTGTGAACTATAATTAACGCCGCGGGCTGTATATCGCGGTTTTCGGTTAACCACTCGGCAACGGCATACCCGGTGTTGGCAAAATCACCGTGGGTGTTTGATTCGTAATGGTGAGGAAGCAAATCATGGTCGAGAAATATCGCATCAAAGGTACCGTTGGCTAGTATTTCCTTTGCTTCACCGACGGTTTCGGCAACCTCAAGAAAATCGCCCTTGAACCGTTTCGCGAACCAACGGTGCCGGCGGCGGTCGTCATCAAGCAAAAAAACCGAAATCGGCGCACGCTCTACCGATAAATCCGCGAGTCCCAGTTTTAATAATATCGTTCTAACAACGTTCATATGCTTTACTGTAATTTATCAAAAGTAGCAACTATAGCACACCGTCGAGCTTCGGACATCCCGAAAACATTTTATTCCGTCGGCAAAATTGCCGTTTAACGATTTTTAAGTCGTGTGTTTTCAAACAAATTTCAGACCGCCTCAAAGAATTAATTGTTTCGCCTTTTGGATTGCTTGTAATAAAGTCCTTCGATGCTATAATCCAGAAAGATTTTCCCTTTACGGAAAACCCGATTAAAACCCCGAAGAACAGCAAATACCAATTCGAAGGATTCCGCAGGTTTAACACCGAATGTCGCAAGAAAAAGCCAAAAACCAGCCGCTTTACGCGGTTCCGAATGAAACCGAACATTTGACGGATTCTCCGAAAACTCTCGAGACTTCTGATGAGCCCGATCCTTGCAGCCGCTGCTTTGGCACCGGAATGGAATTCATGGAAGAAGGCGGCGTAAGAACCTGCGAGTGCAGAAAGCAGGACTCCCATTCGAAACTGCTGCTCACGGCGAAGATTCCAAAACGGTATGAAAAATGTCACTTCCATAGCTATCGCCCGAGAAATCCCTCTCAGGAGCGTGCCTTCCGGTATTCGTCCCGGCTGGCGATGGAGTTTCCTGCAGTCGAACGGGGATTGCTGCTGATGGGAACAGTCGGCGTAGGCAAAACACATCTCGCGGTTTCGATACTCAAAGGGCTTACCGAACGCAGCTTTGGCTGTCTGTTCTATGAATTCGGAAAACTTCTCAAGGAGATTCAGGATTCTTACAATCCGGTTTCACGTACGTCTGAATTAAAAGTGCTATCCCCGGTACTCGAATCGGAAGTACTCGTGCTTGACGAAATTGGGACATCAAAACCTACGGACTGGGTGCGGGATACGATGGCCCATATAATTAACACCCGTTATAACGATAAAAAGCTGACGATTTTTACCACCAACTATCTGGACAATCCGACGTCCGCCCGCGAGGAAACACTTGAAGACCGGATCGGCGTCCGTCTGCGTTCAAGACTTTTTGAGATGTGCAAAACGGTGACGATCGGCGGTGACGATTACCGTAAGACCTTTGATCAAGCTGCCCAGATGAAAAATAAATCCTGAATTTAGAAATGAACGGCTAAGACCTTTGAGCCGCATAAATTCGGTATCCCAACAATCCCGCCAATACCAATCCAAAAACGATCGGATAGAAATAATCCGACTTTTGAATCATATAAAAATGGATCACCCCGAAAATCGCGACGAGATAGCTCATTCGGTGTAGTCTTTGCCACCGCTTTCCGCCGAGGCGTTTGATCATCGAATTTGTAGAGGTGACGGCCAGCGGGACCATCAACGCAAACGCCGTCATCCCGAATGCGATAAAAGGCCGTTTCCAAACGTCGAGCACGATTACTCTCAAGTCCAGGGATTTGTCAAAAATGCTGTACGTAATCAGATGAATGCAACCGTAAAAGAATGCATAAATACCCGTCATTCGCCTGAACTTTATGAGTTGGTTCCAGCCGAAAATCTTTCTGAGCGGCGTAATCGAAAGGGTTATTATCAAAAAACTCAGGGTCATCACGCCCGTCGTCCTAAGAAAAAATTCGATCGGATTTGCGCCAAGCTGGTCATAATAGGAATCCCAAAACAAAAACGCCAGCGGAACGAGGCTGTTGACGAGAATCAGGAATTTGTAGAATTTTATTGAGTTCAAGTGAATGATTTGTCAGCCGGAAGCCGTTTGATCGATTATATAATTTGGCGTAGGTACTAGAAAAACTTTTTCAAATCCATACCCTCATACAGCCCCGCCACCTCTTTTCCGTAGCCATTAAACATCAATGTGTCTCTTCTTCCCAGTTCTCCGATTCTGCGTTCGGTCGCCTGAGACCATCGTGGGTGATCTACATCGGGGTTTACATTTGAATAGAATCCATACTCGTTAGGAGCCTGGAGATTCCAAGTAGTCGGCGGCTGACGATCCGTGAGCGTAATTTTGACCACCGATTTGATGCTCTTGAAGCCGTACTTCCAAGGCACGACAAGTCGTATCGGCGCTCCGTTTTGATTGGGAAGCGTTTTCCCGTAAATCCCCGTCGCCAGGATCGCGAGCGGATGTAGTGCCTCGTCGATCCTGAGTCCCTCGACATAAGGAAAGTCAATTCCTGCAAAAAAACCTGACTGCATTCCGTTGGCGCCGGTCGGGAGTTTGACACCTTTGCCTTCAGGGTTCGCGCCGCCGTAAAACGTCTGGAAGGCTACGTATTTAGCCTTACCCAGGGGCTCGACCTGATCGAGCAGCTTCTTAATCGAAAATCCGACCCAGGGAATGACCATCGACCAGCCCTCGACGCACCGAAACCGGTATATTCTTTCTTCCTGCTCAAACTTCAACAATTCGTCGATATCAAAGACACGCGGTTTGTTGACGAGTCCGCCAACCGAAACCGTCCAGGGGGCCGTAACAAATTCCTGCGCCTTTGCGGCTACCGCTGTTTTGCTGGTCGAAAACTCATAGAAATTGTTGTAATTTGCTATTTCTTCGATGGAATTCGGCTGATCGGTCAACTTCGATTTCGCATCTTTGATGACCCGTGCGATCTCTTTGGTGTTTACTTCGGCCGGAGGAGGAGGGTTGAGAAACCGGTAACCCAATCCGGTCGCAATCGTCGTCCCCGCTACTAATCCGGCGCGCTTTATGAATCTACGACGGTCCAGGTAAGTGGATTCGTCAGTAATTTCTTCCGCTCTTATCCTGTTCTTCTCGCTCATTTTGTTTTTATATTATCGCGAAACCAATTGCCGGACGAATTTTTACTCGGCCGGCCTCCTGAAAGATTTCGATAAGCACGATTTTTATTCCCGTGGTGTCCAACGGCGCCTCCCAAAAATGAGACCGACTGCCGATTTCAATTCGCCTGTATGTTCAGTTCGAAAAAATCTACTGCCCGGATTCAGGATTTACGCGCCGGTTAATCCGAAGGTAAACGAAAAATCGTAAAAACGCACCCCGTTTCAAAAATGGATGCGGATATTCCGAGTCCGAATTATGGTTTTTAATCGGACATCCGAACCGGCTGATGGATTTATTTTGGAAGCTTTATTTTTCCCGGCATTTAATAAATAATATGAAACGAAATGCTTTCAGCAAATGAAATTCTGCGTGATCGCTACGAGATCATACGCCTGCTCGGGCAAGGCGGTATGGGTGCCGTTTATGAGGCACATGACAGCGTGTTTGATACCTCGGTCGCTCTAAAGGAAATCGTCGTCGATTTATCAAATGCTCAAAACACAAATGCCCAGGAAATGCTTCATGTTGCTTTTGAGCGTGAAGCAAAACTCCTGGCGAAGATCAATCACGAAACCTTCCCTCACGTTAAGGACTATTTCTCCTTTGAAAACCGGCAATTTCTTGTTATGGAACTCGTCGACGGAGAAGATCTTGCAAAACTTCTCAAACAGCGTCAAAGTCCATTTCCCGTTTCGGATGTAATGAACTGGGCCGGTCAACTTCTCGATGGATTGGATTATCTGCACACTCAAAACCCGCCGATTATTCATCGGGACTTAAAGCCTCAGAATCTTAAACTCAATTCGCGCGGCAAAATAAAACTGCTTGACTTCGGCATTGCAAAGGGTACCGATACGACCAATGCAACCACGATCACCGACCAGACATTTGTCGCTGCGACACTCAATTATTCTCCGATCGAACAGATGCTTCGGGTCATCGACCCTACCTTTTTGGCGGTGATAACACACAAATACCAAAAGCAGATTGAGCCGCTTTTGGAGCAAACGGCGGACGTCCGGAGCGATATTTACGCACTCGGAGCGACAGTTTACAATCTCTTGACCGCCAGCCCGCCGGTTGAAGCCGTAAAACGCGGTATTGACATTTGGGACGGTAATCCCGACCCCCTGAAATATCCGGGATCGCTAAATTCTGCGATACCCGAGGGATTGTCGATTTGGATTTTGAAAGCGATGCAGGTTCGTCGCGAGCACAGGTTTAATTCGGCAAAAGAAATGCTTGTCGAACTCAACAAAATTGACTTGGGGACGACAAGGCAATCGGCCCAAAAGACGGAAGTAATGCAAATCGAGACCTCGGATTTACCGCTTCCGGCAACGGATTCGCCGGTTCCGACCGGTGATCAGTCAAACAGCGTCGAAACAATCGCTGCGCCGAGACCCGTCGCAGCAACCGGTCAGCCGCCGGCTGCCGGGGTAGTAACCGCGGGTTCACACGTCGCAACCTCATCTCAAGTCGAGGGGAAAAAGCCAAGCTACAAGTTACTTTGGCTGATTCCGGTATTCGGGGTTCTGATGATGCTGTTTGCGATTGGCGCGGTCGGTATGTGGTGGGTCCTCGCCAACCGCGCGGGCACTGCATCGGAGGAAAACACCAACGCGGCGAATGCCAATACCGCGGTCACGACTGACCTCGCTAACGGCAATACCGATGACTCATCGGAACCGGAAACGACAACCGAAACATCTGACATTTCAAACTCGAATATGGATATTGAAACGCCCGGTACTCCTCCACCGCCGGCTCCCGCCACACCGGCGCCCAGAACCGTCAAAACTCCGGCTCCCAGAAAAGTCACACCCGCACCCGTCAGACCGAAAACGCCGCCGCCGACACCCAGGGTAGTAAGTAAACCGCCGAAAACCCCGAAAAAGAAAAATATGGATTGCATATTTACCGACGATTGTTAGATGTCTTGACCTTCGCGCTTCGCAAATCTTCATCTGACATTCGTCTTATAGACAAAACCTTTTCTTATTTTACAGGGAGAAGCCTCGATGATTAATAAACCTCGACGACGAAAAACCGTATTCACATTTTTTTTAGTTACGATCGTTATCGCTTCATTCGGATTGCCCGAAATTCACGGACAAGACGACGATCCGCTCACGCTCGCCGAAGTGCTGACTGCGCTTCAGTCGAAAAGCAGCGGTACATCTTTAAGCGCCAAGAATGTATTCATTACCCAGCGGGTCAGGGAGCGGGGCGTCACTTTTCGTTCTTCGACCGAAATAACAAATGAACTCAGGCGGGCCGGAGCGACCGAAGTCCTGATCAGCACGATCAGGGACAACGGCCCGAAAACCGCGACTCCGGCAAACACCGGATCGGCCGAAAATGTGATTTTTGACAAGCTCTGGATCAGCTACAACGTTGTCGAAGATGAGAAAAAGGGGATGAGGGTCCATTGTAAATTCACGGTCCGAAATATGAAAGACACTCCTCTTTATTTAAGCGTCCGTTTTCAAAAAGAAAATGGGGATATTCTCGAGTCGAGCAACGTGGCGTACCGTAACAAAGGCGGTCAGCTCGCAGTTTTTCGGAAACTAACTCCGGCTTACGATGCTGCGGTTTACAATGATTTCAGCGTTTTTGTCCCTTATAAAGAGATTGTTTTGCCGGTCGGAAAGCACAACCTTAAGGTGGATGCCGATATAATCTATGAAAACGGCGATTTCCTCAAGCACCTCAAGATTCATCCGATAATCTTCACACAGGGTCCGGCGCCGACAAATGCGAGCACGCCAAGGGTAAAATTTGACCGGCTTTGGATTCAGCAGAATGTCAGGCAGCGCGGCCTGTTGGGAATGCGGGTTCACGTAAAATTCACGGCCTATAATCTGCGCAACAAAGCGGTTCAGCTGGCGATTGGAATCGAAAAACGTGACGGCGGCGCGGTCAACGGAATCAACCGGCTTTACCGGTCCAAGACCGGAACCCTGACCGTATACCGAAGGCTCAATATGAGGTTTAATTCTTCAGTGTTTAACGACGTCGCCTTTTTTATCCCGTACAAGGAATTTGACGTCAGACCGCCCACGGCGGACCTCAGGATTCATGCCGATCTGCTTTATCCGACGAATCAGAATCTGCATTTGACCTATTACAACTTCAGGCTTTCGCCCGGCGCGATGAGAATTGTGCAAAACATATATTAATAGCTGAATTTGAAACGTCAGCCCCCGTCGGCAAGGGCGGTCTAAATATTCGTTATCGCCAGTGTAGAAAATTTTGTTGGCAAACTTTTGCTGTGCTATATTCACCAAATCAGAAATCTTTGCTGGAGTTTTCGAAAATGTTAAGTGCGTTTAATCCGGGTAAATCGATTTCCGCTATTATCGCTGTGATTGCAATATGTATTACTCTCGGCATTCAGTCAGCCGGGGCGCAGGGCGGTCCTCTGACGTTGGGTGAAATTATGACCGGGTTGCAGTCAAAAAGCGGTGGTTTCAGCCAGTCTGAAAAAAATGCTTTTATTACAAAGAGCGTGCTTGAACGCGGCGTTACCTTCAGACTCACAAACGTAATTCAAAAAGAATTGCAGGAAGTTGGTGCCAGCGACGAATTATTGCGCGCGATTGCCGCCAAGACAAAACCAAGTTCGCCGCCCCCGGTAACCGAAAGGGCTCCTCCACGGGCTGTTGCCGAGAAGTTATGGATCGATCAGAACGTGGTCGAAAACGGCTTATCAGGCGTGATGATCCATGCCCGGTTTAATGTCTATAATCTCAAGGGAGTAACTTCGGAGCTTTACCTGAGATTTAAGAACCAATTCGGGCAATATTTGATTTCGTCGAATAAACTCTTCAGTAACCAGCGGGGAGAACTCGCAGTTTATCGGAAGAAGATTACGCCGGCCTTTACGTCGACGGTGTATGATGATATCGCTGTTTTCCTGCCGTACAACGAGATCAACCTTCCGGTTGGCGACCACGATCTCGTCCTTGACGCTAATCTGTTGTTTAATGCGGCTGGGTCGCTTCAAATGATTCCGGTCGGCGATCTTGCCTTCAAACTCAATTACCCGGCCCCTTCGGTCAACGCTCCGGGCGCTAAGTTCGACAGCCTTTGGGTAGAATACAACAAGCAGGAGGGCGGACAGATTGGTATGACGATTCATACGAAGTTTACCGCTTCTAATCTGAAGGATGTGGTTGCGCAGCTGGCGATTGGATTTTATTTGGAAAACGGCGAGCGGCTGATGGCACGGGCAGACAGCAGCAACAAAAGTCTGAGCGGACAGCTGACACTCTACAAATCGATCAAACCGGCTTACGCTTCCGCGGCGTATAATGACCTGTCAGTGTTTATACCGTATAGCGAATTCGACCTCGCACCGGGACAGTACATACTGAAAATGCACGCCGATCTGATGTTTCCGAACGGAACGTTGATCCGGCACTTTGATGAAAAAGCTTTTCGTTATTCAAAGCAATAGATAAACGGCCGTCCGGAATCTAATAATTTCCGGAGGAAATATTCGACTTAATCCCGCTCGCTTCCTGAGCAATTTTTACACCGACGCTGGCACCGATCCGAGTCGCGCCCGCCTCAAACATCGCCCGTGCGTCATCAATCCCTTTCACGCCGCCCGAGGCTTTAACGCCAAGCGATCTGCCAACCGTCCTGCGCATCAGGTTAACATCCTCGACGGTCGCTCCGCCTTTTGAAAACCCGGTCGATGTCTTTACGAAATCCGCGCCCGCGTTCTTAGAGGCCAGACAAGCGCGAACCTTTTCTTCATTCGTCAGCAGCGCCGTTTCGATAATCACTTTGCACAGTATTCCGTTTTCGTGAGCAGCTTCCGCAACGGCCTTGATATCTTCTTCAACCGCGCAGTCGTCGCCCGATTTGAGCGCCCCGACATTAATGACCATATCGACTTCCCGTGCGCCATTAAAAATCGAGCGGCGGGCTTCGTAAGCCTTTACATCCGGGAGCGTTGCTCCAAGCGGAAAACCGATG
>JBFGKW010000050.1:0-21132 GCA_041576495.1 Aridibacter sp. | reverse complement strand
AGCTGAACGGGAAGACGTACGACGATTATTCTGTCGTCATCAGTCTCGCGCAGCCTTACGGATATTTCGCGAAGACGCTGATCGAGAAGCAAAAATATCCCGATTTGATAGATGAAAAAGGTGATCCGATTCCGCCCTATGACGTGACGGCACATAACCTTGCGTTATTGATGGATGTTGAAATAGCGGAATCATTCGAACCGCTTCAAACGGAATGGGACCAGGGAAGCGGCAGCGGACCTTCAAGCGGCTGTAGTCAACCTGCCGTACAGGGGATCTACCGTTCATATGTTCCGTCAATGGACGAAGGCTGGACCCGGTGGATCTTTGATGACCAAAAGCAATTGGTGGCGGAATGTATGGAGTATAAGTCAGTCACCAACCGGGAAATCTTGTCAGGCGACCTCATTGGCACAGAATCGATTATTTTCCCCGATCAATCCCCCAATCAAATCCTGAAAGGGTATAAAGATGATTCAATGCCGAAGGAATACACCGGCGGGATCGGCAAACAGGGCGTGGAAAAACTCAGGGAATATGTCGAAAACGGAGGGACGCTCGTATTTTTGAACCGGTCTTCCGATTTTGCTATAAAACAATTCAATTTGCCGGTCAAGAATGTTGCCGAAAACTGGAAACAAAAGAATTTTTATATTCCCGGTTCCATACTGCGGACGGAATTGAATACGTCGCATCCGATCGCCACCGGTTTACAGAAACAATCGATAGCCTGGTTTGAACGGTCGCCGGTATTCGAAATCAAGTCTGATCCGAATGTTTCGGGGCGCGTCAAAATGATCGCCAGGTATCCCAAATCATCGGGCGGCATACTGCTTTCCGGCTGGGCGCTGGGGGTTGATAAAATTGCCGGAAAAGGTGCGCTTGTTGAAGTGAAGCTCGGAAAGGGTAGGATCGTTATGTTCGGGTTTCGTCCGCAGTATCGGGGACAGTCGCTGGCAACCTTTCCGCTGCTTATCAATTCGCTTCGCCAGTAAAAAACCGTAATTTGGATTTTATGAACCAAAATGATTAATATCTCGTTATATTATTGATGGCAAAAAAATTCGATACAAATCCGCTTGACCCGAAATATCCGGAAAGGGCAAAAGTAAAAGAGGCGAAGACGACGGCATTGCCAAGCTCTAACGGCTCGACGACCAAATTTGCAGATCCGGTTGATACCGAAGAGCAGACGCGGAAATTTAACGAGGCCGAATTCGAATCGTTTAACCCGGACTTCCAACGGGACGGCGTCGATCCCGCAACTTATCAGCCGGCAAAGTTATATTCTGAAGATCCCCCGGGCAATAAAAGTCTTTCAATTGGAAGCATCAGCCTTCCGGAAAATATTTTGACCGCGCTTCCTTACATACCATTCACATATATTGGCGTCGTCGCGGGAATAATCGAGTTGATATTCATCCCGAAAAGCGAGCCGAAGGTGCGGTATCATGCGGCCCAGGGAATTGCGGCCCATGTCGCGATCTGGATTGTTCTATCGATCCTCGGGGTTTTGGGTTGGGGAAGCGATCTGGCGGATGTGGCAAGTTGGATATTCTACGTCGTGACCACGATAATGCTTTTGGTTTTTGCTTACAAGGCTTGGCAGGGCGAGGCGATTCACATCGCGACGGTTCAGGATTTAACGGATTGGCTGGAAGAAAGGATAAAACCCCAAAAATAACGGCCACGTTTTAAGTTATGTATTGCATAAACTGCGGAAACAAGATTAATCCGAACTTGAAGTACTGCAATTCCTGCGGCGGTAGAATTGAAAATTCTGCTAGGGAAAACCGCGGTTTCCGGGGTGAAAACACCAAATCGATCGCATTTTTTGGAATCGCAGGGATAATCGGCTGTTTTTTGCTGGTCAAGACTTTGCTCGACAGCGTTATTGATCCCGGCGCGATAGTGATGATAATTTTCGCTTATCTGGCCACGATTTTTGGAATTTCGTACTTACTCATCAAACATCATTCGGGAAATGTTGGTCCCCCCGAGCCAAATCGCGAAATCAGCAGCGATATTCCGCGGGCGCTGAAAACCGCTGAAACAAACCAGCTTGACGCGCCCGTTAACGCCCCGGCGAGTGTGGTTGAAGATACGACGCGGACGCTTGATAAAGTGCCCGCCGACCGCCGATAATTCCGCAATAGAAATCCCGCATGTCATTCTACGCCTGGATCATCGCTTTCTTTTTTGTTCTGCTTTTTTTGTGTCTGCTTGTTTATTTTCTGGTGGTCCGGGCATTTTACTGGGGAAGTAAGGATGAGCCGCCCGCAGAAACGACCGGTAAAGATCAATGAAATGCGCCGGTGGGGTGCTTTTAACCGAAGAAAAGCGGGCCAACGACTAGGACAACGCCGTAAGACAAACTTGCGATTATCGCCGCCATCGGAATCGTCAAAACCCACGCCCAGATTATTCTCGTTGCGACGCCCCACTTAACCGCGGAAAGTCGTTTCGCAGATCCGACTCCGACGATAGAACCGGTAATCGTATGTGTCGTCGAAACCGGTATTCCGGTAATCGTCGCTCCGAAAAGCGTCAACGCTCCTGCGGTTTCAGCGCAAAATCCCCCGACCGGCTGAAGTTTCGCAATCTTCGTTCCCATCGTCTTAACTATTCGCCATCCCCCGGAAAGGGTCCCCAGCCCGATCGCCGCGTGAGCGGATAAAATCACCCAAAAAGGCACCGCCGGCAGCGATCCTCCCTCGCCGTATTGAAGAACGCCGCCCGCAGCCAGAACGGCCGTGATAATTCCCATCGTTTTTTGAGCATCATTTCCTCCATGACCAAGCGAAAATGCCGCGGCCGAAAATAACTGTCCGAACCTGAAAACTTTGTCTACCTTCGATACGGTAATCCGATGGAATACCCAGTAAACGGCAACCATAAAGAAAAAACCAAGCCCCATTCCGATCAGCGGTGAGAGAATTATAAAAGACAGAGTCTTGATCCAACCGGCGGCTATCAGCACGCCCTCTACTCCGCTCAACCCGTTTAATCCGATGTACGCGGTAATCGCTGCGCCCGCGTATCCTCCAACCAGAGCATGAGAACTTGACGTCGGAAGGCCAAGATACCACGTGATCAAATTCCAGATTATTGCACCGAGAAGACCCGCCAAAAGTACATAGAGGCGGTAATCTGAGGTGATCGAGTTGATGTTCACCATTCCGCCGCCGATTGTTTTGGCGACACTTGTGCCGAAAACCAAAAATGCGATGAAGTTGAAAAAGGCAGCCCAGGCTACCGCGACTCCGGGCGACAAGACCCTTGTTGCGACAACCGTTGCGATCGAATTCGCAGCGTCGTGAAATCCGTTTACATAGTCAAAGACGAGCGCAATTATTATTATGAAAACTACGAAGCTTAACGCTACTGATTGTCCATCCATATTCCCAGGCCTTTAAACGGCGGGCCTCCTGTCAAAAATAGACTTGATTACGTGATCAGGCGCGCCACAACGGCGCCAGCGGGTCGGTCTAATTGTGCTTTAGCACAATACTTTCGATAATATTTGCTACGTGCTCACATCGGTCGGTGCCGTTTTCAAGAATCTCGTAAAATTCCTTCCATTTAATCAGCGCAACCGGATCTTGGGCGTTTCGGAATAATTCGCCAATCGCGCGGAAAAAAATGTCGTCCGCCTCATTTTCGAGCCTGTGAATTTCGACGATATGTCTGTTCATCCCGTTTGGTTTATTGAGCATCGAAACCGCACCGTGAATTTCGATTGACAGCCGGTAAATTGTCTCGGCCAAACCTTTGGAATATTCGTTCATGGTTTGGATATCGTACATCACGACAGCACGGGCAGCGGCATCGATATAGTCACAAACATCATCGAGTGCGACCGAAAGGGTGTAGATGTCTTCGCGGTCAAACGGTGTCACAAAGGACTTGTTCAATTTAGTAGTAATTTGATGGGTCAGTTCGTCGCAGTCGTGTTCGGTGTCTTTAATCTTGGAATAAAATGTTTCAAACTCGTCGCTCTTACTGCCCATCATTTTGACGAGTAGTTGTGCGGCATCCTGGATCTTTGCAGACATTTGCGAGAAGAAAGCGAAATACTCGTCTTCTTTAGGCAGTAAACTAAAAGCCATTTGATAACACTCCGTGAATATTTGTTGAATCGAGTTCCCAATATATCCAAAGTCCCGAACGTTGTCTATGAATGGCTTCGGGAGAGGAATCCGGGATATTTGACCAAGTTCGGCTGACAACATTACGTCTACTCAGTTTTGAGTCCCGGGCTGAAGGATTGGGACTTGCCCACGAGAAAGTGCTCCCGGTTGCTTTCAAGTTTCTTGAAGGAGGACCGCACGGCTAACGGTTAGGGCTGGCCTCCGTCCGGAAGAGGGCCGGCTGAGCGGCTCGCCCAATGCTGGCCCGTCAGTTCTTTACTCCTTTGCGGCCTTTTGGCTTCTTAGGTTTGGGATCCGGTAGCAGCTTTGCGGTGTCGCATAACAATCGCCGGAAGAGGCGGGAATCATCGAGAAGCTGATCGGCCACCGGATACGGTTTCGCGCCGGGATAGGGAGCCCGGTATGGCAACTCGAGTCCGTGGTCTTTAATGGCCGTTGTCTCCTTGATGAAGAAGCTGTTTTCGCACGCCAATGCCACAAACTTGCCGTCCAGGTGGAACCCATATTCCCCGAACATCTTGCGACTGCGAAGTCGATCGCCGAGATCAGCCCGTTCCAGCACTTTCTCAATAAACGATTGTTCCGTCGCCATAAAATTAGTTTGAAAACCGGAGCTCGGTTCCCGAACCTTTTCTTTAGGCCGCACCATACGTTTTTAACCTGACCAACCCCGTCACTTCTTCTTTTTACTGTGTTTGATAAACGCCGCCTCGGTCAGATAAACATTCAACTCACAAATATCCTTCACGTAATCACCGATTCGCTCGAGGTGTTTTGCTACAAAAAGAAGATACGCCGCCGTCGTCGTGGTTTGCGGGTTTTCGGACATAATACCCATTAGCTTTCCGAAAACACGGTTGTAGTTCTTATCGATTTCCTTGTCTCGCTTAATGATGTTCCTGGAAGCGTCCGAATCTTCCGAAGTAAAAGCATCGAGCGCGGCCTGGAGCATTTCACCGGCAATTTGCGCCATTAGGGAAAGGTCTGACACCTGGTTCGACTCCGGTTCGTCGTTTAAAATTATAGCGGCTTCGGCGATATTCGCGGCATGATCGGCAATTCTTTCGAGAACCGGGGTTATTTTCGCTACCGATATAACGAAACGCAGATCGTGGGCCGCGGGTTGCTGGAGCGCGAGGATTTCGATGCTTAAACGATCAATCTCAAGTTCCATTTTGTTGATCAATTTGTCTTCCTCTATAACCATCCGCGCCAGGTCCGAATCCCGTTCGGTAAGTGACCGCATCGCCTTGTGAACAGCCGTTTCTGTTGTTCCGCCGAGCAAAAGCAGTTTGTCGCGCAAAATATCGAGGTTCTGGTCTATGATTCGGTGTTCCATGATTTATCAGTTAATTATAATGAAAAAATTTCAGCCAAACCTTCCGGTTATATAATCTTCGGTTAATTTATCTTCAGGGCTTGTAAACATTACTTGCGTCGGATTGACTTCAATCAGTTTGCCGAGCATAAAAAAAGCGGTTTGATCCGATACCCTGGCGGCCTGCTGCATATTGTGTGTGACGATCGCAATCGTGTAATTCTTTTTTAAGGTCACGATAAGTTCTTCGATTTTCTGCGTGGCGATCGGGTCAAGCGCCGAAGCCGGTTCGTCCATCAATATGACTTCGGGCTGAACGGCTAGCGCCCGTGCGATGCAAAGCCGCTGCTGCTGTCCGCCGGATAAGCCAAACGCCGAGGTGTTTAACCTGTCTTTGACTTCGTCCCAAAGCGCCGAATCTTTAAGTGCTGTTTCGACCCTCGCCTCTAAATCAGACTTGTTTTGATGCATCCGGTTGATTCGAATCCCGTACGCCACGTTTTCAAAGATTGATTTGGGAAAGGGATTTGATTTCTGAAATACCATCCCGACCTTACGGCGAAGCGCCACCACATCCGTTTTCGGCGCATAGATGTCTTTCCCGTCAATGAGGACTTTACCCTCCATCCGGGCAATCGGAATCGTATCATTCATTCGATTGAGGGTCCGCAAAAACGTGGATTTTCCGCAACCGGAGGGTCCGATAAATGCCATCACCTCGCGTTCCGGAATTTCAAGGTTTATGTCATACAATGCTTGATTCTTTCCGTAATAGAAATTCAATTTCGAAATGGTTATTTTCGTATCCATCAATATTTTTTTCGCGTCAGGATTCTCACAAGAATATTTATTATCAAGATTAAACCAACCAGAACGAGGGTCGCCGCCCACGCCATCTGGTGTTCGATCTCAAATGGTCCGGTTGCGAAGTTATAAATCTGTACGGTTAAAGAAGACATCGGCTGATCGTAAAAGTAATTGTAAAATCTACTGTTTAACGCCGTAAACAATAACGGCGCCGTTTCACCCGAGATCCTGGCAATCGCAAGCATAGCGCCGGTAGCGATTCCGGTAGCGGCCGCCGGCATTACGATGTTCCATGTCACACGCCATTGCGGGGCCCCAAGGGCCAGCGCGCCCTCCCGCATCGATTGCGGAACAAGCCGTATCATCTCTTCGGTTGTTCTGGCGATTATCGGGATCATTATTATTGCCAGTGCGATTCCGCCGGCCAGGCCCGACTGCCGCCCCATCGGCAGTACTACCAAAGCGTAAACAAATATGCCGACTATAATTGACGGGACCCCGGTCAGCGTATCCGCGAAGAATCGTACCGTACTCCCATACCAGCCGTCGCCGAACTCGGCGAGATAGACACCCGCGCCGATACCGATCGGCAAACCGATTAACGACGCGAGAAGCGACATCATCGCCGATCCCAAAATCGCGTTTCCGATTCCTCCGCCCTCGCCGACCGGTTTCGGCGTATCCGTCAGGAATTCGAAGTTTATGGCAGAAATTCCGCGAACCGCAATATAACTCAATATGATCAAGAGGATCAGGATCGCAACGACGGCGCAGGCAGTCGTCAGCACGGTCATCATACTGCTGACGAGTTTCCTTCTGCGGTGAATCAATTCGTTCATAATGATAGTCATCGACCGGTAAACATTGGCCAATGAGCGCTCTTCTTGAGTTTCCGGTCCGAAGTCTTATCTCCCCTTTGCTACCCTTGCCACAAGCAACTTGGCAAATCCGTTGACGATAAAAGTGACCAGGAAAAGTACGAGTCCCATTTCGACTAAAGCGCTCAAATAAATCTCGTCAGTCGCCTCTGCAAAATTCGCCGCGAGGACGGATGCGATCGTGTAAGCCGGTTCGAAAAGGGATGACGTGATCTGCGGCGCATTTCCGATAACCATCGTTATTGCCATCGTCTCTCCCAACGCCCTTCCCAGGCCTAAAACGACAGCCCCGGCAATTCCCGGCGCGGCGTTTTTAAGTACGATCTTTGTCGTTTCCCATTTAGTCGCGCCAAGAGCAAGCGCCGCTTCCCGTTGAGTCGTCGGTACCACCTCAAGCACATCACGGACGACGGCAGTTATTATCGGGGTGACCATCAAGGCCAGGATGATTCCTCCCGTTAACATTCCGATTCCAGTCAGGCGTCCCTGAAATAGGGGCAGCCAGCCGAAATAAGTTTTCAGAAATACTCCAAGATAATCGCGGATAAAGGGCGCCAGGACGAAAATACCCCAGAGTCCGTAAACGACCGACGGAATTGCCGCCAATAGTTCGACCATAAAGGCGATCGGAGTGGCGATTCGTTTCGGTGCCTGTTCGACAAGAAAAATTGCTATTCCGAGTGAGATCGGAACAGCAATCGTTAAAGCGATAAGCGATGAAACTATCGTACCGTAAATAAAAGGCAGCGCCCCGAATACACCGGTTGCCGGTTTCCATTCCGTGCCGAATAAAAAACCCACCCCGAATTCCCTGATAGTCGGCAAGGAACTCGATACCATCATGGCAATCATCGCGGCGACAATCAAAAGAATTGCCGAAGCAAGAATCAGCAAGACGGTTCGGAATACACTGTCCGCGATTGTTCCGGTTTTTGCCAAATCTATTTACCTAATGCGTTTGAAGCTTCGCGCAACGGTTTCCCATCCGCCGAAATTGAATTTATCTTGGCCTCGACTTTCGAAACAACTTCAGCCGGAAGGGGCGCGTAATGTAAATCCGCCGCGTATTTAGAGCCGTCATGAATCGCCCACCAGAGAAAGTCGATAAGGGCTTTTCCTTTCGCCGCATTCTTCTGATCCTTATAAACGAGAATATAGGTATAACTCGAAATCGGATACGCTTCATCGCCGTCCGGATTCGTTATATCGATTCGCATGTCTTCGGGCATTTCCTTGATTGCTCCCGCGGCAGCCGATGAAATGTTACCGATCGACGGTTCGACAAACTTTCCGGCCTTATTCTTGATCAGAGCAACCGGGAGCTTGTTTTCCTTGGCAAACGCGACTTCCACATATCCGATCGTATTCGGAGTCTGCTTGACCTGACCCATTACACCGTCGTTTCCTTTAGCGCCGATGCCGACGCCCTTTACCCAATTCGGTTGTTTGCCGGAAGTAACTCTTTGTTGAAATGCTTCATTTGTTTTTGCGAGAAATGCCGTGAAAACGGCCGTCGTTCCGCTCGAATCCGCCCTGTAAACGGGCGTTATCTCGGCATCCGGGAGCGCTGCATCCGGATTGTCGGCTTTCAGCCTAACGTCATTCCACTTCTTGATTTCGCCCATATAAATGGAGGAAATAACTTCCGGAGCCAGTTTCAGAGGCTTATCAACGCCTTCGAGATTGTACGTTAAAACAACTGCCCCGAGGACCGTCGGAATGTGAATCAATTCCCTTTCCGCTTTGCTTAAATCCTCATCTTTCATCGGGTCATCGGAAGCGCCGAAATCCGCTGTATTGGAGATTATCGCTTTTTGGCCGGCACCGGAACCGACCGATTGATAGTCGATTCTAATATTCGGATTGAGCTTTCCGTATTCGCTCATCCACTTTTCGTAAATCGGCTTCGGGAAACTCGCCCCGGCTCCCTGAAGGCTGATCGATCCACCGCTTGACGGCCGAGATTCGTCCGGGCTGCCTATGCGCTCGCCGCTGCATCCGAAGGTGAATATTATTGAAACTATTAAAACCGCCGCAAAATAACCTGTAATAGACTTTCTCATTCATATACTCCCAAGCTCATTTATCTATTCCGTCAAGACTGCAAAATAATGACAATGTGGACGTCGGCAGAAGACCTTTTCCGCATTTTGCGTCAAATTATACTTATATTTTTTGAACAGGAAATTTTTCGGCATCATGATTTAACGTTTTGTTAACATCCGGGGCGATTCCCGCGAAATTTTGTCGCCGGTCATTCCAAATTTCCGTCATTTATGCCAATTTTCAGCGGGTTAAGCCCGTTAATTTTAGCGAGATCACAAAAATTGCGATTTCAGAAGTCAGATTGCGGCAAACGCATCGGCATTATATATTCATCCTAAGTCCGCCCTCAGATTACGATTTTGCCTATTTGAGCGGTATTGAATAGACTTAATAAATTAGAACTAATAAAGCAGACTTAAAGCAAAAGAGATCGGGAGGAGAAGATGAGAAAATCCAGTCCGGGTAGAAACCTGACGTCGGTATTGTTGATTTGGGTATTGGTGCTGATGCCGATTGCGGTATTTGGGCAGACCAAAGTCAGCATGCCGAAAAACAAGTATAAGATTCAGGATGATGTCAAAATCGGAAACGAATATTCCGGCAAGGTTGAACAGCAATTTCCGATGGTAAATGATTACGAATCGGCAAGATATATAGAAGATGTTGGAAGATCGCTTGTAAATTCTATCCCCCGAGAATTTCAACAGTCCGCCTTTAGATATCGTTTCAAGATCGTTAACGCGCGTGACATAAATGCGTTTGCTCTTCCCGGAGGTCCGATGTATGTAAACCGGGGTTTAATCGAAATTGCAAGAAATGAAGGAGAAATGGCCGGAGTCATGGCACACGAGATCAGCCACGTGGCGTTGAGACACGGGACTGCCCAGGCGACAAAACAGAGCAGTCTTGGGTCGCAGCTCGGTACGATCGGCTTGATCCTTGGAGGCGCCATTCTCGGTGGTCAGGCAGGGGCGCAGCTCGGCGCGATGTTTGCTGCAGGATTCCAGCTCAAATACAGTCGCCAGTATGAGAATCAGGCCGATGTATTGGGCGCCCGCATTATGGCCAATGCGGGTTACGATCCGATCGATCTGGCAAATATGTTTAAGACCATTGCCGGTCAAAGCGAGGGCGGAAGGCCCCCCGAATGGCTGAGCAGCCACCCCGACCCGGATAAGCGTTATCAGGCGATAAGAAACGAACGGAACACGCTCCGTGTGTCCCCAAATCCGATCAAGATCACCCGCGGGTTTACGCAAGTCAAGCAACAATTGGCTTCGATGCCCAAGGCAAGAACGATGGCCGAAATCGAAAAGGATTCAAAGGGGACCGCAACGACGAATACAGGCGGCGGGAATACCGAAGCGGGTAACACCGGAGGCCCGGCGAATAACGAAATGTCAACGGGCAGATATTCCAATCGTGTACCCCTTCCTTCGTATAGCACCCGTGTCTATCAGAACGGCAATTTGCTCCAAATGCGGGTTCCTTCCAATTGGCGGCAGTTTGGTGGGCAAAACGACGTTTGGTTTTCGCCCGAAGGCGCTTTTGGCAACCAGGGAATCACCCATGGGGCGGTTGTCGGGATATATCAGACACAACAGCGAAATCTCCAACGGGCGCTGGATGAATACGTAAAGGTGACTCTTAAGAGCAATACGTATCTTCGTCAAACGCGGGGATATTCCCGTACGCGGATCAGCGGAAGAACTGCTTATGCGACGATGATTTCGGGCCGTTCACCGGTCACCGGCAATACTGAGTATGCCCTGATTTATGGTACCTGGCTGCAAAACGGAAATATGCTCTATTTTATCGGCGTTGCGCCGGAGCGCGATAGCTACCGGTACAACGGCGCGTTTAACCGGATGGTTCGTTCGATCCAGTTAAACCCACAGGCATAATTGTTTTTGACTCTATTCATTTTCCGATGGATAGGGTCATTCGATTTTGAAATATCAGAATTTATTATGAGACCTAAACAATTTCTTTTTTTAGTAACGATTTTTACCATTAGTCTTTTTGCGGTTGTGCCCTCGTTCGGACAAGTTGTTAATAATTTTGGCGTTCGGTGTACGGGAAGTTATTCGACTCCAATTGCCTGCGGATACTACACCGAAGGTTTTCAGGACGGTGCGGCTGATGCGAGAAATAATCAGGATCACGACTACCGGCGATATAAAAGAAAATACGAAAACCAATACGAATCTTTTTACCGTCAAGGTTATGAAAGCGGGTTTTCGAGCGTCAGACCCTATATAAACTGGACGGACAAACAGGAAGACGCATATGAACTGGGTTATCGATACGGTGATAATGACCGGGATCGCGGTATTTCACGGCTTCCGGCCCGGTATGAGGGCCGATATGATTCGGCATATGTCGCCTATTACCGGAAAGGATACCTTGACGGGTACGACCAGCGGGAGAAACAAATCAACGTGCCCCTGACAATCGAACCGCAGGGCGGAATCGGTACATTCCCGGGAAGGAATCAACCGGGTTTTGGCAGACAAACCGGTTCATTGACCTGGAGCGGACAAGTGGATAATCGCGTCAATATCGTGATTCAGGGAAGTACGGTCCGGGTTCAAACCGTTGCCGGAAGAAATCTGGGACAGGGAACCCGCAATTTGAGCGGTACTCTGCCGCGGCGCGAGGCGACCGTCTCGGTCAGCAAACTCGACGGGCGGGGGCAGGTCAGGGTTATTCAACAGCCAAACCGCGTCAATGGCTATACGGCGATCGTACAGGTCTTCGATCCTCAAAGAAGCAGCGATAATTATCGGCTGCAGGTTTCGTGGCAGGCTTCAAATGCTCTTGAAAACTACAGTTCGGGCAGGCTCAGATGGAAGGGGCTGGTTGACGGGACGGTAAACATACGGATTTCGGGCGAAGATCTGGATTATGTCAATCTGGGAGGCCGGGAAGTAACCAATATCACCCATACCTTTGACGGGTACCTGGCGCGCCGGCGGGGAACGGTAGCGGTTCGAAAACTCGAAGGAAGGGGCACGGTGACGATCCTTGAACAGCCGTCGCGGCAAAACAACTATGTCGCAGTGATACGTATATTCGATCCAAAATCAAGCGATGACGAATATGAGATCGAAGTGACTTGGTAAGATCTTAAGCAATTAAGCAGGGCCGGAGAATCGTAATGATTTCTCCGGCTATTATTTTGTGCAAAGAGTCTCGTTTGAAATGATTAATCGCGAGCAAACAATACTGCCTGAGAACCAAGATTCATCGCTTTGACGCCGTATTTAGCGAGCGCCGGATATCCGCTCTTTTTCGGATATTTCACAGAAATATTTATTTATATTTTTTTTCCGTTTAAGTGAATTTTAGGGTTTGTTTTTTGGCAGAACAGTAGTATTTTTATACTCCTATCCAGTATTTCATTTTCGGATCCTTTGGAGACTTTTTCTCACGAATAAAATGAGGTTACCATAGTGGTCAAAGAAAAAACTATTGAACAGAATCGTTTATCCGATCCCGAAATTCCAGCAACCTCAACCGAGCAAAATGTTTCGCTTCTGGGCGAACTTGTGGGCACTTTGCTTCGCGTTGCGGCTACGCTGCAGTCAATCAGGGAATTGGAGGCACATACCTTATTTACAGATTTGGAGCGTACGTTTCCCACCGAAGGGATCGATTTTTATCAGGCAACCAGATCTTATGAGCTCCATTTAATCGTACAAGCGCTCCGGTTTACCGGGGGTAATCAGTCAAAGGCGGCAAGCCTGCTCAATATGCGAAAATCGACACTTAACGCGATCATCAAGCGAAATCGCTTGAACCTTGAGTCAGGACTCGTTAAGTTTGGTGATGCGGAGTTTAAGCGATAGGTTTGTAAATATAAGGACCCGGCCCGCAAAAACTCCAACTGATGAATGGTTGAAAAGCGGTCGGACCCGGAATCGCTGCTAAAGCCGAGCCGGTTTGTAAAGCGCTCTAAATACAGGCAGCTTTCTTTTTTCAACCGACTTTTCCCGTTCGCTTTTGACCGGCATCGGGCTTTCAGTTAGTACCGACCTTCTTAATCCCGCTTGGGTAAACAGCTCGTAAATTTCCTCCGCCAGGAATTCAACATCAGTTTGAACATATACTTTACCGTCTTGACCTAGATGCGCGGTTATTGTTTCAACCAAATTGTCCTTTACCATTCGCCGTTTGGCGTGCCTCTTCTTAAACCAGGGATCGGGAAACTGTATCGAGACAGTCTTTAACATTTCTTCCGGCAAATCGGAGAAGAGCACGTCCAGATCGATCGACGCATTGCAGAATTCATAATCGAGATTGCCAAGCATTTCTTGATCACGAATCTTGTTTGCTTCCAAAACGAGAGGCTCGCGGATTTCGACCCCGAGAAAATTCTGGTGCTTATCTTTTCGTGCCATTTCAAGTAGGAATCTTCCGCGCCCGCATCCGATATCCAGGTGAAGCGGTAAACCGGCGTCTCGAAACGTTTCCGCAAAATCCAAGGGCTCGATCGGCAATTCACGAAAATATTTGGCCAGGGGGTTTACATGCTGATGAACTCTTACTCGGGGCATTTTATAGAAAATTGTTTTCGAAATTTATAAGTCTGGTTAGCAGCAAAATACTAAAAATTGATGTCAAAACAAAGATTCCAAGCGAGACATAACCCAATACCACCGTTGTTTTATCGGCCGTTCTGGGGTCTTCGTGAAGATCACCCGGGATCTGAATAAATCCATAAGCCGCACCGACCAGCAGTCCTCCCAAGTGGGCAAAATTATCGACATTAGGAATTACAAAAAGGCCGAAAGCCGCGATCAGGCCGATATTAAAAAGCATACTCTTCAGGAACGAGCTTGATAAGATTTTTCGGCGGCGGTACCCGTATATCGTCAAGTATCCCAAAAAGCCTATAATACCGCCCGAAGCTCCCACCGAAGGCACATCGGGCCCAAACGCGAAACTCATCAGACCGCCCCCGATCACGGATAGTAAGAACACGATCGAAAGGTGAGAACGGTTTGAAAGCATTTCAACCAACCTTCCGAGAATAAAAAGTGCATAACTGTTAAACACCAAATGCATTATTCCTCCGTGAAGGGTCGCGCTGGTTAAGATTCTCCAATACTGTCCCTGAAGAAAAGGGGAATTGATGAAGCCGCCCAAGACGACCGATTCCCTCAGGTCGGTGGCAATTTGAAATACCGACACGATGACAATGCAACCGATCAAAATAGCCGAGTAGTAAGGTACGACTGCACTTACCCGTTCAGCCTGCACCGGCAACGTTTCCAATTCTTCTTCGTCGTTTACGTATTCCATAAATTCCAAAACAAAAAAGCATTTGATTCAAGTATAAACCAAACGCCTGAAGCCCATCGCCCCGATTACAAATTTCCTACATCGCCAGTCCGCCATCGGCCTGCACAATTTGCCCTGTAATATAACGCGCGGAATCGGAAAGCAAAAAACATACGATTTCGGCTACTTCATCCGTGTTTCCCAATCGGCCGAGGGGAATCATCTTCAGGATCTTTTCACGGTACTCTTCATTCATTTCTTCTGCCATATCCGTTTCAATAAGACCGAGAGCCAGTGCATTGACCGTAATGCTCCGGCTGGCAACCTCTTTAGCCAACGACTTCGTGAGACCGTTCATTCCTGCTTTTGACGCCGAATAATTTGATTGACCGAGCATCCCGACAACTCCGCTGATCGATGAAATATTTAATATCGATCCTCCGTTTTCGTTTCTCATCATCGGCCGGATCGCGGCCTTAGAGAAATTCCAGGCGCCCTTGAGGTTGGTGTCAATAACCGAATCCCAATCTTCTTCCTTCATCCGCAAAATAAGATTATCGCGGGTTATCCCGGCGTTGTTGATCAAGAAATCAAGCCCGCCGAATTCATCCTTGGCGTTTTTCACAAATTCGGCTGAGGCCCCGGTATCGGCGACATCACAGGTGTCTGCAAAAGCCTTGACGCCAAGAGCTTCAATTTCTGCTTTTATCTCTTTGGCCGCCTCCGCACTGCTGGAATAATTAAACGCCACGTCCGCTCCGCGTCTGGCAAGTTCAAGAGCGATCGCCTTTCCAATTCCGCGGGTTGCGCCGGTAACGATCGCCGATTTTCCGTCAAACTGTTTTACGCTCATATTCTAATTGCTGACCGGTAATCAGTATCGAAAACATTCGCAATTCCGGTTATGCCAGTACGCTCCGTTGGATTTCAAAAAGTTCGTTGACGCCTTTTTCGGCGAGCTTCAGCATCTCATTCATCTGCTTGCTGTCAAACGGTTCCTGCTCGGCGGTGCCCTGGATTTCGATAAATTTTCCGGAACCCGTGCAAACGATATTCATATCGACTTCGGCGGTCGAATCTTCCTCGTATTTGAGATCTGAAATTGCCGTGCCCTCGACGATCCCGACGCTGATCGCCGCAACTTCGCTGAGGATTGGCGAGCCGCTGATGGTTCCTTTGCCGACGAGCTTTTTACAAGCCAGATTTAAGGCAACATAGGCGCCCGTGATCGACGCGCACCGCGTTCCGCCGTCAGCCTGGATGACATCACAATCGAGATATATTTGCCGTTCACCGAGCCGCTTGAGATCAACCACCGCCCGCAGACTTCTCCCGATAAGCCGCTGGATTTCCATCGTCCGTCCCGAAGGATGAAGTTTTTCGCGTTTGATTCTGGTGTGTGTCGCACGGGGCAGCATGGCATATTCTGCCGTCACCCAGCCGCTGCCCTTGTTTCGAAGCCACGGCGGAACCCTTTCCTCAACCGTCGCCATGCACAATATTTTTGTCCCGCCGACCTCGATCAATGCCGATCCCTCGGCATAAGGCGATATATTCGGGGTTATTTTTGTTTTTCGAATCTCGTCAAGCTGACGATTGTCAATTCTGGTATAGGTCATAAATTTCGGACCATTTGCTTTTCACCCACAGATACCCGCGGAAAAGGATGTTTCTGGTCATCCTGTAACGTTCAGATTATCGATTCCAAACACCTCGATCGCTTCAAGTTTCGCTGGTTTCACTCCCAGGAATCGTTCCGATACGTGAGCGAAACGTTCGGCTGCATCAGTCACAAAAAAATGATCGAGATCATCACACAGCCGGCGCTCACGATTATATGAGATTTGTTTCGTGTTGGCTAAACCGCGTTTTTTGAGAAGTTCCGACACTTCGCCGGCTGTCGCATCGCCGGAGTCAATCAGCACCACATCTTCACCCACCGTTTGTTGGATGACTTCTCTTAAGATCGGGTAATGGGTACATCCGAGAACGAGCGCATCCGGCTTGAATTCGGTAACCGGCTGGAGATGCTTCCCGGCAATTGAAAACGTCTCTTTTTCCGCTGTCCAACCCTCTTCGGCAAGCGGGACAAAGAGCGGGCAGGCGGTTTGGAGAATTGCAGCCCGATCGGTAGCGGCGTTGATAGAATCGGCATACGCGTTGCTCGAAACTGTTGCCTCGGTTGCGATTACGGCGATTCTGGGTTCGTTCAACTGTTCGGTTATTTTCACCGCCTTGCGGGCCCCCGGTCCGATTACGCCGATGACGTCGATCCCGATTTTCTCGCGAATTTTCGGCAGGGCCAGCGCCGACGCCGTATTGCATGCGACAACCAGGAGTTTTATTCCGCGCGACGCCAAAAACAACGAATTTTCGATGGCATATCTTTCGACCGTTTCAAGGGATTTAGTTCCATAAGGAACCCGTGCCGTATCTCCGAGATAAATAAATCGCTCTTCGGGCAGACGAATATGGAGTGCACTGTAAACGGTTAGTCCGCCGACGCCGCTATCAAAGATCCCGATCGGAAGTTCCGAAACCGGAGTTGAGTTATTTGGTTTCTTCGTCATCAGCGCAAAAGAGCAAGGATAAGTTCGAAGTGGCGAAATGTCAAAATATCGGGCGACACCCGTGTTTCCGGTTCAGACAATTTCGATGTTCGCGCATACCCGGCCTGCATTTTTCTATTTAAAAAGGGCTCCGCCGGGAAAGAGCATCTTGTTATCGCAGTTAACTTAAAATGAATTACTTAAAATAATTGAACCGATAAATAACCGGTCAAGCCCTTGCCAATAGGCCCGGAACGTAGGGTCGTCGGCGAATAAAATGACGTGACCGTCACCGAGGGGAACATCCGCCATAAAAAGTTTTCCGTTTAAGTTTTTCATCGTCGTATCCCAGATGTGCCCCATAATATGGCCGTCCGGTTTGTAGGTGGCGACGTTGGCCCCGGTCCTCGTCAGGCTGAGATGGGTATTTCCCCGGAATGGAACGGCCGTTTCCTCCGGGTACCCGAGGGCGAGATAATGATCATTATTGACTATCGCCTTGAAAATTGATCCGGGAATATTTTCGATCGGTATCGCGGATTCACCTTCGTTTTCCGGTTTTTGATTTTCAATCAGTTTGACATCTGTGAAGTTGACACCTTCCCGAGTCGTAAATACCGCTCCGCCCTTAAGGCCGATAAAGGTGCCACCGTTTTCGATCCAGTTTCGGAGTTTTGCTGCCCCACGCTGGCCAAGCATACTTTGATACCCGGCGGGACTTCCATCGGGAAAAATAATTACGTTATAGCGGTTTAGGTTTACGTCATTAAACATCGAAGTCCTGACCGCCGTAAAATCGAAATCAAACCGCTGGCTAAGCACGCTGTAAACGGATCCGAAGGTAACGGCGCGTGTCGGCTGTTTTGTAAGCACCATCACGTTCGGCTTCTTTAAATTTCTGACGTAGTTTGAACCTAGAGAAATTCCTCCCTCTCCCCACGATGTATTAATCGAATCTACCCTCGTCCCGTATTCGGCCGATAGCTTCGATATCACGCCATGAAGATTCTCGGGGTTTCGATTGTTGCGGACAATAAAGGTGCCCTTATCAAATTTCGTTCCGCCAATCGTAGTCGGCAAGAGCGTCATTGCAACCTTAAAGTCCAGTTGAAGCAGTTTGGCGGCCAACTTCATACCCGTATTGTGCTGGCTTGAAATGGCATATCCATATGTGCCCCGTTCCCTGACTCCGCCCGACATTGCGGGCCGGACGGTAACCGGCGTCATTGACGAAACGGAAACCTCTTCCTCGGTAAACGCGGTTTCGATCCCGTAATGAAGGGGAAGCGCCCAGGCCGTAATATCGTAGAATCCCGGCCCTTCCTTGCCGGATTTTTCTCCGAGTTTGGCATCCCTCGCCCGCCGCTCTTCGACAAACTTCATAAACGAAGCTTCCATTTGGGGATCCGGTTCAAACATCGTCTTGAGAAAACGCTTTTTGGGCTGCCGCATCGGTATGACATAGCTTCCGGATGCGAAATTTCGAGTCTTTGAACGCCGGTCGAAATAATTCTGCGAACGATTTGAAGAAAAACTCTGAGGGGCACGGTAGACTTCGATTCCGTGACGAAGGAGGAGTTCGATGAGGTCGTTGACCCGTTCCGGGTCACTTCGATCGTCGAGAACGAACGTCTTAAAGGGTTCTCCGGCGACCTCATCCATTCCCGATTTAAAAAAGTTGTAGAAATCTTTCAGTATCCCCTCGCGGTTATCAGCCAGCACTTCGAGCGTAGCCATGTCGGCAATAAAATGCTTATGGACTGCTTCCCGGAGGGTCACGATCGTTCCGTCCGGCCTTTCCCACTTAAACCCCTTGCTGCCGCCGCCGTTTGATTCATATGTTGCGGCGATAGCGCCGTTAAACGCCGGATATGAATCCCAATAACCCGGAAAATAAAGATCGTAATTTTCATCCTTGGCGTATGTCCAGCCGTACCGGTCAAAATACCGGGCGGAATTACGGCCGACGGTTTCGGCCCATTTTTTGAGCGATGCCGGGTAATTATTATTTACGGGAGACGTAAACGGCGCCATGTAATACTCGTTCGGCTCTCCGTGGTTGTCGATCCAAACCTGCGGATTCCAGTGCTGCAGCGCTTTTGATGCGGCTTGTGTTTCGGGTTGGGTCAAGGCAAAAGCGTCACGGTTGAGATCAATCTTGTAGTGATTCCCGTCCGAGCTGACAAACCACTCGCCAAAATGCTCTGACGCGTTCGGGTCCGCGGTTCCGCCCCTGATCGTCGAATTTTTCATCCAGGCGACAAAAGGCTGGTGGCTGTCCGGGTTTAGCGCCGGGTTGATAATCGTTACCGAATTGTCGAGTATTTTTTGCGTCAGCGCGTCCGTCCCGGCGGCGAGTTGATAAAGAAGCTGAATGCCCGTTTCAAAGGCGGATGTTTCACCGCCGTCGGTCCCGAAGTTCATCCAGCCGATCGGGACGGTGTTTTTTGCAATCGAAGCCGCCGCGGGCGGCGAAGTCTTGCGCGGATCCTTGAGGCTCGAGATTGATTCGCGGATCTGCTCGAGATTGGCCAAATTCTGAGGGCTGCTGATCACGACCAGCCAAAGTTTCCTGCGTTCGACGGATTCTCCGTATTGGAAAACTCTCACCCGATTGCTTGTTTCCTTAAGCCTCTGGATATAGGCTGCCATTTGGAGATTATCGGTGAGATAGTCGCCGATCTCGTAACCGAGAAACTCCTTTGGATTTGGAACGTTGGCGTCATAAGTTGCGTTCGGCAGCCATTGATAAGGAGCACCTGTTTGAGAAGCTCCGGAGGAGCCAAATGTAAAGATCGCAAGCAGAACCAGCAGTATTGTTTTCATATCTATTTTTATTCAGGAAGTAAAAGCCCCTCACCATTGACTGAGTACCCGGTCGACAGACCCATAATCAAAAGACTGAGGAAACCCGTCGCCGCCGATCGGCCCATCGATCAATCGTTAATCGTCAATCGTCAATGGTAATTGGTCAAGGTTCAATGATCAATGGCAAATGATTCGGCCGGATGAATCGTATTTAACGGAGGACCGGCAAAATATCGCCGGCAACTTCGCGGTTTTCATCAAGTCCTCCGATTGTAAACCATTTGCCGTCAATCTTGACCATTCCCCGGTGATCCATGGTCGCGTTCGGTTTTTGATTGAGCAGGGTCCAGTTATTCTTGCCGAAATCCCACGCAAATACGTGGCGGCTCGCCTTTGCAGGTGTTCCGTCATAACCGATGCCATCGTAGTTATAGGCGGTGGAGGTTCCGCCGGCGAATATTACCTGGTTTCTCACGGCATCACCCGCTCCGGCCATCCTGTAATGACCTTTTCCCGGGAGCTGCGGCAGCCGCCGATAGGTAATTTTTGTGTGATCTTCGGAATCGATGGTCCCCATCCAGCCTTCATTAACGGTGTCAAAAATTCGCGCACCTTTTTCTGTTTTCCCGATGACCGCGACACCGTCGGCGATGACGAACCGATTCCCGACAATTCCTCCCGCGTGTCCAAAAACCGGGGTGCCCGGATAATCGGTTCCGCGGGTCCATTTGTCAGTCTTGGTGTCGTAGATCTGGACCAGGTTTACATTGCCGTTATCATGCCAGCCGGAAACCAGATAGATGTAGCGGTTCTGATAGGCAAAGGTCGTCATGTCGTCGACGGGTGTCGGCATATCGGCGAGGCGGGCGTATTTGAGTGTTCGCGGATCAAATTCAAAGACTTCGGATGTCGATTTTTCGCTTCCGTCCTCGGCAACGGTGTAGCCGCCAAATATATACACCTTGCCGCCAGCAGACTGTGCGGAAGCCGCGAGCCTGCCTTCTTTTACCGGAAGATCGGGAAGCCTGCGCCATTCATTGCCTCCTTCGACAAACATGAATGCCCGTTTAGAAGTGTCGCGCCACGTTTTTCCTTCGGTCAGTCCCATGAAGGAAAAAAGATAAGTTTTATCGTTAACTTTCAAATCCGAAACCGCGTTATTGGCATGGGGAATTCCGAGGGGAGGAACGGTAGAAAAAACGGACGGAGGCTTATTACCATTTCCGAGTCCTTTGAGGTATTTCGCCTCGCTCATTTTGTGCCCGAGCCACGTACACAAATCGGTGCGT
>JBFGKW010000049.1:0-21712 GCA_041576495.1 Aridibacter sp. | reverse complement strand
TCGGAGGTTGAATACGATGGCGAAAAACTGCATGCTGGGAGTTTTCAAATCGATATCCTGTATAAGCGCGTGTTAATCCACGAATTCCTCGAGCGATGCGGCGGTGGACATCCGCTGGTCGAGGCTTACACGGACGGGAATTTATGCATGTGCAATTCATTCAGGGCAAAGATTCCCCATAAAAAAACGAGTTTTGCCATTTTGACGGACGAGGCCTACGCCGTTTTATTTACGGCCGGACAGCTTGAAATTATCCGAAAGCACATCCCTTGGACACGAAAGTTGGAAGAGACCAAGACGAAGTTTGACGGCCGCGAGATCGATCTGCTTGAATTTATCCGCGCGGACCGGGAAAGGTTCTTGCTGAAACCAAATGATGACTATGGTGGAACCGGAATAGTCTTTGGCTGGGAGTCAAGCGAAGCCGAGTGGGAATCGGCGATCGAAAATTCGCTTGCCGACTCATTTATCGTGCAGGAAAGAGCGCCCATTTCTCAGGAAGTATTTCCGGTTTTCGATTCGGAAGCTTCGCTGACCGAACTACTGGTTGATTTTGATCCGTTCTTGTTTCAAAACAAGGTCGAAGGGGGACTCGTCCGTCTGTCTTCATCGTCGCTGGTCAATGTTACGCAGGGCGGCGGACAAACCGCATTGATCGTGATGGAAGACTTCCAAGAAAAGAATTGAGGTCGCTGGCGACTTCGCAGGCATTAAATGTATTCGCACACATTAACTGTAATAGTTACCCTACGGCGAATACGGGAGGGCACCGGATCCACAGCGGGTGACTAAAATCGGGAATATCCTGTGGTTCTCCGCCCGGCGAAATCGAAATCTCCAATAGCGGAGTAATGACCTTCATCGCGGTCCCGTCACATGCATCAATTGGCGGCGCGGCTTCCGCATTGTTATAAGTTATGTCCTTCGTGCCAACGCACTGCTCAATGCAAACCGCGCCCTAAAAAACGTTGACTCTGACTTTTTGCCAGATTCTGATCGTGGCAGTTGTCAGGACAATCGCCAGCACGGTAAGAATCCCGGCAACCGGATAATTTCCGTAAATCCAGTAACCGGTCGCAAATAAGACGGAATAGACGAGAAAGGTGCCGGTTATCATTGCCAGCAGGCCCGCGGAAATATTCGCTGGTTTATCAAGTGTTTCTAGCGACACATTCTCGCGTTTGGCCTTTCGTAACACCACTTTCCAACCAACCCCGCCGGGCTGTATCTTTTGGTAGAAATCAAACAGCGTTTTATCGTTTTCCGGGCGTGTAGAAAATGTTACCAACAGCCAGCCAACTGTTGTAACGAGAACAACGAATGGATATCTGAAATAATTTTCAAAGAAGCCGGCTTCGCCAAAAAGATAGTCGCCGACCGGAGAGAAAGCAATCAGAATGGAAATCAAACCGGATATACTCATCGCCGCGATTTCACTCCAGGCATTTATCCGCCACCAAAACCAGCGCAGTATAAATATCAGGCCCGACCCGGCACCAAACATAATTATGACTTCAAAAACCTGAACCGCATTGGTAAACGAAAGTGCAACCAATGTACTGAACACCATCAGCACCACCGTTGCCAGCCGGCCGACATTAACCAGTGTCCTTTCCGAGGCATTCTTGTCGATTCGCTGCCGGTAAAAATCATTTACGAGATAGGAAGCGCCCCAATTTAAATGGGTCGAAATCGTACTCATATAGGCCGCGGCAAGAGAAGCCAAAACCAAACCCAAAAAACCGCTGGGAAGAAATGTGAGCATTGCCGGATAGGCCAAATCATTGCCCAGTTTATCAGGCGAAACGTTAGGAAAGGCGTTCTGAATGCTGCTGATATCCGGGTATATTACCAGCGATGACAGGGCGACGAGTATCCAGGCCCAGGGCCGAAGCGCGTAATGGAGAATGTTGAACAAAAACGTTGCTGTAATGGCGTGATTCTCGTCCTTTGCCGCGAGCATCCGTTGGGCGATGTAGCCTCCGCCGCCGGGTTCGGCACCAGGATACCAGGCGCTCCACCACTGAACGGCCAGTGGAATTATCAGTATCGAAAAGAGCAATTCGGTATTGCTGAAATCCGGCAGGATAGAAATCTTGTCGACCACGTTCGGATGTGTGAGCATATTTGAAAGACCGCCGACCGATTCATGATTTACAGAAAAATATGCGGCGCCGAAAGCACCCGTCATGGCGACAAAAAACAAAACGAAATCAGTATAAACAACCCCCCTGAAACCACCGACGGCGCTGAAAATAACGGTTACGGTACCCGCTATTCCTACCGTCGTGAGAGGTGACAGGCCAAGCATGATCTCGCCGATCTTGATCGTCGCAAGGGTGACCGCGCTCATTATCAGAATGTTGAGGAGAAGACCCAAATATACGGAACGGAAACTCCGCAGGAATTTCGCGGGTTTGCCTCCATACCGAAGTTCGTAAAACTCGAGATCGGTCGTAACTCCGGATTTTCGCCAGAGCCTGGCATAAACGAAAACGGTCAGCATTCCGGAAAGCAAAAACGCCCACCACACCCAATTACCCGATACGCCCTTGCTTCGAACCAGATCGGTGACGAGATTCGGGGTGTCGGTCGAAAAGGTAGTCGCGACCATTGACATCCCGAGCAGCCACCAGGGGATGTTCCTGCCCGACAAGAAGTACTGGGAAGTATCCGTGCCGGACTTTCTTGACACCACAAGGCCGATTATCAGGATGAGAGAAAATAGTCCAAAAATGATAATGTAGTCGATCGTAACTAGTTTCATGAATTATTCTCGTTAAATCTTTAACCGGAAACAAATTGTGTTAAACGGCTTAATCTATTACATATTGAGTACAAATTGAGTTCGTGTTGTCGATATTATCGGACAGCATCCAAAAACTGAAATTAACGGATGCCAAGACACGCGCTCGCAGCGCTCGCTGCCGGTATCGGGAGCAGGTATCGGGGAGCGAAACAGCTTGAGACGATGACCCGAAACGGAGAAACGATCATCGACGTTTCGATTTAAGATGTAGCGGGCGCCGGGTTTTCAACCGTGGTTTTTGTTGTCCGCGAAGCGATCCTCGACGATGTAAGGAATCACTTCGAAAAGAAGCTTGAAGGCCGGATAGAGACTCAATATATTTGTCAGGATGCGGGTCAGGTGCAGCTTGGTCCGCCGAGAAAAAATGGGGAACAAGGTATGCCCTGCTTTCGGCTAAACCACTGGTCAAGGGAATTTCTGTCCATCAACGCCGATGATTTTTTCGGACGGAATGCTTTTGAAACGATGCTTTGGAGGTTGGAGAAAATCGATCCTCAAACGAATGATTTCGATTTGGCCGGGTATCGGCTCAAAAATACCCTGTCGCCAGGCGGCATCGTTTAAAGGGGTCAATGCGAGGTTGATGAAATGGGCTTTCTAAAAAAAATTATCGAACGGACGAACACCGTGGAAAAAAAATGGTAAGGTTGTCGATCAACAACCCGATGGCGGAAAACCCGTTTGAATCCGGATACAATCGTTTCGATGAACTTTTGGGGTTTACACTCGGCATTTTCGCGCGTTTGTAATCGGGATTTCAAAAATTTCTTTGAAAGTATCCGGATGATTCGGAAACGGAGTTTTTCCTTCCAGTGGTTGTTAACGCGTTTTTAAATGATCACCCGCGGTCGATAAGTGTTTTGGAAACGGGTGCCGAGTGGATGCGCATTACCTAACCAAACGAGTCGGCGAGCGTAAGGAAGTAGGATCAGTGCCCTCCAAGCCGAAGACCATTATCCGTTTGATTTAAGGGAATAATGTTTGATTTGGAAAAGATTTTTAACCAATTTCGGGCGGAAGGTGAGTTTGTGGTAGCCCGCGAACTCGGCGTTGGCCATATCAACGACACGTTTCTGGTCAAATCAACCGGCCGGACCGATTTCGTGCTTCAGCGAATAAATCACGTTGTTTTTCCAAACGTTCCCGAGCTTGTCGAAAACAAGGTTTTGATCAGCAGGCATCTGAGAGAGAAGCTCGCCCATCTCGATGCGGATGAATTGGAAAAACGTGTGCTGACATTTGTCCGGACAAATTCGGGCGGAGACTATTATTTGGACGATGACGGCAACTATTGGAATCTCACCGTTTATATCAACGGCAGCGTGATTTACGCGCGGGTAACGAGCAATAAAGTGGCGTTTGAGGCCGGAAAACTGTTTGGTGAATTTCTTTTTCTGACACGCGATTTTGACAGCTCTAAATTGAAGGAAGTAATACCCGATTTTCATAAAATGTCTTCGCGGTTGGGTCAGTTTGATCGGGCGTTGTCTGCCGCTGCGCCGGAACGAATCCGGTTGGCGTTAGAATCGATCGAATTTGCCGATCAAAGCCGCGAGGAAATGCTCCGTTTGGAGAGACTCATCGATCAGGGATTGATTCCCATACGGGCGACGCACAACGATACCAAAATATCGAATGCCGTCTTCTCGGAAAACGATCAAGCGCTGTGCGTCATTGATACCGATACCGTGATGCCCGGGGCGATCCATTTTGATTTTGGTGATGCGGTTAGAACCATCTGCAGCACCGCCGACGAAGACGAGCCCGATCTGGCGAAGGTCCGATTCGATCTCGGATTTTTCGAAAGTTTTGCGTCAGGTTTTATCGGGTCGTTGGGAGACGGGATTTCTGATCTGGAAGCCGAATATCTGGCTTTCAGCGCCAAGATGATGACCTTTATCGTCGGACTCAGGATGCTCACCGATTTCCTGGAGAATGATACCTATTTCAAGACCAGCCGCGAAAACCACAATCTGGACCGTGCCAGGAATCAATTCAGGTTGGCGCAAGAAATGGAAAAGAATATGGATGAAATGGGCGAGATTATTCGCAGTGAACGTGCCAAGACATTCGAACCGGTCACGCCGTGAAAGGGTTGGCTGCCGGAGGGGGCCTGTTTAATGGTAGTTGATGACAGCGGAAAGCTGCCCGGAGTTAAGATTCCGACCTCCGAAAATCAAGGTTTTTCCGATCGACCCCTTATTGTTTTGATCTACGGGTTTAAATCTTTCAGACCTTCACCTGCGAAACCCATATTCCATCACAAAATATCGGGGAGATAGCTCCTCCAACGGGCCCCGAACTTTTTCGAGTTCTTCTTCGGGACCGTGAATTTCCAAACGCGTCAAATCCGCGATTTCCAGCGCTTTTCCAAAAAGTTCGCCGACATTGCCGATATGCGCGAGAAGACCATCCCCGTCGGCATAGGCTTCCCGGCAATGAACATCGTCACCGTCAAAAGAAAAGCCGTAGTAGAGTACTTTATCTTCGCGCCCGGTTTGAGCAACGAATTCTTCACAAAGATTCTTAAAATTCTCAATCTGTCCTTTTTTTACTTTGAAATAAGGGACAATTGAGCAGCATTTGTCGGTTGTTGCCATAGATTTTTCTCCAGTGTAATTTTGCACCAGTATAACCTTTAAATCGAAATCTAACCTGTCAAAAACAGTTTGGTTTCAAATTGTTTTGATATTTGGGAACCCGTTTCGGCGGATTATGACGAGATTGATCATCAAGGCGACGATCTAAAGATTGCTCAGAATTCTGAACGGAGTCCGATAAAAGAAATTCAAAGGGTTACCTTACGGTTACCGGGACCTTGTTTCTTTTCATTTTTCTCCTGACAAACAATACATCTGTTCGCCGTCGGGATGTTCGCCAGCCGTTTGGCGGAAATTTGCTCTTCGCAATCAACACAGATCCCATAGCTGCCGTCTGCCAGCCTCTGTTTTGCGTCTTCAATTTCGGAAAGATCATTTTTCAGGGAACTGTACTGGCTCCATTCAACCTCACGCAAATTTCTTTCGGCGGGCGAATCGCGTTCCTGCCAGTCAGACTGCAGTTCCTCGAAATCGTCGGTGTCGGCAAGCAGGGTCTTTCTGATCCGCTGTTCCTCAGTTTCCAGCTTCTTCAGGATGGATTTCTTTTTCAGTGAGATTTTGTCTTCGTTCATAATATTCTTCGGTGCTAATCTACACTATTATCCATATCTTTAACATGCAAAGAGGATGCCATCATTATAAAACAATGGTTTTGGCATCCGCAGCAACTCTGCGGTCAGAAAATTGCGAAAGATTCCGCACGGACTAGGTTATTTTACGCGAATGAGCGAAACGAATTCTTGCGACAAGATCAAGAAAATGCGCAAAGTTTTGATCCTGCACATAGTTAACCCAATGCACCCTCCATTTTGCGTTTAACTGCAATTTCTGCCTTCCAGCCCGTCAGAAAATCAAAAAAAAATCCGGGAATTAATTTGAGAATATGCGGAAACTTGATATAAGACTTATGTACGGAAGTCAAACAAAGTCAGTGCCGCTTCCGTTGCAAAATGCAAAAGGAGCTAGCAAAACCAATTAAAACAAAGCAAAAAAACTCAACGAACAATGATGTCATTGCAGGCATCGATGTCGGCGGGACCAAGATTGCGGTCGCGCTCGAAAATAAAAGTAGGGAGAGAATCATCTCGCGGTCTTTTCCGACACAGGTTGAGCTGGGTCCGGCCGAAATTTTGAAAAACATCCTCGAAAATATTGACCGGATGCTTGACGAATCACGGAGTGAACTCAAGGCCGTCGGGGTTTGCACACCGGGGCCGATCGATATTCAAAAGGGCCTCGTGCTGTCCCCATCCAATTTCCGTGATTGGGTCGAGTTTCCAATCGTCCGAATTATCGGGGAGCGGTTTGGTGTTCCCGTCGTTTTTGACAACGATGCCAATGCGGCAGCACTTGGAGAGTTTTTTGACGGCGTCGGCCGGAAATTCGAGACGATCTTGTATGTGACGATCTCAACCGGGATCGGCGGAGCAATTATATTTTCCGGAAAAATCTATCATGGCACGGCGGCCAGCGCCGGCGAGATCGGCCATACGATCGTTCAACCGCAAGGCGCGCTATGCGGTTGCGGGACAAGGGGATGTCTCGAGACAATTTCGTCCGGACTGAGTATCGCCCGGCGGGCGAAAGAGATCGTCAGGCTCAACGGCGGAAAATTGATCGGGGTCGATGTCGACGATATTACGGCCAAGACCGTTATCGAGGCCGTCAGACGAGAAGATAAGATCGCGCTTTCGGTTTGGGATGAAACGGTACGGTACCTGGCGATCGGAATCGGCAACGCGATAACTACAATTGCTCCCGAGGCGGTAATAATCGGCGGCGGGATCTCACAGGCCGGCGACGTACTGTTTAAGCCTTTGCAAGCTTACCTGAAACAGAACGTAAGCATGCTGCCGATCGACGATGTCAAGATATTGCCTGCCGCCCTTGGAGCGAACAGCGGCATTTGTGGCGCGTTAATTTTGGCCAGACGGGCGATCGATGAAATTCGCGATAATTAAGATTTTGTTTGGCTTTGAATCATTTCCGCCCGTTTTTGACTGATTTTTTTAAGCGCCGGATAAATCTTTTTGTAAGATTCGTAACTTTGACTCAGAACTTGAGAATTTCCCGCATCCGGTTCGATTTTCTGCTTTATATCAATAGTTGAAAGGCAAGCCTTGTCGACCGATTCCCAATGACCCGCGCCGACTCCGGCGAGCAATGCCGCGCCAAACGCTGCTCCTTCTTCGGCTTCGATAGTCTCAACTGTCTGACCGTAAATATCTGCCTGGATCTGACGCCAGAGCGGAGAGGTTGCCCCGCCGCCGCCGAGCCGGATAGATTCGATCGGGATCCCCAGTTCATTAAAGATTTCGATACTGTCCCGGAGGCTGAATCCGACACCTTCCATGATCGCCCGGATGATATGACCGGCCCCGTGTTTGGCGGTCAGCCCGATCAGCGCGGCCGTCGCATCGGGATCGATGTGCGGCGTGCGTTCCCCCATCAGGTAGGGCGCCCAGAAGAGACCCTCGGCGCCGGCATTTATCATTGATGCTTTGGCCGCGAGTTCATCAAAACTTTCATTCTTCGCGAAGTTATCACGAAACCATTTGAGCGACAGCCCTGCGGCCTGCGTCACGCCGGTTACGTGCCACCTCCCGGGTATTCCATGGCAAAGCGTGTGAATGCGGCCCTTTAAATCGATCGAAGGCCGGGCGGTTACGGCAAATACGACGCCTGATGTTCCGATGGTCACGCCGACCGATCCGACCTCGACGATTCCCATTCCGACTGCGCCGGCAGCGTTGTCTCCCGCACCTGCAATGACCGGTGTTCCTTTTTTCAAGCCTGTTTGAGAGGCGGCTTCGCCCGAGATCACGCCGGTGATTTCCGTCGATTCATAAAGTTTGGGCAATAGGTCAATCGTCATTTCGACAGACGAAAGCATCTCATCCGACCACCTGCGATTGGTAACATCGAGCAGCAGAGTTCCCGAGCCATCCGCGACATCGGTTGCTTTATCGCCGGTCAAAAAAAGGCGCAGATAATCCTTAGGCAGCAATACTGTTTTGACTTTTCCCCAGGTCCGCGGTTCGTTTTCGCGGACCCAAAGCATTTTGGGAAGGGTGAAATTTGTCAGGGCCGGATTGCTGACCATTTCGATAAGTCTGTCCTTGCCGATGTCTTCGTTTAACCATTGGCATTGTTTTTCGGTTCTTTGATCACACCAAATGATCGAGGGCCGAAGCGGCTTATCGTTCTTGTCGAGCAGGACGGCGCCATGCATCTGGCCGGAAAGTCCGATCGCACCAATTTCATCTGCGCTTACATTGCGGCGTGATAAGACCCGCCGGATAGCTTTGGTCGAAGCGTGAATCCAGTCAGCCGGATCCTGCTCGGCCCACCCGATTCGGGGTGTCGCAAACGGGAGATGCGAGATTGTTGCAGAGGCAATGATACGGCCGCTTTCTTCTATCAAGACAGCGCGCGAGCCGCCGGTGCCGACATCGATTCCCAGAAATTTCATAACGTTCGGACTAATTGTAAGATTTATCAGGACTTAGTTGCATCACCAAACAAAAGTATTATAGTATAACTTTCATCTTTAACGCATTCTTTCAAGCATAACTATAGTTAACCTTAATTATCGCATCGATAGGGATTTTTGGCGGTCATTAGACAGGAGTAGTTTGATTTGAAGTCACCCGACAAATACACACCGAATGCCGGACACAGATTCAGTTTTGGTTTGTGGACGGTCGGGAACCGCGGGGCAGACCCGTTCGGAACCCAGGTGCGGCGTAAATTGAGCCCCGCTGAAATTGTCGAACTGCTGGCCGAAGTCGGCGCGTGGGGAGTGAATTTTCACGACAATGACCTGGTGCCGATCGATGCGACATCCTCCGAACGCAATTCGATTGTCAACGGCTTCCGCAAGGCGTGTGACGATAATGGAATCGTCGTTCCGATGGCCACCGTAAATTTGTTTTACGAACCCGTTTTCCGCGACGGCGCTTTTACGGCAAACGATTCGCGAGTGCGCGGATATGCCGTACAAAAAACGATGCGTGCAATGGACCTCGGCGCCGAATTCGGTGCCCGGACGTTTGTTCTTTGGGGCGGAAGGGAAGGAGTCGAAACCGATGCCTGCCGACGTCCCGATGAGGCGGTCAAAAGATTTCGCGAGGCACTAAATTATCTCTGTGAATATAACGAATCTCAAAATTACGGTTACCGTTTCGCGCTTGAGGCCAAACCGAATGAGCCGCGCGCCGATATTTATTTTCCCACGACGGGGTCGTATCTGGCGTTTATCGAAACACTTGATAAACCCGATATGGTCGGGGTCAACCCGGAAGTCGCGCACGAACACATGCCGGGGCTAAATATGACCCATGCAGTTGCGCAAGCCTGGGAAATGGGAAAGCTTTTTCACATCGATCTAAACGACCAGGTGCCGGGTCGGTATGATCAGGATTTGCGTTTCGGATCCGCCAACATCAAAGCGGCGTTCTGGCTGGTCAAATTCCTGGAAGATGTGGGATATGAGAATCCGCGGCATTTTGATGCCCACGCCTACCGGACTGAAGACTATGAAGGCGTCAAAGATTTTGCGAGGGGTTGTATGCGGACCTATCTGGTTTTAAAGGATAAAGCGGAGCAATGGAATGAAAATCCCGGGGTCAGGGAAATACTGGACGAAATCGCTGAAACGAACAGCACCAATCTGATCGGAGACTTTAGCAAAAAAAAATCGGAAACGCTTTTGAGTACCGATTTTGATCGCCATCAACTGGCATTAAAGGGACTGAAATACGAGCGGCTCGACCAGTTGACGATGGATATTTTGCTTGGTGTTGAATAACAAATATCTAAACGGGCAAAGATTAAATAAACAAACAGCAAACAATGAACCAGATCAAATTGATATGGGCGGGAACGGGCGGCGTTGGAAACGAACGGAAGATTCTTTCGTTGTTTTTCTGTCTCGCTTTGCTTTCGGCTCTTTTTCCTGCAGATATCAGCGGCAAAAACGGGATTCTGCCGTATCAGAATCCGGGTCTTTCGATTGACGAGCGCGTCAGTGATCTACTGGGCCGGATGACCATTGAGGAAAAGGTGGCTCAGATGACGAGTCTTTGGATGGAAAAGCCGAATGACAATCGGGGCGTGCCGAAATCCCTTCTTCCGTTCGGCGGCGAGTTTTCCCCGCAGCTTGCGAAACAAAAGATGCCTTACGGTATCGGGCATTTCGCCCGGCAGAGAGAAACCCGGAACGCAAAACGATCTGCCGAATATGCCAATTCGGTTCAAAAATGGCTGATCGAAAACACGCGTCTCAAGATCCCGGCGATTTTTCATGACGAAATACTTCACGGAAATATGGGTCAGGGCAGTACCGTTTTCCCGGTTCCGATTTCACTTGCCTCGAGCTGGGACACCGGCCTTATCGAAAGAGTATTTGAGGTGGGTGCGCTGCAAACCCGCATCCGCGGTACCCATCACGTGCTTGGGCCGAATCTCGACCTGGCTCGTGAGGCCCGATGGGGAAGGACGGAAGAGACTTACGGGGAAGATCCTTATTTGGCCTCGCGAATGGCCGTCGCGATAGTTAAGACCCTTCAGGGAGGGGCTACCTATTCAAACCCGAAAATAGACGATTCACACGTGATAGCCACCGGAAAGCATTTCGCCGGACACGGGCAGCCCGAAGGCGGAACCAATATCGCTCCCGTAAACCTTTCGGAAAGAATTTTGCGCGAGACTCATTTTGCTCCTTTCGAGGCTGCGGTAAAAGAGGGAAATCTGTTTAGCATCATGCCGGCATACCATGAGATTGACGGTATCCCGGTCCACGCCAACAGCTGGATCTTGAAAGACGTTTTGCGAAAGGAATGGGGATTTCAGGGTGTGGTCGTTTCCGATTATTACGCGATGACCCAGCTAAAGGACCTGCATTATGTTGCCGCGGATAAAAGCGAAGCCGCAAAACAGGCGCTTGAGGCGGGCCTCGATATTGAGCTGCCGGATCCCGATGTAAATAAAACGCTGGTCGAACAGGTCAAAAACGGCAGGATTCCGGAAGCGTTAATCGATCAAGCCGTCGCAAGGATTCTCCGTTCAAAGTTCCAGCTCGGGCTTTTTGAAAACCCGTTTGTCGACCCCGAACGAGCTTTGCGATTGACTGATACCAGCTCGGACCGTGAACTTGCCGCCGAGGCGGCCCGAAAATCTATTATACTGCTCAAAAATGAGAATGATTTGCTGCCGCTCGATAAAAATACACTCAAATCGATCGCGGTTATCGGGCCGAATGCCGGCCGGGCACATCTGGGCGGGTACACCGACCCTGATCCGCCGCGTTCGGTAAGCATTTTGGAGGGGATCAGAAATAAAGTGGGAAGCGCGGTCAGGGTAAATTACGCAGAAGGCGTAAAGATCACGATGGAAGGCGGAAACTGGTTTGCCGATACATCGACTTTAAGCGATGAGGTTACGGATCGAAAGCTGATCGCAGAAGCCGTCAAGGCGGCCAATGCCTCGGACGCAGTGATCCTTTCGATCGGCGGAAATGAAGACACCAATAAAGAAGGATGGGCGGACAACCACCTGGGCGACCGTGATTCGCTTGAGCTTGTCGGACGTCAAAATGACCTGGTCAAGGCCGTTCTGGCGACCGGAAAACCGACGGTGGTGTTTTTGACAAATAGCGGTCCCTTGGCGATCAATTACGTTGCCGAAAACGTCCCGGCAATTCTGGAGGGATTTTATCTGGGGGAGGAAACAGGGACGGCCGCGGCGGATGTTATCTTCGGCGATTATAATCCCGGGGGGAAATTGCCGGTTTCGTTTCCGCGCTCGGCCGGGCAGCTGCCCGCGTACTACAATCAAAAGCCCACCGCCAAACGCGGATATCTGTTTTCGACGACCGAACCTCTTTTCCGGTTCGGTTTCGGGTTGAGTTATACAACATTCAAGTACTCAAACTTCCGCATTTCGAATTCCAGGATCAGAGCCGGCGATGAGACGTCTGCGATGGTCGATATCACTAACACCGGAAAACGAGCAGGCGACGAAGTCGTCCAAATGTACATCCGCGACGAAGTAAGTTCGGTAACAAGACCGGTCAAAGAACTTAAAGGGTTTGAGCGGATTACTTTAGGCCCGGGAGAAACGAAAACCGTGATGTTTCAGATTACGGCTGACAAGCTTGAGTTTTTCAACCGCGAGATGAAACGGGTTGTCGAACCGGGAACTTTTGATATTATGGTCGGCGGCAATTCCAAGGATTTAATTAGTCAAAAACTCTCCGTCATCGACTAAAGATCGAATAAACGACGGCTAATTCAGGCAGGAGCGATAATTATATGTTGAAATCAAGAAAAATGTTCTTCGCATTTTTGATCTTGTTCTCTTTACTGGCGGGTGGGTGTGTCAAAGCTCCGACCGAAGAGGGTAACAACGGGGCGGACACAGCGGTAAACCCGGGGGGGAAAGTGAAGATCGGGTTCTCGATGGCGACGCTCAAAGAAGAGCGGTGGCAGAAAGACAAGGTAGCCTTCGAGGCGCACTGCCAAAAGATGAAGGTCGAATGCGTCATAACCGTCGCCAATGCGAACGCGCAGAAACAGGCCAACGATGTGGACAATCTTTTGACCCAGGGTATCGACGTTCTGATCATCGCGCCGCATGATTCGACTCAGGCGGCCTCGATGGTCGATAAGGCGAAGGCTCAAAATGTGCCGGTCATTAGTTACGACCGGTTGATTAATTCCGAAAAGATCGATTTGTATATTTCACACCAGGTACCGGTTATTGGTCGAAAAATGGCTGAATATGCGCTGGAAAAAGTTCCGAAGGGGAATTACGTCCTCGTTTACGGCGCTGCGACCGATAATAACGGGATGATTATGAAACGGGAGCAAAACGCCGTATTAAAACCGGCAGTAGACAGGGGCGATATTAAGATCGTTGCCGACCAGCACGCAAAGGACTGGAAACCGGATGAAGCGTTAAAAATCGTCGAAAATGCGCTGACGCAAAACAACGATAAGATCGATGCGGTGATCGCGTCAAATGACGGTACGGCGGGTGGCGCGATATCGGCGCTGGAGACAAAAGGACTGGCCGGAAAAGTTCTCGTTACCGGACAGGACGCGGAAAAGGCCGCGCTCCAGCGGATTGCCGAAGACAAGCAGACAATGACAGTGTATAAACCGATCAAGCCGCTGGCTCAAGGCGCGGTCGAGGCCGCTATCAAAATTGCCAAAGGCGAAAAACTCGAAACTGAACCGTTTAAGAGCGATTCGATGAAAAATGACATAAAAGCGATTCTGCTTGAGGTGATCGTAGTTGATAAAGCTAATCTCGCGGATACGGTGATCAGGGACGGATGGATAACCTTTGACGAACTTTATGCAAATGTTCCGCCGGATAAGAGACCCAAAAATGAATAGTTTACCGCGTTGAACCGGCTGAACTCAGCGAAGACAATCAACTCGCTGAACTCAGCGAACACAGTCGACTCGCTGAATTCAGCGAACACAGTCAACCGCTGAACTCAGGGAACACGGTCAACTCGCTGAGCTCAGGGAACACAGTCAGCTCGCTGAACTCAGGGAACACAGTCAACTCGCTGAACTCAGCGGACACGGTCAACTCGCTGAACTCAGGGAACACAGTCAGCTCGCTGAACGCAGCGAACTCAGTCAACTCAAACTTATGACGACGTTACTGGAAATGAAAAGCATCACCAAGGAGTTTCCCGGTGTGAAGGCGCTTGACGATGTCAACCTCGATCTCCTTGAGGGCGAATTTCACGCGCTGGTGGGCGAAAACGGCGCTGGAAAATCGACTTTGATGAAGGTGCTTTCCGGCGTTTACCCGTATGGAAATTACGAAGGTGAAATTTTTTTCAACGGGACCGAAAAGCGGTTTGCAAATATCCGGGAGGCCGAAAACGCTGGCATTGCAATTATTTTTCAGGAGCTTTCACTGGTTAAGGAATTGAGCGTTGGCGAAAACATATTTCTCGGACGCGAACCTTCAAGTCTTGGGATAATCAATTGGACGGAAATTTATCAAAAATCGTCTGACCTATTAAACGAATTGGATCTCGATATCAATCCGCGGACCGAAGTTGGAGATTTGGGAATCGGACAGCAGCAGCTCGTCGAAATCGCCAAAGCGCTTTCGCAGGATGCGAAAATTCTTGTTTTGGATGAGCCGACGGCGGCACTGACCGAATCTGAAGTGGAGACTTTGTTCAATATATTGCGGGATCTTAAGAAACGCGGAGTCGGGATGATTTATATTTCGCACAAGCTCAACGAAGTGTTCCAGATGAGCGACCGGATTACCGTTTTGCGGGATGGACAAACGGTTGCTACCGAGAGCGCCCTTACGCTCGATAAGGACAAAGTGATCTCGCTGATGGTCGGCCGGGAGGTCGGCGACATATTTCCAAAGGTGACCCACGATTTCGGAGAGGTCGCGATGGAGGTGCGGAACCTCACGGCTTATGAACCCGATCATCCCGATAAGAAGCTGGTTGACGATGTTTCTTTTACGGTGAGGAGCGGCGAAGTACTGGGTGTGTCCGGATTGATGGGAGCCGGCAGAAGCGAATTTTTGACGGTTATATTTGGCGCCTGGAAGGGCAAAAGCTCGGGGGAGATTTTCATTGGCGGAAAAAAGGTCGAAATCCGGTCACCTCATGACGCTATAAAGAACGGGATCGGTTTTGTGACGGAAGATCGAAAGCGTTTCGGCCTGATTCTTGATCAGACAATCATGGATAACTCCACCCTTGCAGGGTTAAAACAGATTTCCGGATCATTCATTACGCATCGTTCGCGTGAATTGGTTGCGGCCAAAGACGTGATGAAATCACTTCGCGTTAAAGCCAATTCCCCGATGACGATTACCGGAACGCTTTCGGGTGGAAACCAGCAAAAAGTGGTCTTGGGCAAGTGGCTTTTAACCAGCCCGAAAGTCCTATTTTTGGACGAACCGACCCGGGGGATTGATGTCGGCGCAAAACAGGAAATCTACGCCGAGATAAACGAACTGGCAGAAAAGGGATTGGCGATCGTAATGGTCTCATCCGAACTGCCCGAAGTTTTAGGGCTGTCGGACCGGATAATGGTTTTGCACGAAGGGCGTGTCGCGGGCAAGTTTGTAAAAGAAGACGCAACGCCCGAAAAGGTGATGGCAGCCGCCACCGGGCATTTTGAGAAGAATGGCGGCGGTGACGGCCAATAGCGGCGGTCTACTATTTTTAACGCTAAAAGGTGTTTTGTAACCTTCTTGGGTAAGGAATCGATATGGCGGAAAATAATAATTCAAGCAAATGGAATCTAAAAACCTCGTCGCTGCGCGCTTTTACGATGCTCGGAGCGTTGGTGGTAATCTGGGTCTTTTTTCACTGGCAGACTGATTCGATTTTCCTGACTCCGCGAAACTTGTCAAATCTGATGCTCCAGACTTCGGTAACCGGAATAATAGCCATCGGAATGCTGATGGTAATCGTTTCGGGAAATATCGATTTATCTGTCGGTTCGCTGCTTGCCCTGGCCGGCGGAGTAGCGGCAATTTTTTTGACAAAACTCGGATACGGAATTGTGCCGTCGATATTGGCCGCCATCTCGATCGGCGTCATTATTGGAGTTTTTCAGGGGTTCTTAAGAGCCTACGGGAACATTCCGGCATTCATCGTAACGCTCGGGGGGCTTTTGGCTTGGCGTGGGGCGATCAAAGGAATCTCCCAAAGCGAAACGGTTCCAATTGTCGACGACGCCTTTAAGGCGATCGGCCAGCAGTATATCGCCCCGACGGTAGGTTGGGGATTGGCGGCAATTGCTATTCTGGCCGTAATTTATTTCGCCTTTCGGAAAGCGAAAGCGCAAAAGGATTACGGGGTCGGCGAAGGGAATTTGGGAACCGAATTGTTGGGAGCGATCGTCCCGATTGCCGGGATCATTCTGTTTATCTTTGTGATGAACTCATATGCCGGCATACCGATTCCGGTTATGATTTTCCTCGCCATCGCCCTGCTCGGTTTCTTTATCACCAACAACACCACCTTTGGACGTTATATTTATGCGATCGGAGGAAATTCAGAAGCGGCACGGCTGTCAGGAATCGACAACAAGATGGTGATCCTGAAGGTATTTGCTCTCCTCGGAGGGTTTACCGGAATCGCGGCGTTGATTTACACCGCGCGTGTCGCAGCCGCGACACCCGATGCGGGAACACTGCTCGAACTCGATGCGATTGCGGCCTGCGTCATCGGCGGTACTTCCCTGATGGGCGGACGCGGTACCGTTCTCGGGGCGTGTCTGGGTGCACTTATTATGGCGAGTCTTGACAACGGGATGTCGCTCTTAAACTTGCCGGATTTCATGCAGGAACTCATCAAGGGCTCGATCCTGGTGACGGCCGTCGGCCTCGATATGATCGGCCGCAAGACTTAAGTTTTAAGCGTTTGAACCGTATCGTTATGCTCAAGTCTTGATTAAACAGTTACCAATCGGCTGCGGTTGATCCGCCAACTTAGACGGGGAATTGTGAAACGCTTAAATCTCAAAACGACCAACGTCGCCCGTTCGGATACCGTCCGGGATATAAACCGCCGAATCGTCCTCAACTATGTTCGTGAAAACGCTCCCATTTCGCGTTCCGAAATCGCCAGACGAACGGCGCTTCAGCGCTCAACCGTATCTTTGATTGTCCAGGAATTAAAGGACCTCGGATTGATTAACGAAGTACACGGCGAATCGAGCGGGGGCCGCCCGCCCGTCCTGCTGACCCTGCGCTCGTTAAAACCGGTTGCTCTCGGAATCGCCGTAATGACCCATAAAACGACGATCGTGACCGGAAATCTGTCGGGTGCGGTGATCGACCGTAAAGAATTTAAAACGGATCCCGATTTTGATGTAACCTTTTCAAAAATCGTAAAATATTCCAAACATCTGATTAAGAAGAATGCCGGAAGTATCGAAGGAATCGGGATCAGTCTCCCGGGCGTAGTAGATTTCGATCGAGGGATCGCTTATTTTATTCCGCATTTTAAGTGGAGAAACATAGCTGTTGCCGATGACCTCGAAAAAGAACTGGGCCTACCGGTAAAAGCCGATAACGATGCCAACGCGGTTGCGCTTGCCGAACTTTGGTTTGGACAGCAATCCGAAATAAATGAGAACCGTGATTTCATTACTGTTCTGGTAGCAGAAGGGATCGGCACCGGTATCGTTTTTGACGGCCAGGTATATCAGGGAAAGGACGGCACAGCGGGCGAATTCGGCCACATGACGATCGGTACCGGCGCACCCGTGACATGCGCTACCGGAAGCCGTGAATGCTGGGAAGCGTTTGCTTCTGACAGGGCATCGCTGGCAAGATATGCGAAACTTAACGGGTCCAACGGAAAGAATGCGGATATCGGGTTTAGGGAGCTTACCGAATTGGCCGTTTCGGGTGATGAGGTTGCCCAAAGGGTTTTCGAGCGGACGGCCCATTATTTGGGGATCGGAATTGCCAATATCATTCAGGCGATGGGACCCGAATCGATCATTATAGCGGGAAATATCACAAACGTTTGGCCGTTAATTGTAGAGGATTTGCGGACTGCGATCGAACGTTGTATTTGCAGGGAGTATCATTCAACACTCCTTACTAAATCGACATTTGGGGGCGATGCAAGCGTAATGGGTGCGCTGAGTTTGTTTCTGGCATCAAAATTCGCAGCGAGTCCATCGGGGTAATTTGCGAATCTAACGTAGTCCCCGATATCGAATTCGGAAAATTGGAAAAGATGAATCGGATCATTACAAAAATATCCCTCATTATTTGGCTGCTTCATTTTGCTTCGCATCCCGCTTATTCCGAACCTCTATTGAAGGAAGTGTTCGCGAATGATTTCATGATAGGTGCCGCCCTGAATAGGGCGCAGTATTACGGGGACGATTTACGTGCCGCGCCAATTATTAAGAACCACTTTAATACGGTATCACCCGAAAACGCCTTAAAATGGGAAATGATCCATCCTGAATCCGATCGTTATTTTTTTACCGATGCCGATCGGTACGTAGAATTTGGTGAGAAAAACGGACACTTCATTATCGGCCACGTGCTTGTCTGGCATAACCAGACCCCAAAGAAAGTTTTTGAGGATAACCGGGGGAATCCGGTATCGCGGGCTGTTTTGTTAAATCGAATGCGCAAGCATATATCGACCGTCGTCGGCCGTTATAAAGGAAGAATTCGGGCATGGGATGTGGTCAACGAGGCACTAAACGAAGACGGTACGCTGCGGCAGTCGTCGTGGCTCAAAATCATTGGCGAGGATTATATTGCCAAAGCGTTCGAATACGCCCGTCAGGCTGATCCGGACGCTGAGCTTTATTACAACGATTATTCGATTGAAAATGAACCAAAACGAAAGGGAGCGGTAAAACTAATTCGAAAGTTAATAAAAGAGGGCGTACCAATCAGTGGTATTGGACTTCAGGGACATAATAACCTTACCTTCCCAACATTGAAGCAGCAGGCGGATACCATAAAAGAATTTGCCGAACTGGGTCTCAAGGTGGCGATCAGTGAGCTCGATGTCAGTGTCTTACCGGATCCAAAAGGATTTGACGGTGAGGAAGTTGCCGTCAGTTTTGAAAACCGCGAACAATTAGATCCGTACCGAAACGGATTGCCTTCCGGCGTTGAGGCAGAATTGGCAAACCGATACGCAGGTCTTTTCGGAGTTTATTTAAATTACCGCAAGGCGATTACGCGCATCACGTTTTGGAATGTAACTGACGGCGAATCCTGGCTCAACAACTATCCGATTCGCGGTCGAACAAACTATCCATTGCTTTTTGATCGGAGCGGTAAGACGAAGTCGGCGTTTGATGCGGTTATCCTCTCAGCCCGCAAATCGGAGGGTTAACGATATTTTTGCAAAAAGTCTTGACATCGTTGCGTTTATGTAATATCTTTCGTAAGGTTATACAACAAAGTATTCAATTTACGTTTCGGAAAGCCGGAAAATTTCTTTCTAATTAAACCTTTTTTTGCAGTCTTTTGTAAGGCCATACAACAAAGCATGCGCTTGGTTGTTCAGGCCATTTAGGGTCGATTTACATTCAAGAAACTTCGGAGGATTTTCAATGAACCAGTTAAATCCAAATCAACACAAATCATTTCGCGCGGGATCAACCCGCGGAAGTTTTGTTTCGAAATTTGGTATCGCGGTATTAATATCGTTTTGCTTTTTCCTTTTGCCAAACCCAGGCATTGCTCAAACCGCAACTTCCGGACAAATCTCCGGAAGCGTGGTCGACCCGGGCGGAGCGGTTGTTCCAAATGCGACTGTCACGCTTCGCCAGCCGGCTACCGGTTTCACCAGAACGGTTACTACCAGCGACGACGGTAACTACTCCATCACGAATCTTCCGGTCGGAACCTATCGGCTGACCGTGAGCAAAGACGGTTTTAAGGAAGCCGCTATTGGCAGTGTCGTGGTAAATGTATCAAGCGTCACTCGTCAGAACGTAACTTTACAAGTTGGTGCAGTCTCCGAAACTGTTGAAATTAACGCGGACGTGGTTCAAATCCAATCACAAACGGGAACCGTCGGCGAGATCGTGAGCGGCGAACAGGTTCGTGAACTACCGCTCAACGGACGGAGTTTTGTCCAGTTGACGCAGCTCCAGCCCGGTGTATCGGCGGCGAACAATTTTGACAGCAAGAGCAAAGGGTTGTTTGGCGGGGTCGATTTTTCCGTTAACGGGAATTCAGGTCAGAGTAATCTGTTCTTGACCGACGGCGCGAACAACAACGATACCGGTTCAAATCGTACGATTTTGCTTTTTCCTTCGATCGAAGCGATCGCGGAGTTTAAGTCGCTCCGAAACAGCTACGGGCCGGAATACGGTCAGGCTGCCGGGGCTGTAATCACTATTGTAACGCGCGGCGGGAGCAATGAGTTTCATGGCAGTTTGTTTTATTTCGGCCGAAATGACGCATTGAATGCGACCGAGTATTTTGCCAATTTAAACGGCACCGGCAAAAACCAACTCCGCCGAAACGATTTTGGAGGCTCCTTGGGCGGGCCGATCGTCAAAGACCGTGCCTTTTTCTTTTATTCGCAGGAATGGAATAAGGAGATCCGGGGCCAATCGCGTTTTGGCAGCGTCCCGACCTTATTGGAGCGTCAAGGCAATTTCAGTCAACCGAGATTCGCCACAAACGGGCAGCGCTGTTCGCCAAATCCGATTTCGGATCCCGGGCATCCGGGTTTTGCCACCCAAATAATCCCACCGGGGAATTTGAGCCAGGCGGGATTGACCTTGGTCAAGATACTGCCCGAACCGAACGTTGCGAGTCCAAGCGGATGTAATAATTGGGCCCAATCGGCAAACTCGCCAATTAATTTTCGAGAGGAAAACTTCCGGATAGACGCCAACATCAATAAAAACAACAAAATCTTTGGACGTTACACGCAGGACACCTGGACTAATGCGACTCCGATATTGACCGGAAATCTGTGGGGTGATGATGCTTTTCCGACCATCGAGAGCACGTGGGCCCAGCCTTCCAAACAAGTTGCCGTTAAGCTAACGACCATTCTCGGCACAAACGCTATCAACGAAGTTCAATTCTCATATTCGGCTAATCGAATAAAAGTTGATCCGGGTGCGGGCTCGGATCTCAATGCGGAGATCAACGCGGCAATCCCCGGGTTTTTCCCGGACTCGGTTAAGGTGAATGGCGCAAACCGTCCGCACCCTGTTTTCTGGGGTGGGATCGCTCCATATTATTCCAGCTCTGGATCTGACTTATGGACGCAGACTCCGTTTAGGAACTCGCTTGATATCTATTCCATCAGGGACGATTTCTCGATGGTTACCGGAAACCATACGCTCAAAACGGGAGTTCTTTTCGATACTGCCGCAAAGGATGAGGATTCAGGTCCAAACAATGAATCAGTTCAATTCTGGGGGCCATCAGGCTGCTGCGGAGCGTTTTCGGGAAATTGGGGCAACGGAATGCTGCAGGATCTTTTAACCGACGGAACTCTTTTCGGATTCGGTGAAACCAATACGATGGCGGTTGGTCAAAACAGGTACAAGAACCTGGAATTCTACTTCGGCGACACTTGGAAAGTAAGACCAAACCTGACGTTGGAATTGGGCGCCAGATACTCGTTATTATTTGAGCCTTATGATGCGCGAGACAGGATCAGCGGGTTTTTGCCTTCTGCTTACAATCCGGCACGGCCGGCAACTGATCCGTGCAATGGTTTGGTGGTTCCGAAAGGGACAAATCCTTGTGAAGGAATTCCGGGCGCAAGTACGCCGGT
>JBFGKW010000048.1:0-21729 GCA_041576495.1 Aridibacter sp. | reverse complement strand
TAAATGACAGAACGCGGGCCCTCCAAATTATCTGAATCTATATGGCTACGTTTCTCTTGTGCAATAAATCAGAAGCTAGTCGATCACTCCGTTTGACTCGATGGCCGAGTAAACTTCAGAGGAATAGAGTCCGAGCCACTTGTCTGATTCGGGCGTCAGAAAAAGTTCTTCGTAGACCCGCTGGTTAAATCGGGAAAGTTCGCTTTCCGGGTCATTCTCGAGCCAATCATACATTCTGAGGTGAAAAAAATACTCATTCTGAACGGTGTCGATCGAAATTGATTCCTCAAGTTTCGAAATCAACCTCGAAAACGCGGGATCCGGGACTTTTGACGATCGATTCATTTTTAGCCGGATGAAGTTTCTGCTTCCGGTGTCGATCGCGGCTTTCCCAAATATTTCTGCCAGATTCCGCCAACTTTCGCGATCCGGTGTGGCTCTCAACGATTCAACATCCGACGAAATCGCCCTTACCATCGGCATTTCGACGAGGGCCTTGGTCACCGCCCGCGGGGCAGCTTCGAGCGCCGTCGGCGGTTGCCCATCTTCAACATCGCTATTCTCGTTTGTATCGCCGGACGATATTCCAAAGCTTCTCAATTCATCCGAACCGCCACCGCCTGAATACAACCCGGAATCCAATTCCGCCAGCAGCGATGCCCGCTGCGCACTCCAATAAAGCTTTCGGAACCGCGGATCGGTCCTATCGGCTCCATTGATTCTGACCAGGTAGTCATAAAACACTTTCGGACTATAAAGACCCGGCAGTGCATCAATAATCTTGCCGTTTTGATCTAATATGTAGTGAATGCTATTTCCGGTGATCGTTCGAATTAACTTTCTGCCGTCTCCAAAATCTATCGTAATTCTAGGCGCCGGACGAACGGATTCCCAATGGAGAACATAGTTATTTCGGAGGTACGCTGAAATTTCTTCGTTTGAATAAAGAACGGAGCGGAAAAACCTGCTGTTCGCGCAGCTGTATTCTTCGTTAAGCCTTCCGAGGAGCCGTAACGAAATCACCGGTTTACCGGAAGCTTTCGACTCGGCAAGCGCGTTTTCGAGATTCACATGCCAGAATAAATTGGATGCAAACGCGTCTTTTTGCATGGCGGTTTCATCGACCGCAATCGAAATTCGCCGCCATAAATCCGACTTGCTGCCGGAATCACGGTAATCTTGAATTTCACTTGAATACTCTCTCGTCAGGGCATTCAATCCTTGTTGTCCTAATTTCCTGAGGTACTTGATCGCAATTGCTGACTCTTCAGAATCCGGTGAGATTGCCCTTCGCACCATCTCTCGGGTATCCGGAGCCGCCATTGCGGCACCAATAAAAATCGCCATTAGAAACAACATTTGAATCGATTTAAACATCTGGTTCTCCTAATAAATTTAACGCGCTGTCATATGTTTATTTGGTATTAGTTGACTAATTAGACCAGATGAGTTGTCCCGCCCACCGAAAAACCCCGCACTTCCGCATTCGGCAACGTGTTTCCGGAAAAGTGTTTGCTGCTTGTGTTTCCTAATGTTGCCAATTCGGTTAAAATCAAATATCGAATAAATTTTCTGCGGGAATGAATTGAAATGAATACAAAAATCGCGATTGGATCCGACCATGCGGGTTTCGAAGAAAAGGAACGGATAAAGAAACAACTCGAGCGAATGGATATTGAATATGAAGATTTTGGCACCTTTTCGGATGCCTCGGTCGACTATCCGGATTTTGCCGAAAAGGTAGGGGAAGCGGTCGCCGGCGGGGATGCCGGACAGGGTATTTTGGTTTGCGGTTCGGGAATCGGGATTTCGATTGCCGCCAACAAGGTTGACGGTGTCAGGGCGGCGCTCGCCTGGAATGCCGAAACTGCGGAATTGGCCCGTCGGCACAACGACGCCAACGTTTTGGCGATTGGCGCCCGTACGACGCCAAGGGAAGAAATTCCGAAGATCGTCAGCGCCTGGTTTTCGGCCGAATTCGAAGGCGGGCGGCATAGCCGGCGGGTTGATAAAATAGCAAACCTCGAAAAAGGTGCGGCAAAAGCGACCCATCACTCGTGACAAGTGTAAAGTTGCCGGAATCTTTCTTCGGCGGTTAAAACGAAATAAGAAACAGCTTAAATATGTTACCGGTTGTATATCCTGTAATTCAGGGATTCATAGTTTTTCTCATAATGATCATCGTGTTGCTGATGTTGGCGCGGCTGGTCTTTAACTTCACCGACCCGAATCCGTTTGGAGCGATCGGGAGATTGTCTTACAAGTTGAAAAAGCATACCGATCGAATGGTCTATCCCGTGGCAAGCTTTCTGGCGCGAATGAAGGTCGATACGCGCATCGCGCCGCTCCTCACCATTCTGGTCTCTTGCGTAGTCGGATATTTTATTTTGCAGTTGTTTTTTAATCTTTTCTTTACGGTTGACGGCGTTGCGGCGAGTATCAAGGGAGCGAGTATAACAAGGCTGGTCGGTTATTTGTTGTATGGATTTTTGGGGATTTACGCCCTGCTTATCGTTTTTCGCATTATCCTTTCTTGGGTTACTTCTTACGGGAACAGGGTTTTGAGGTTTTTGATAAAGCTGACCGATCCCATTCTGGAACCTTTCCGAAGGCTGATCCCGCCATTGGGAATGTTTGATATCTCCCCGATCGTCGTCCTGTTCATATTACATTTTCTGCAAATGGCGGTTTCAGGGGTTCTGCTTACCCAGTGATCGAATATACCGGGAGTCAGGAATCGATCGTCTTTGAGGTTCTCGTCGTGCCGCGTTCAAACGGGTCCGGAATTTGCGGTGAATAGAACGGAAGGTTAAGGATAAGGCTTAACTCTCCGCCGGTTGCGGGTGCTGCCAACCGGGAATTGCTCAAGATCATTTCAAAGTCTTTCAATGTTTCGAAGGGCGGTATAGAAATATTGAGCGGCCAGACTTCGAAAACGAAGCGCATCCGGATTATCGGTATTGAAAAGGGCCCTTTCCTAAGTTTTATTTAGCAGACTGGAAAATTTGCGAATTCGGCGGCGGGAAAAAAGAGATTCGCGTAAATAATCGGATGAGTCGGGATTTAGGTTAGTTTAGTGATCGAAATTTTGGCGTGATATATCGCGGTTCTTAACCAAAGTTATCGTTACAACCGAAGGAAAGAAATAAATGTCAGGACACTCCAAGTGGCACAGTATAAAGCACAAGAAAGGCGCCGTGGACGCAAAACGCGGCAAAATATTTACCAGGCTGATTCGCGAGATCACCGTCGCAGCGCGTGACGGAGGCGGTGACCCGGATATGAATCCCCGTCTTCGAAAGGCCGTTTCAGACGCCAAAGCGGCAAACATGCCAAACGATAATATCGATCGCGCGATTAAGCGTGGTACCGGGGAGTTGGAAGGCGTTTCGTATGACGAAATTACGTATGAAGCTTACGGGCCGGGAGGCGTCGCGATTTTGATCGAGACGATGACTGACAACCGCAACCGCACGGTTGCCGAACTTCGGCATCTCTTGTCAAAGAATAACGGCAATTTGGGTGAGTCCGGTTCGGTGGCGTGGATGTTTGACCGGAAAGGGTACTTCGTCGTCGGCAAGAACCAGAAATCAGAGGACGCACTGTTTGAAATAGTGATCGAAGCCGGAGCCGAAGATTTAAAAGATGATGAGGATAATTTCGAAATATTTACCGATCAGGAAAGCTACGAAAGCGTAAAGGAAGCTCTCCGGGCTGCATCGGTTGAACCGGATGTCGGCGAGATTTCCATGATTCCTCAAAACTACATAAAAGTCGAAGGTGACGAAGCCCGGCAAATGCTCAGACTATATGAGGCGATTGACGATCATGATGACGTTCAAAATGTTTACGCAAACTTCGATATTGACGAAGAAATTGCATCGGAGTAAATTAGGCCAGTGAGAATCTTAGGCATCGACCCTGGAAGCAGAACGCTTGGATGGGGAATCGTCGAAAGCGCCGGTTCTAAATACCAGGGGGTTGCCTACGGGACAATTAAATCAAATCCAAACGATCAATTCGCGAAACGGCTGCTTAAAATCCATGATGACCTGACGGCGGTAATCGAGCAATTCAAGCCCGGCGTACTTTCGATCGAAGAGGCATTTTATGCCCAAAACGTAAAAGTCGCGTTGAAATTGGGACAGGTTCGCGGCGTCGTCTTGCTACTGGGAAAAAAGACCGGCATGGATATCGCTGAATATAGTCCGCGTTTGATTAAGAAAACCGTGGTTGGTTATGGCGCGGCCGAAAAGAGTCAGGTCCAGGAAATGGTTCGGATTCTGTTAAAACTGGAGAAATTGCCCGAACCCCATGACGCCGCGGACGCATTGGCAATTGCAATATGCCATTTTCATCATGTCGGCATTCAGGAATTGGTCAGAAAAGCCGCGCCGAATACAGAGTAATTGTTTTGGATTTGGGGAAATTTGATCGGAGAAGTTTGCGATGCAGAACCTAATTGTCTCAACACTTACGTTATTTTTGCTTGCCTGTTCAGCCTCATATGCACAACAGGGATCAACTGAGAAAACGGCGGAAGAAGGGAATTTCGCGATTGTCATTGACGAGCGCCTGTCGCTTCTGCTAACCGAGCCAAGTCTTTACTCGATTCCGATGCAAAGGTTGAGCCGGGGCAGGCGGCTTTTAGTAATCAGCTCAATGGATACGGATGGCATCACTTTTTACGAAGTTAAGACTTCGGCGTCGAATGAGCAGACGGGTTGGATTCAGGCCGACGCGGTTGTAGGAAATTTCCGGCGAAACGAGGATCAAAGGCTTGTCCGTCTGATCCACGCTTCAACGGGCTTTGGAAAGATTGAGCGTGCGGTTTATTTCCTGACGTTTTTCCCGGAATCGGCTCTCCGGCCGTCAATACTGATGCTCTTAGGGGATCTGGTAGAAGAAAAGTCGCTCGAACTTTCGACCAAGGCTTCGGCGAAATTCGACCGTCGTGAAATGGCCGCCTCGGGCGCGCCTCTTCATAGTTTTTATCTTGGATACAACGGGCTCGATCGTTACCGCAAACTAGGGATCAGATTTCTGTTCAATTTCAACACCCGGTCTTATCATTACGATGGCGAAGCCTGGTTAGAGCTAGTAGACCGGTATTCGAAATCCGAGGAAGCCGTTGAGGCACAAAAGCGGCTGGATTTTCTTCGCGAAAAAATGGAGAGAAAGTAACAAGCCTAATCACCGGTTACCGGAAGCGCGATTTGGGCAGCGATTCGGGCATTATTCTCCAGTAATGCGATGTTTGCCGAAAGGGTTTTTCCGTCGGTCATTCTGGACAGCTCTGCCAGCAGAAATGGAGTTATTTCCTTACCGGAAACATCCGTCGATTCCGCCAGCCGGAGCGCGTTTTCAAGCACGGGTTCGAGCTCGCTCAATTCGATCTCCGATTCTTCGGGGATCGGCACCGTCAAAAGGATCGCGGCCGGCAGTTTTAAGACATCTCGTGCGAAAACTATCGCGTGAATCTCTTCAAATGTTTCTACCCGCTGGTCAACCGGCAGGCCGCTTTGTCTCGAGTAAAATGCCGGTATCTCATCACATCTAAACCCAAGGACGGTCACGCCGTTTGTTTCGAGCCATTCCCGCGTCGATACCAAATCCAACACAATCTTGGCTCCGGCGCACACGGTTATGACAGGTGTTTTTGCAAGCATCGGAAGGTCGGCCGAAACATCCGCCGGACATCCACGATGGATACCGCCGATTCCTCCGGTCGCAAAGACGCGAATACGCGCCCGATGGGCTGCATACAAAGTAGTAGCAACCGTTGTGGCGCATGTCATTCTTCCGGCCGCAGCGATGGGTAAATCCCGCATTGAAATTTTCCGTATGTTCTTGTCGGTCGCGAGTTTCTCAATCTGGCCATCGTCCAGTCCCACGCAAAGATCCCCGTCAAACATCGCAACCGTTGCCGGGACCGCGTCCGAATCACGGACGATCTGTTCAAGTCTGATGGCGGTTTCAAGATTTTGGGGATAAGGCAATCCATGGGCAATGACGGTCGATTCTAGAGCGACGATCGGCCGTTTGTTCCGAATCGCTGATTCCACTTCGTGGTTGAATTTTAAGTCCATAAGGAAATCCACCCGCGTCATCGCCGGTGGACGAGTAACCAATTGCAAAAAATCTATTTGATCATCGTTCCGATCCGGTCAAGTCTTGGGTGAGTGATACATCCGGCCAGATTTCCGTTGCTGGCGCCCCGGTCACATGACCAGTAAACAAACATCGCTCTTCCAATAATGAGATTTCGCGGCACAAATCCCCATACGCGGCTGTCTTCACTGTTATCCCTGCTGTCGCCCATCACAAAAAAATTGTCTTCTGGGATTTTGAGCTGTTTTCCACTGACGCCGAAATTGTAGCCCTCGGTCGTCAAATCGCGTCCATCGAGAACCGCCCTCATCAAATCCTCGCGGTAGAACACTTTGTATTTTGATCCTGAGGGCGCCGGTTCAAACTCCACCGTCTCGAGCGCTGACATTTGATTCGGTGAATTGCCGATTAAACGCTGTTCCGGCAAAAGCTTTCCGTTGATAAAAACCTGGTTGTTTTTGAACTCGATTGTCTCACCCGGCAATCCAATAACACGTTTTACGTAATTTATTTGATAAGGAACAATAGGTGGATTTCGAGACGCGTCCCGTTCCGGTTCGACCCTGTTCCCGGGGTACTTAAATACTATGATATCGCCACGCTTGATTTCCCGTTGAGGCAAGAACGGCAAAGGATTGCCGCCGGCGTTGAAGATGAATTTATTTACCAGCAGATAGTCTCCGACCAAAATCGTATTTTGCATCGATCCCGTCGGTACGGTAACCGCCTGAATAATAAAGGTCATCCCGAAGATTGCCATAATGAGCGTAACGACAAATGATTCGAGGTATTCAAACAAAAGGTTTTTGGGCGGTGCTGCCGTTTTTGATTTAATCGCTGATTCTTTTGATTTAACCGGTTTACTCATAAAAATAATACGTTAGGTGTTCGGGCTTTGTTTTTCAATCTCTTCTTCCAAAATCTCGACGGCTTTACTGGCTGCTTCCATTTCAGCAGCTTTAATCGTATTGCCGATTCCCTGCGTCTGGCCGCCGTCCCACTCAGCAGCAACCGTAAAGACCCTGTTATGCGGCGGCCCGTCCGTCTTGATAACCTCATAATTCGGGGCGTCGCGCCCCTCGCCCTGCAGTGTTTCCTGAAGAAGAGTTTTATAGTCTAACGAACTCTTAGGAGTAACACCGGCTATTTCCTCGCGGAGCAAATTGACGATAACTTTCCGGGCACCTATATAACCGCTGTCAAAAAACACGGCGGCAAACACGGCTTCAAGCGTATCGGACAGGATCGCCTGCTTTTTTCGGCCCCCGGTTTTTTCTTCTCCCTTTCCGACTTTTACAAATTGACCCAGATCAAGCTTGGCTGCAATTTGCGCCAAGGTTTCGGCGCTGACCAAATGATGTTTCATCAACGTCAGATCGCCTTCGCTTAGGTCCGGATTGGTTTGATAGAGATGTTCCGCAATCGCCAACCCGAGTACCGAATCACCCACAAATTCCAAGCGTTCATTCTGTAATCTGCCTTCAGCAATTTCCCCGGTGTCCGGGGATCTTTCGTTCGCCCACGATCTGTGCGTCAGCGCTCGCTCGAGAAGTCTAATGTCTTTGAACGTAAAGTCAATTAAATCTTCAAGCTTGGAAAGTGGCTTTGGCATCGAAGCTGATTTTAATAAAAACGATCACAAAAGAAAAAGTCGAATGCTCGATTACAGCATTCGACTTTTTCGGTTTCTAAAGAAAGCAATTTGAAAACTACTTGCGATTGTTTGGTTTGGCTGTCGAAACCGTACGCGTGCGGACGGTCCCGGTCTTAACCTGGGTTGCCTTGTCATTGGCATCATTGGTATTTTCCATAATCGGTTCGACGTTGCTCGAAGGATCCGGCATCGGTTTCGCCATCACGCCTGCGATGTAGGTATTAATGGCGGAGTCTGTCCTAAGTTCCGGATTGTTCTGATACCTGAACTTATAAAGGTCATTGATTCGGCCAAGAACGACGTCCTTATATTTCTGTGTGATCTTTGGATTGGACTTGGCGATCTGATACGCCCTCGCGTACGCATCAAGCGCCCGCTCGGTATAAGCCCTTTCAAATCCTAAAGACCGTTCGTATTTGGCTTTAACCACCTCAAGCTCCCGGTCAATTACTTCCCGGCCGGGCTTATCAGCAGCGTTCCACTTATCATTTAAGGAATTTTGTTCTTTGATGAGGGCATCGCTTTTGGCAACCGAATCAGTAACTTCTCCCCAATACCAGTCCGCGATCGAACCGTAAATTCTTGGATCTTGTTTCTTATCCGATTCGTACCGCGTAGCTGCATAAAGATAATTCAAAGAATCTTTTTTAGCGGCCGGATTCGTCTTTCCGATGCTGTGGTACATGATCATTCCGATCGTATAATTCATCCACGCCAGCGCATTTTCTTTATTTTTATACGTCATATCGTATGCGCCGTAGTTTTTTGCCGTAACACCGCTGTTCATTTTGTCGATCGCGAGTTTAGCGTACCTGATCGTCAAGTCATTATACTTTTCAACCGGCGGATTCTTGGCGATTTCATCAAGGCCGATCGATCCGAGTACCAGAATCACGTCGAGCAAATTCGGCTCGACTGCAAGAATCTCGCTTCCCGCCTGATACGCTCCGTCCCATTTTTCCGCTTTCACGCTCGAATCGAATTTCGCATATCTCGCTTGCTTTTCCGCTTCGATCTTTGCGGCTTCAATTCGTTTCAACTCTTCTTCAATACCTTGTTCGAGTTTTGGAATCGCTCCCTTAAGATAATTTACGATTTCGGCGTCCGATGCGCTGCTGCTGTATTTGGCGATATACTCTTTTGCCGCTTGAATTGCGATCTTTCTCTGATCGATCGATCCGGCGTAATTACTGGTATATTTTTCGTAAAGGGCCGTCTTCTCCTCTACGGATTGTCCAAACGCCGCGGTCGTAACCGCCGCCGTCAAGAGAAAGGTAAAAAGTCCGAGCAATAAAACTCTGAAAAAGGTTTTCATTAAAATATTTCCTCCAGCCAATCGTGATTTAACAATTGTTTTCTTTAGAATTTGGAAGCCTCATTCGACTGCAAATGCTTCCAGCGTTATGCGAAAATCAGATGAAGACCGACAAAAAAAAGTTGCATTATAGTATGCAAGAGTCCTAATTTTATCCAAAAATCAGCCGCAATTATTTCGCGCAAAAAATACAAACCATAATATTCCCGCAATAAATAGTTTGCTGTCAAGCAAAAAAAACAAAAAAAGGACGCCGCTTCCATAAATATCCAGCGGCGTCATCTTTATATCAGGATGTCCGAACGTTATCAATTATTTACGATTCGAGGTCTCGAAATTTCGCTTTTTCCTTTTATTACGATGGTCGGAAACATTTCTTCGGGCTTGTTCTTTGATGCTTTCGATTCAGTTCTGAGCGGCTTTGAGTCTTTTTTTGAATTGGTATTAGCCGGGCGGTTTTCCGAAATTTTTGACGACAGGCGGGAAACAGGTTTATTGACCGGCTCGCTTGACCCGGTTCGCTTGAGTGTCGCCGAATTCGTTTCGCTTTGAGAACCGACGACGATCGTTTTTCGGGCAAGATTTCCCTTAAGACTATTGTTAAACCGGCCGCTTAGCGATTGATAAACTTTGCCCGCGATCTGCGCGGCTGCTTTTCCTCTTGCGCGAGTTCCCTCGGTTATGACGATGACAGTGAATCTCGGATCCTGGACCGGAGCCGCCGATGCAAATAAACCGACCCACGTCCCGTCAGAGATACAAGAACCTGTCTTACCGGCGATTCTAAGGTTCGGCGAACCGGTTCGCTTTGCAGTTCCGTAATTGACGGCACCGATCATCCCGGGAATGACCCTTTCGTAAACCGACTGTTTGAGATCGAGGCTATCGCGGTAGTAACCCCTAAAATTGACTTTCGCGTATTCCGTTTTTGGAATCTGAGGAATTACAAGATGGCCGCCGTTGGTAATGGCTGAGACCATAACCGCAAGCTGGAGCGGTGTCACCTCAAAATCGTCGGCGTGTGAATAGATACGCAAATTCTCGTTCCCGTAGGGCAATCGGCCGACGTATTCGCCCGGGGCGTTTATCCCGGTCCGGCTGCCGAGCCCGAGCATTCTGGCATAGTCGATCATTTTTGCGCTTCCGAGGCCCGATCCGACCTTCTGGAAATAGGTATTATTTGAATACGCCAGGGAATCATCAAGCCCCAGCCGGTAGGAGCCTGCCGCAAGATTACCCCTCAATTCAATCAGCTTCTCGTTGAACCCGGCAATCGCGGTCACCAGTTTAATTGTCGAACATGGCTTGAAGCCCCTTCGGATCGCCCAATCCTGATTTACGATCGTAAAAATCTGTCCCGACTGAGCGCTCATCACGACGATCGTACCCGCCCTGTTTCCAAGGGCTTCAACCGCGGCATTTCTAATCCGCAAATCCTCACCCGTTAAGTCGTCGCTTGCAACGTTCGCTTCCGTATCACGGAGAAGCGAAACGTCATCCCGCTGCCCAAATGTATGGACTGTCAGAACTAAAATCGCTGTCAAAATTAAAAAAAGGGAATTCTCGGGTATAAGATATCGGACGAACTGCATCAAACTATAACCTCATTTCAAGTCGATGTTTAATTAATTTAAGGATTGGTGGAGAGAGTGGTTGAGTATCAGACTCAGGGTGAACGCGCTTAAAGTTTGCCTTCACGCCATATAAAACTATAACATTCACGTCGTGGAATCGACAAGTGTTTTGTTTTGAGCGTTTGCCGGCTCAAAAATAACCAAGAGACGTTATGAAATTCTTCAGTACCTTCCGGATCCGGCTCCTGATTATCCTCGCCTTGCTGTTGGTTACGACACTCAGCGTTCAATTTTATTTGAATATCCGGACACAGGATGAAAACATTCAGATAACCGAAATGCGGGAGCAGGCGCTGCTGGCCGGTTTCGCACTTGGCGTCAACAGTATCAGCTCGGGCGACCGTCTGGCGGATTTTGTCAAAAGCGCGGGGCAGTCATTTTATAATGAAAAAACGGCGAAGCGGATCAAAGACATTTTGATTATCAATCAAAAATGGCAGATTAACGACAGCCTTAGCGACAAATACCTGCCTACTCAGGATGCAAACGGAGAACTCTTAAACCTCGACCTGAAAGACGCCAGGGATCTTCCACCCTTGATGGAAAAGCGAGAAAAACTCGGCCCCGACATAGAGAATTTTCCCAACCGCGACAGGTCGGATGATCTGTCATCTGACAGGGAGGCTCATGCGATTCCGATTGAAACCAGCGAAGGACGTTATTATGTGATGGTGATTCTAGAAAACGACCGGAAAGAAAGAGCGACGCGGGCGGCCCAGCCGGTCGTCTATATGCTCGTCGTCTTGCTGCTGTCGTCCTTCATCACTTTCCTTTTGGTCTGGCGTTTTACCAGGCCGATCGCGGATTTATCGAAAGCCGCCAAGAGAGTCGCAGCAGGGGACCTGGACTTCAGGCTCCGCGATGCGGCGAGGACCGACGAAATCGGCGAGCTTGCAAGCCAATTTAACGAAATGACCTCGGAACTTAAAAAAACCAGGGAATTGCAGGCACAGCTTCAGGAAGCGGAAAAGTCCGCGGTCGTTGGTAGGTTTGCGTCTGCTATAGCCCACGAAATCCGGAATCCGTTAAATTTTATCAACCTCACGCTCGATCATCTGGGAAAGAAGTTCAAACCTCGCGAACCGGAACAAAAAGAAACTTTCGAAAAACTTACTTCGCAGGTCAAAACCGAAATCGAACGGATCAATCAGCAGATAATAGACTTCTTAAGATATTCCCGGCCAATCAAGCTCGATATCAAGCCGACCGCTATTCGAAACGTGATTGAAAACTCATTGCGGCTGGTTGAACCGCAGGCGGGGGAGCTAGGTATTAAACTAAGCGTGGTTGAACGAGGTGAGGTTCCCGCTGTGGCGGGAGACGCCGAAATTCTGCGTTCGGTGTTTAACAATTTATTCATTAACGGCGTTCAGGCGATGGAAAACCGGGGCGGGAATCTCAACGTCATACTTTCATCCGACGGCGAATGGGTTAATATCGAAGTTAAGGATACCGGCGGCGGGATTGCTGCGGAAAATCTGACCAAGATTTTTGAGCCTTATTTTTCGACAAAAGAGACCGGTACCGGGTTGGGACTCGCAATCGCAAAGAAATCCGTAGATGATCATCGCGGAAAATTATCGGTCAAATCTGAAATTGGTCAAGGAACGAGTTTTACGGTAACACTTCCAAAGGCAAAATAATTATGTCACGTAAATCAATACTGGTGGTTGACGACGAAAAAGGTCAGCGCGAGATTCTGGAAATGATTTTATCCGGTGAAGGTTACGATGTAACAACCGCATCGTCCGGTGAAGCCGCAATGAAGTTTGTCGCCGACCGGCATTTTGATCTGGTATTGACCGATTTGCAGATGACCGGAATGAGCGGCCTCGACCTTCTCAAAGAACTCACGGATTTCGATAAATCAATAATCGTTTTGCTGCTAACCGCCTACGGCTCGGTAGATTCGGCGGTCGATGCGCTCCAACTCGGCGCATTTGATTATCTTCAGAAACCCTATGACAGCGATAAGCTGCTTGAAACGGTTTCAAGGGCGCTCAACCAACTTTCGATTCTCGACGTCGAAATTATTTCTTCCTCGGAAGAAATGGACAAGGTTAAAAAACTCATACTGAAGATTGCCAAATCGAATTCAACCGTTCTCGTAAAAGGCGAAAGCGGAACCGGAAAAGAGCTTATAGCCCGTTCCATTCATACCAAATCACCGCGTGCCGGGCAGATATTCCAGGCAGTTAATTGCGCGGCGATAAATGAAAATTTACTTGAATCCGAACTTTTTGGACACGAAAAAGGGAGTTTCACCGGCGCGTTTTCCGAGAAAAAGGGCCTTTTCGAAGTCGCCGACGGCGGAACCCTGTTTTTGGATGAGATCGGGGAGCTTGATATTTCGCTGCAGGCAAAACTCCTCCGGGCACTTCAGGAACGACAGATCCGCAGGGTCGGCGGCAACAAGGAAATCGCCATAGATGTAAGGGTCGTCGCCGCATCCAATCGAAATCTTTTGAAGATGACTCAGGATGGAAGGTTTCGCGAGGATCTGTATTATCGGCTCAATGTTTTATCGGTCGAGATTCCCCCGCTCAGAGATCGCAACTCCGATATTCCGCTGTTAATAGAATATTTCGTAAAAAAGAATACCCGTGACACGAAGCGGAAAATCAAAATCGAGAAAGATGCCAATAAAATTCTCGAAAATTATAGTTATCCGGGCAATGTACGCCAATTGGAATCGGCTATCGAACGAGCTATTTTATTGTGTGAGGATGATACCATTAGGGTCGAGGACCTGCCTCCGGATATGCTTCAAGGCGAAGTTACGGGCCGTCCGGAATTATTTAAGCTTCCGCCAAACGGCGTTGATTTTGAAGATGTAGAACGGAGCTTGATAATGCAGGCAATGGAGCGGACAGATAACAATATTACGAAATCGGCGAAGCTGCTCGGGCTGACGTTCAGAACCCTTCAATACCGGTTGGAAAAATTCGGTATCAAGAAGGATTCCGATGGATCGGATTAATAGAGGATAAGTGGTTTAGGTCCGCCGGTCTAATAAGGAGGGAGTTATATGGAATGGTTTTCGACATTATCACTGGCGCTCGGATCTGCCTGGACGTCCGGGATCAATCTTTATGCCACCGTATCGATTCTTGGAGTTTTGCAAAAATTCAGCGCGGTAAAACTCCCGGGCGGGTTGGATGTTCTCGACAACTGGTGGATTATCGGCATCGCGGGCGGATTATATATTATTGAATTCGTCGCTGACAAAGTGCCGTATGTCGACAGCGTATGGGATGTCGTTCATACCTTTATAAGGGTGCCGGCCGGAGCAGTAATGGCATATTCCGCTATGGCCGAAATGGATCCAAGCGTTGCCGTGATCTCCGGTTTGATCGGGGGCGGGCTGGCGCTTTCTTCTCACGGCACCAAAGCTGCACTGCGTGCGGGCGTAAACCTGTCACCCGAGCCGGTATCCAATTGGACCCTATCGATTATCGAAGACATCATCGCATTTGGGGGCGCACTTTTGGCGGTATTCGCTCCGATATTGATTGCCGTTGTTCTGGGCGTCTTCTTTATATTCTTTTTCTGGTTCGCCCCTAAAGTTTTTCGGGCGTTAAACCGTATCTTTGGCGCGATCAAGGCCTTGTTTGCCGGTGCTTCGCTCAAGGAAGTGGCCGAAAAGGCGCCATAGGACCCGAATCGAATGCAATAATGCTCCCCTGCGCCGTTCTTTGCATGCCGGCCACTGCCGGCACGGAGTGAATAATGAGAAAAGCCTATTGCGCATTGGTCCTGTTGTTTTTAGCCATTTTGCTGGCCGCTTGTGCTGCCGAACCAAGTACGAGCGATACGGAAAATGGAAGTTTGATCGAAGAACCTCCTTCGCCGGAAGCGCCTGCCGCCGAACGGGAGGCTCAATCGAAAAATACTCTTGACGATCGGGGCGTCGACCGCCAACCGGGCAATGCTCCAACAGCCAATCCGCAAAACCCGGTTTCACTCGATAAGGCTGACAGTGTCGAAAATATCGAAGCGCCGGTTGAACGCAAAATCATACGAAATGCCGATCTGCAGCTTGAGTCGGTATCGCCCGATGCGGTTCAGCAGAAGATTTCTTCGATCGCCGAAGCAAAGAAAGGCTTTGTTATTCAATCGCGGAGAAGCAGCAGCAAAATCAGAAGCCGGGAAGGCGATACGGTCGTGATGTCGATTCGCGTGCCTGCGGATAAGTTTAGTGAAACCCTTGCCGAAATAAGGAAAACCGCAGATCGAATAATTGACGAATCCGTAACCGGGCGTGACGTGACCGAAGAATTCATCGATATCGAAGCACGTTTGAAAACAAAGAAGGCGCTCGAAGAGCAATTTCTTGAAATAATGAAGCAGTCGAAATCGGTTCAGGATGCGCTCAACGTGCAGCGACAATTGGCTGCGGTCCGTGGCGAAATCGAACAGATAGAAGGACGGAAGCGGTTTCTCGAAAATCAAGCAAGCCTTTCAACGATTAAGGTCCAAATAAAGACCCCAACGGCAATTTCCGGAAGCTCGTCGGGCTTTTTCTATGAACTGAAGGACGCAGTCCGTGACGGGTTTGACGCCGCGCTTGGGTTTGTCCTTATTATGATCAGGGTATTGATTGCAATTATCCCGTTCCTGCTTTTGGTGGTATTGCCGATATTGCTGGTTCTCAGGTATCTTTGGCGAAATTATAAGAAAAAGCGCCTTGCCAAAAAAATTGCCGATGAGATAAAAGAGGAAAAGCTTGAAGACTAAATCACTTGAAATATTATTTCGTGTTGCTGCGGTGGTTCTGATCGGAGTCGCCGCATTTTTCTATTACTTCGGAAATATTGATGGGGTTTTTGTCGCGGCAGTAATCGGTTGTGTTGCGTTCTTTTTGAGTCTCCGGTACGAATCGAAGACACGGGTTGACATCGCGAACGAGGAATATCTCGAGCGGGGCTCTCATCAATTAACAAGCGCGGACCGGAATCCCCGCGATAATCCTGATCAGCCCAACGGCGGCCCGGAAATGACGAACCCCGGTGAGGAATCGGTAATTTCCAAAAAGGGATAGCTTCCCATTCACGGTTGCGATTGAACAATAATCGGGTAATCGCCAAATCGATTTTGGGCATCTTATCGAAGCACGTTGCGAATAGGGAACCCGATTGCGGTCCCGCTAGAATCAGGGTATTTTTCCGAATGTTATAATTTCATTTATTTCTTTTTTTTTGAGGATGTTAGTTTACTGACGTATGAAGCTTTTTATGTTTTCCAACAAAAATATCATCAGGCTGGCAATTATCCTGCTTTCCGCGTCGACCGTTAATTACGGACAGATGACGAGGAAACCCTCCCCGACGCGTGAACCCGACGGCGTCATGTCAAAAACGCCGGATACTAACATTCGATCGCTTTCACGAATAACATCGCAACCAAGCTTCGATATGCTGGCACGCGTTTATCATCAGGGAACGCCGTATGCCATGCCCCATGCGATGTTTGTCATCGACCGCAAAGAAGAAAATAGAATTTATTATATTAATTCGCAGAAATACCGGTTCCACAAAGACTTTTTACGGGGCAACCACCTTGCCCTGAAAGGGCAGGACCTGTTTCAGGATATTTACATTGATCCAAACCGCAGATTCATCGTCGGCACGGTGGCCTGGCAGAAAACCGTAAATCGATTCACGTTCGAATTCTGGGAAGGCGATTTGATTCCGGCGGAACAAATCAAGTTGACCTACGATACAATCAACAGCACTTTTTTCGAAAAGGTCGCATTTAAGCCGAATTCGACGCGTCACGACGAACTTACTGAATCGATGGCAATCGATCGCGTGACGCCCGCCGAGATTTCGCAAAACCAGGAATATCTGGCCCTGAATACGGCCCGGGCAGTAGGCCGTGTACACATCATTGATGAGCTCGATCTGGATAACGTTGAAATCGGTTATAACGAAATTCTCATTCTCAACGAAGTTCCGTTAAATCTCCCGCCGGTCGCCGGGATAATTATTACCAAGCCATCGACGCCCTTGTCGCATATCAATCTACTCGCCAAGGGATGGGGAATTCCGAATGCTTATATAAAGAATGCTGATCAGCTTTTAAGAGAATTTGACGGCCGGTGGATCGAGTTTGAAACAACATTGACCGAGCCGCGGATTAAACTTGCCGGACGCGAAGAATTAGAATGGTACGCAAAACGGAAGGAGGAATTAGATCAAATCGTAAAATCTCCTCCTTCCGATCTATCGGTTACGAAGCTCGCAGCGCTGGTCCAAATCAGAAGAGCCGACAGCAAGGTCTACGGGGCCAAGGCCGCAAATCTAGGCGAAGTGATTAGCGGCCGGATACCCCGGGTAATAGTACCGGACGGGTTTGCAATACCGTTTAATTATTATGACGGGTTTATCAAGAAAAACGGATTCGACCGGAACATTGCCGATTTTAGTTTTGATAATGATTTTGTTCATAATCCGAGAATCCGGCGGGAGAAATTGGCGAAATTCAGAGAGGAGATCAGGAATGGAGTGTTTGATGAGAATCTGAGACGTCAAATCCTGTCCAAATGGCGGGCTTATCTGGGCGGAAAAGGAGTATTTGTCAGAAGTTCTTCGAATGCGGAGGACATGCCGAATTTCAGCGGTGCCGGACTTTATGACACCATTCCAAACGTCAAGGATCCTGACAAGATTATAGAGGCCGTCAAGGCTGTCTGGGCATCGTTATGGAATTTTGAAGCCTATGAGGCCCGCGAACGAAATTTTATCGATCATAACGGGACCTTTATGGGTGTCTTGATTCAAACCGGCGTAGATATGGACAGCAGCGGTGTGATGATAACAAAAGACCCATTTGACGCTGAAAATGAAGGCGCCGTTTATATAAGCGCAAAACGGGGATTGGGCATCAAGGTTGTCGAGGGCAAAAAAATTGCCGAACAGATTCTTTACTCTAAGAAGTCGAACGCCGTACAGGTGCTCACCCGTTCGGCCGAAGATTCATTACTGGTTTTTGATGATGACGGGGGCGTCAAGGAAGTCCCGATATCGGGAGACCGAAACGTTTTGACCGATTTGGTCGCTCGCCAGCTGGCAGACGTCGGCGCCAGCATCAAGCGGATATTTGGGGACAAGGACCATCAAGATATAGAATGGGGTTACAAACGCGGGCGAATTTACATATTGCAATCGCGGCCGTTTATCGAAAATTGAAGACGACGGATTATACTTAAAATGAAAAATATAACGATAGTGATTTTTAGTTGTTTGGCATTAGGAGCCTGCGGCACCTCGCCGACGGTTTCTAAGGCCCCGGTACCGGCCAACCCGGCAGATGACGCGCGTCAAACCGAGACTGTCGCCGCGCATACGGTGGAAAAGGATAAGGAATTGAAGAATCTCGATTCGAAGGCATCCTCCGGTGAATCTGATAAAAAAAGTTCCTGGAGCCGCAGCGGAGACCCGATTGATACAACCAATTTCGACCGGGAAATTGCTGATGCCGAAAAAGCGTTGAAATCTGAACCGGACTCTGCCGATAAGAAATCCGCGTTGTCCGACGCTTACTACAAACGAGGTTTTGCCTTAACTCAAGCCCGGCAATATGCCTCGGCAATCGGTGATTATCGTGCGGCTCTTAAATTTAACCCGGCCAACGAAGACGCAAAAAAATGGATTGCGACCATCTCCGGCATTTATAAGAGCATGAATCGCGAGATTCCGCCGCCCGGCGACGAACCGAAACCCCTCGAGTTTAAGAAAGAGAACGATAAATCGAAGAGCTAGATATTGCGCGATTACGACAAACTGCCGGAACAAGGCTTCCGGGGAGGGCCCGGCCCAACGTCAAGTCAATCTGAAAGACGATGACCCCGGGAAGGTTAACGATGTGTTCCTCGACATTTCGGTCGTCGTTGCGCCGGTTCGATCCCGGCGCGATTGACTTCGCCCCTCAGCGAACTAGACAGTTGGACATCCACGCCATAAACTACCAACATTATCCAAGTCGACGGATTCTTACGTCGTTATAAAGTTATTACGGAAAATACACAATTTAATTTATGGGAAAAAGTGCGAACGATTTACGCAGAGGAAATACGATTATTCTGGACGGAGCGCCGTGCAAGGTAATGGAGTTTGACCGCAATCAGCCGGGAAAAGGCGGCGCTGTTGTTCAAACCCGCCTTCGGAATCTTGTTACCGGAAATTCGTTTGATCATCGTTTCCGGTCGAACGAAAATGTCGAGCGTGCGGTTTTGGATCAACATGAAATGGAGTATCTCTATTCGGACGGTGATATGCATCATTTTATGAATACCGAATCATTTGAACAGATATCGATGAGTGAGGATGATCTCGGTGACGCTGCGAAATGGCTGATGGCGGGACTCAAAATTCAAATCGAATTTTATGAGGATACGCCGATCGGTGTTGAACTTCCCACTTCGCTTGAACTCGATATTATCGAGACCGAACCGGTGCTGAAAGGCGCAACCGCCTCAAATTCGAATAAACCGGCCAAACTTGAAAATGGAGTTACGCTTTATGTTCCGCCGTTTATGAAAGAGGGTGAAAGAATTCGTGTTAACCCTACCGAGGAGTCATATATTGAACGGGTGCGGTAGGTTCACATAAATAACGCGGATTTTGGGTGTCTAGAAAGGTTGGCTTTCTAGGCTTCCGCGCTTTAAAGGCAAAAAAGATGTTTTATCTTTACAGCATAATATATACCGTCGGAATTGTTTTGATGATTCCGATAATGTTTTTCCGGCGAAAAAATTATGGCTCGAGCGTAAGCCAACGGTTTGGAAATATCCAAGCCCTTGAAACAAATGAAGGGCCGGTAGTTTGGGTTCATTGTGTTTCGGTTGGCGAAACCAATGCAGCGAGACCGCTCCTTGAAAGAATTCTAAAAGATTACCCGCAACACCGACTTGTGATTTCAAACACAACAGTCACGGGTCATCAACTCGCCCGCAAGTTATTTTCCGACCGCGCAGCCCGGATATTCTATTTCCCGTTTGACTGGAGGTTTTCAGTCCGCCGTGCATTGCGACGGATCAATCCGAAAATAATTCTGGTTTTTGAAACTGAGATATGGTTTAACTTTTTCCGCGAAGCGCATAAAAGCGGCGCCCGTCTTTGTATTGTCAATGGACGGCTGTCGGAAAAGAGCGTTGAGAAATATGCATGGATCCAAAAAACGATGAAGCGTGTGCTCCATTATGTCGATCTCGCTTTAATGCAGGACAATAAAGCGGCCAATCGGTTGATCCGGCTGGGTATGTTGAGCAGCAAGGTGCGGGTCACCGGCAATATGAAATTCGATCAAATTGTTGACGAAAGCCCATCTGAAAACACCGAAAATATGCGCCGCCGGTTTAACATCAAGGACGACACCCCGTTAATTATTGCAGCGAGTACGCACGCGCCTGAGGAAGAAATAGTACTTGCTGCATTTAAGCGGATTTGGAAAAATTCGCCGGATGAATTACCACGGTTGTTGATTGCTCCGCGTCACCCGGAAAGATTTGACGTTGTTGAAAAGATTATTAAGAAAACGGGCTTCGACTGGGTAAAGCGTTCGGACGCGGAGTCGGGGAGAGATAAAGCCGCAGAGGTGATTCTGCTCGACAGCATCGGCGAGTTGAGGGATTTCTACCCTCTGGCAGATGTCGTTTTTGTAGGCGGGAGTTTGATTCCTCACGGCGGTCAAAGCATTTTGGAGCCCGCATTCAACGAGAAAGCGATTGTGACCGGGTTTCACACGGCTAATTTTGCCGTCATTGTCGAGGATTTTATCCGGAACGAAGCGTTGATCCGGCTGCCGGAAATTGCGCAGGCGGATATTTCCGTTCAACTTTCCGGAGTCATCGGGAATCTCTTGGCAGATGATGCGATGCGCAACAAATTGGCGGCAAACGCATATCTCGCGGCGAATAAAAATCGCGGCGCACTATCAAAGACACTCGCTCACCTCAAGCCCTATCTCGATTCAGCTGGCGCCGGAAACACCAACGGTTGATTTATGTTGATCTTTTACTTTTTTGCCGTTATTCAAATATATTTCGGTTATCTATCCGTTCGCGGCGGAATCGATTATCTAAAGTATTTCAAGGACGAAATCGGGAGGACAAAAACCGGTTTTGCGCCATTGGCGTCGGTTATCGTGCCGTGCCGGGGAATCGATCCGGATCTCGAGCGGAATCTGGATGCCATCTTTACCCAGGATTATCCGGATTATGAAATAATTTTCGTCGTCGATAGCGGGCAGGATGAATCGGTTGAGGTTATAGAAAAAATAATTGGCGCCCACGGCCGCGGAACTCTGGTCATCGCGGGCGCTGCGTCCGACAGCGGACAAAAGGTCCATAACCTGCGGGCTGCCGTATTGAAGGCCGCAGATCGATCGGAGGTACTCGTTTTCGTCGATTCAGATGCATGCCCTGCGAAATCTTGGCTAAAAAATCTGGTTGGCCCCCTCGCAAATGATGGAACCGGATGCACGACGGGCTATCGCTGGTTTATTCAACAAAACGGAGGGTTTTCGACACAGCTCCGTGCGGCATGGAATGCCTCTATCGCCTCTTCGCTCGGTAGGAATCGCAAAACTAATTTTTGCTGGGGAGGTTCGACCGCGATCAAAAGGGAAGTGTTCGAAAAGCTCCGGATCCGTGAAGAATGGAAGAGCGTCGTTTCGGACGATTTTGTATTAACGGACTCCGTGAGGCGTGCCGGGTTGTTTATCCATTTTGTGCCTCAGTGTCTCACAGCGACGATTGGCGACTGCGGCTTTTTGGACCTTCTCGAGTTCACCACCCGTCAAATGAAGATTACGCGGGTTTATTCACCAAATCTCTGGATCCTGTCATTTATCAGTGCGATTCTGTTTGTCGGCGTGTTTTGGGGAGGAATGGCACTTTTATTCCTGACCAGCGGAATGCACTTTTGGCTGACGCTTTCGTTGCTTGCCGTTATATTGATTCTTGGAATCTGGAAAACCCGCGTGCGGCTCGAGGCGGTCATGCTCGTTTTGGC